>CAMCXK010000029.1 GCA_945883435.1 Chthoniobacter flavus | reverse complement strand
CTCGGCCGACCTCTGCCAACATCCTGTGGGAGCCTTTCTGGAACCACTTCTGGAGCATTTGGACCGCACCCGTTTCGAGGTTCATGCCTACGCCGACAACAAAACCCACGACTCGGTCTCCGCACGACTGCGTTCCAAGTCGGACTATTGGACAGAAACTTCCGACCTATCGCACGAAAAACTGGCCGGAAAAATCCACGCGGACGGCATAGATATTCTCTTCGAACTCGCAGGACATACGGCACTGAACCGCTTGGATGTCTTCGCCCTCTCACCCGCACCGGTCCAAGCAAGCTATCTCGGCTATCCGTCGACAACCGGTCTCCCGGCGATCGGATACCGCTTCACGGATGCTTTCGCGGATCCGCCCGGCCTCACAGAGGCTCTCCACACCGAAACGCTCGTGCGGATTGCCGAGTGTGCATGGTGCTATACTGGCTTTCCAGGCGCTCCCGAAGTCGCGCCCCTCCCGGCCCTGGCCAACGACAGGATCACATTCGGATGTTTCAACAACATGGCGAAACTCAACCTGCCCCTGTTCGAGATGTGGGTGGAAATCCTCCGGCGTGTTCCAACGGCGCATTTGAAGCTCAAAGCCCGCTCGCTCATCGACGTTCCGGTGCGCGAGGAGGTCGTGGCGTTCTTCACCGGGCGCGGAATCTCGAGGGATCGATTGGACTTCACCGGGCACGCGCCAAGAATCCTCGAGCATCTGGCCACCTACAACCAGATCGACATCGCTCTGGACTCGTTTCCCTACCACGGGACAACAACCACCTGCGAAGCCCTCTGGATGGGCGTTCCGGTAATCTCGCTTGCGGGAAAAACCCACGTTTCCCGCGTGGGAGTCAGCCTGCTTTCAAATATTGGCCTTGCAGAACACGTGGCGACCTCTCCGGAGACCTACATTGAAAAGGCGGTGGCGCTGGCTTCCGACCCCCATGCCCTGAGCCAACTTCGATCCGGTATGCGCGAGCGCATGCGGTCGTCGCCATTGACCGACGCCCCCGGCTTCGCCCGCCGTTTTGGCGATGCGATTGAGGAGATGCTGAGATTGAAAAAGCAACGGTAGAAGGCCCATTCAAGCCTCCCCGGCAAGCGGAGGAAGGCATTCTGCAAGAGCTTTTACCAGCCTTTGGCAGCGCGGTCCCGGCATCGCACCCGCATCCATGCGGTTCATGACATAGGCAAACGCCACACCCGAGCGGGGATCGGCGAACGCCAGGCTTCCTCCCGCGCCGGGATGCCCGAAGGCGCATGGAAACTCCGGCGCAAAATCGAGCATGAATCCCGCCGCGAATGCCACCGGGCGCTTCAGCACGGCATCATACCCCCGCACCAGAGGAGTGCGCATCGCCTCGATCATTCGGGGTGTGAAAAAGGTAACCCCGTTTGCACATCCGCCATTTGCCAGCATCGCGTAAAAGCCCGCCAATGCGCTTGCGGAACCGATTCCACCCATCGCAGGCAATGAGGCGGAACGATGCGCCGGGGAATTCATCTGGCTCGGACCGGAAATTCCCGGAGGAGTCGAAAAAGCCCGTCGAGTCAGCGAGGAGGGATCTGAAAACGCCGCAGCAAATTCCAGATCGTCCTCGCGGGGAGGTCCCGCCCTGGGGCCGGTCATTGTGGCGACACGAGCGTGAAACGACGCAGGCAATCCGATCCAAAAATCCAACCCGAGAGGGTCGGCAAAAACCCTGCGCCAATACTCCCCCAGCGACTCGCCGCCCGCGACGCGGCGGAGCAATTCATCCAGAAAAAATCCATACAAGCGCGGGCTGTAGGCCGGGTCGGATCGAGGGACAAATTCCTGAAGCTCCAAAGCGCGCACCACACTGGCGTGGTCGAGCAAGGCAGGGGCCCCGTGATCCAAACCGATCAATCCGCTCCGGTGGGACAAAACCTCGGCAAATGTCACCGGACGCGGTCCCTTCGAGGAAAGCTCCGGCCAGACGGTGCCCACCGGCATTTCAAGCTCCAAGCCTGCCGAGTCCATGGCATGCAACAGACACGCTGCGGCAGGACCTTTGGTCGCGGACCAGACTAGAACCAGTGTTTCGGCGCTCCAAAGGGCATTTGTTCGAGAATCGGCCAACCCTTTGTGCAGAGAGAGAATTTCCCGGCCACGCACCCACACCGAAAGGGCTGCACCAAGCTCCAGTCCCTCTTCGAAGTTTGCAGAAAAAGCCTGCTGGAGAGAATTCACAAACGGCCTTGCAAAGCGTGCAAATCCGGATCCAGTCGCGCCAAATCCCGAAATTTGTCATCCATGGCGAAACTCTGGCGCACGTAGCGCAACGCCTCCTCAATCTGCCCGAGAACAGCGCTGTAGCAGGCGAGATTGTAAAAGTAGGTGGCTTCTCCTGCGAGGCTCACAGGCCCCTTGAGCAAAAGGGCCTTGGCTTCCGCCGTCCGGCCTCGCTCGTGAAGGCAGAACGCACCGTGAATAAACCCTGCAGCCGCCCCCGGGTAGAGTTGGCGCATGCGCTCGCAAGCTTTGAGCGCCTGATCCCAACGCTGGGACTTCATCAGGATGAACAAACGGATTTGCATTGCCGCCTCCGAATCCTGCTCCTCCCGGGTCAAGGCGTCGAGTTCGGCAAGTGCCTCGACAGGCATTTCCAGTTCGATGTAGCCCTGCGCGGCCAGCAGGGATTTTTCAAGCGACATTGCTGAGACATACCGACCGGGGGGGCGCTTCCGCGAGCGTTATTTTGGCTTTTCGCAAGCCGGTTCCTTGGTAGGAATCTCGCAACCTGTGAACGTCTCCGATCTCCGCGAAATCCTTCAATACGTGCCCCTCTTCCGGGAGAGGGTCTTTGTGGTCGCCGTCGACGGCGAAGTTGCCGGCTCCGAAAATTTTGCCAATCTCCTCCTCGATATCGCGGTTTTACGCTCGCTGAGCATCAAGGTGGTGCTGGTGCACGGAGCCAGTTACCAAATCGCCGCGCTGGCCACCGCGCGCGGTGTGGCCATCACAGGATCCGAAGGCATCGGTGTCACCGATGAACCGACACTGCAAGTGAGCATCGACGCGGCCATCCGCCTGACCAACGAAATCATGGAAGGCCTTTCCTCGGTGGATCTCCGGGCCGCCTACATCAACGCCCTGATCGTCCACCCGGCCGGAATCCTGGGCGGCGTGGACCAACAATTCACCGGCAAGGTCGAGCGCGTCGATGTCAAGGCCCTGCGGCTTCTCCTCGACGAGGGCATCATTCCGGTCGTGCCTCCACTTGGCTTCGACGGCGAGGGGCGCACCTACCGCGCGAACTCCGACAGCATCGCGCTGGAAGTGGCGGTCGAACTCGGGGCCGCGAAAATCCTCTACCTTGCACCGTCGCGCGCTTTCGATTCCTCCACTCCCCTGCCCCGGCAACTTTCCATCACCGAAACCGAGGATCTTGTAAGGCGCCAGAAGTCCACTCTTCCAGCGGGACTTCTTTCGAAACTCGAGAACGGAGCCAAGGCCTGCCGCCAAGGGGTGGCGCGCACCCATGTCCTCAATGGCGGCGTCAACGAGGCCCTTCTCAGCGAGGTCTTCAGCCACGAAGGCGTCGGCACGATGGTTTACTCGAACGAATACCAACAAATCCGCCGCATCTTTAAAAAGGATGTGCGCGCCGTGATCTCGCTCATCCGCCAATCCGTCAAGAACGAGGAGCTCGTTCGGCGCACCCGCACGGAGATTTTGGAGTGCCTGGGTGACTACTGGCTATTGGAAATCGACCGCACTGCCGTGGCATGCGTTGCCTTGCATCTCTATCCCGAACAGTCGGCTGCGGAACTGGCCTGCCTTCATGTCCGCAAGGCCAACGAAAACCAAGGCTACGGCCGCAAGCTCATGGCATTCGTGGAGAATCTTGCACGGGAGAAGGGCGTGAAGCACCTCTTCGCCCTATCCACACAAGCTTACAGTTACCTCCAGCAAAAAGGGGGGTTCTCGCCTGCGGATCCCGCCATTTTGCCGCCGCAGCGCCTTCAGCGCTACGAATCCAGCGGACGCAACTCGGTCGTTCTCCTCAAGACCCTTCGCCCGTGACATCCACTCTTTCCCTGGTCATCGATGGATTGGTCATTCTGACCTACTTCGTGGTCATCGTCGGTATCGGCCTCTACGCAGGCCGCAAGAATGACTCACTGCAGGAATTCGCACTCGGTGGCCATAAAATCCCCTGGTGGGCAGTGCTGGCCTCGATCATCGCCGCCGAGACCAGCGCGGCCACCTTTCTGGGGACGCCGGCCGAGGGTTACAAAACACTCGGCTTCGCCTACGCCCAGCTTGCCATTGGAACCATCATCGCCCGCGTCATCATCGCCTATCTTTTCATTGCCCCGTATTTCCAGTTCAAAGTCCAGAGCATCTACGAATACCTCACCCTCCGCTTTGGTCCACGGACCAAGGACATGGCGAGCGGCATTTTCCTGCTGGGCCGGGTGCTTGGCATCGGTGTGCGCCTCTATCTGGGCGGCGTGATTCTTGTCGCGATCTGGCGCTTCCTTTTCCCGGGAGCCGAAATCACGATGTGGACCTACTTCTGGGGAATCGTATTCGTGACTCTGGTCACCACGGCCTACACCGCGGTGGGGGGCATCAAAGCCGTGGTTTGGACCGACCTGATCCAAGCCTGCCTCATGTGCGGCGCCGTGGTCTTCGCGATTATCGCGATCCTCAACAGCATCCCGGGCGGCCTCGGCAAAGTCGGGGAAATGCTCGACGGGCGGCCGGTCGCCATGTTCCAGACCGGTTGGGAAGCCACGCGCCCCTTCGGCGAAGCCCTTCGCACCATGCTGGAAAACCCCTACACGATCCTCGCGGCCATTCTCGGATCGACATTCCTGACCATGGCCACCCATGGAACCGACCAGGACATGGTGCAACGCATGCTAACCGCCGAAAACATCAAGAAAAGCCGGTTCAGCCTTATTTTGAGCGGCTTTGCCGACATCCCGATCGTTCTCGCCTTCCTTGCGGTGGGAATTCTTCTCTGGGTGCATTACCAAATCTCCCCGGATCCCCGGCTTCCGGCGGCGCACAACGAAATTTTCGCACACTACATTGTTCATGAAATGCCGGTCGGCATCCGCGGCCTGATCGTGGCTGGAGTCTTTGCCACCATGATGGGATCCACTTCGGCCGCATTGAATGCCTTGGCGACCTCGTTCGTCCGGGACTTTTACCAGCCTTATTTGAACAAGTCGTCCAGCGACGTGCAGGCGATCCGTGCGGCACGAATCTCCACCGTGGTTTTCGGGTGTCTGATGATTGTGATTGCGACCGCGGCTGCCTATGCCGTGCTGGAGACAAACATCACCATCATCCCCCTCGCATTGGGTGTTCTGGGTTATGGATATGGATCCCTGCTGGGCGTGTTCCTGCTGGGCGTGTTGACCAAATCACGCGGGCACGATGTGGCAAACGTGGCCGCCATGCTTCTAGGCATCGTCGCCGTGCTGGTTTTGGGAAAAGTCAAGATTCCCGCTCTTGATCTCGGAGCCCTGGCGCGGTTCCAAGTCCTCCCCGGGGAATGGAACTTTGGCGGCTTCATGCCGGAATGGTGGCCCGCGATCGCTTGGCCGTATTATGTTTTTATCGGAAGCCTGACGACGCTTTTCGTCGGCGGTCTTTTTCGAACCCCTACCGGAGGCAACCTTACGCGCCAGTAGTGCTTGCGGACGCGGCCCTCACCTGATCGAGAATCACCTCGGCAAATCGCGGATCCGCACCGATGGCTCCGCTGTAAAAAAGCGTTCGGCCGCGCAGGCGGTAGGGATTGCGCCGGAAAATCGCGGATTGGCTGGCCGCCGGTCCGGTCTCAGCGCTCAGCCCCAGCAAAACCGGTATGTCTTGGTAGCTGTGCAATCCATCCGAAATAAAAAACGGCACCACCACGACATGGGACCGCGAAGCCAGCGAGTCCCACTCGGAAATAAGCGGCGCCTCCTCCATGTAGGCGGGCAGGACCTCGGCATAGAGGCCCCGCTCGTTGATTTTTGCGACCTGGCTTCTCACCGCTTGCGCGGAGTTTTCATTCAGTCCGGTGCCATGGCCCACCACCAGCAGGGACGTTTCCGAAGGCGACACCCCCGGTGCGACAGCGGATGCCTGCCGCAGAAGCAAATCGGTCATGGCCGGATGATTCCCCGCCGGTTCGCAATAGAAAATCGTGCGCCCGCCGCGCCGGGTGATGCCCCCCTCCAACTCCAACTCGCGGGGAATCACGGTTTGGGTGAAATACCCTTCGCTGATGAAATTCGGCACAATATAGACCACCGGGCTGTCAACCATTCTCAGCACTTCGCGGAAGCCAGGCTCCTCCTTCCAAAAACAAACGGCCACCTCCGCAAAAATGGCCCGCCGCCGGATCGATTCCGCATGGGCCAACGTGGGGGCACTCGAATCGGGATTCACCGTCGATCCGTGCCCGGCGATCACCAACGCCGAACGGGAAAAATCAAACTCCGACCCTGCCCCTGTCATGACAGCGTCCGCTTTCACTTCTCGCCCGCAACCCGGAATCCCTGCGCCTCGAAAAACCGTCGCACCGCAGGCACCAGATCCCCCTGAAGCTCGATCTCGCGTCCCCGCACTGTTCCCCCGCAACCACAGGCCTGACGGGCCGCGCGGGCAATTTCGTTGATATCGGATGTGCGATGTTGCTCCTCGAAACCCGTGACGACGACCACTGTCTTCCCGCCCCGTTGGGCCGTCTCCCGGCGCAAAACAATACGCCCTGGCTTGCCTGGTGTGACTGGAAAGGCTGTGTCAGCCGGACCTTCGGGAAGGCCCTCAATCTGCAAACCGGCAAAAGGGGATTGCAGCGCCTCTTGGCGGCCCGAGGTATCGATTCGTTTCACGGCGCAAAAAAAGGCGGCAACAGATACACGCGGCCCGGCTTGAGCACATTCTGGAGCGGCAACTGGATCTCAACCTTGGGCGAAGCCACCTCGCCGAAAAGACGAAGGAACCGGTCGAATGAATAGGTGCGCACATAGCGGACCACCTCCGCGTCGGGAGCCTTGGAAAGTTCCCGCGCCTTCTCATAGGCTTCCTCGACATAGCCCAACTGGTCCACCAACCCCGCTGCAAAGGCATCGCTGCCGCTAAGAATGCGACCGTCCGCCGGCCCTTTGCGAAGGGCTTCCGGATCGAGCCGCCGGGCCTCGGCCACAATTCCGAGAAACCGATCGTAGCTTTGCATCACGAGCCCTTGGACGTAAGCCTTTTCCTCGTCATTCATCTCCCGGGCACCGTTGAGCATGTCTTTGAAACGGCCACTTTTGAACACCACCGATTCCAGCCCGACTTTTCCAAACAGGTCGCGGTAGTTCAGCGTCGAAATAATCACACCAATGCTGCCTGTGAAAGTCGTGTCGTTGCACATGATCCAGTCCGCACCGCAGGCGGTGTAATAGGCTCCGCTGGCTCCGATCGAATTGAAAAAAGCCAACACCGGCTTTTCCTCGGGAAATTGCAAAAGAGCATCATAAAGCACATCCGAAGCGGTGATCTCCCCGCCCGGAGAGTCGATATCGATGAGCACCGCCTTGACCTGCGGGTCGCGAGCCGCCTGGTCCAAGGCAATTTTAAAATCCTCCACCAACGACTCCCCAAGTGGTCCGGCCATACCGAAACCAATCACCCCGTCCAGCGGGATGACGGCAATTTTCGAGGCTCCCGATCCACTTTGCAAAACCTCCTCCTCGTATTCCTTTTGCGGCAGCACCTTCACCCGTGCCATGGAAGCCCCGCCCTGCGCCCCGAGCAGGGCCAAAAGGAGAAGATTTGCAAAAAGACTCGCACATACCGCCACCAAGAGAACAGCGATAAAACAGCCGGATTTTTTCATTGCTCCAATCTCTGTCCGAAACCTTCCCCCACCTCAAGTCGCAATCCCGGTCAATCTCGGGCGTTTGACAATAAAAACGGCGCTGCCACGCAAGCCAAGGCCAGAACGGACAAAACGGAAAGAGTCAAGATCGGGAAAAACATCCTTCAAGCTACCCGCATTTCCAAGAGATGCAAAAAATCAGCTTTTGAATCCACCCGTCGAATACCTCGACACGCATTGAGCAAATTGTGCCACCGGCCCATGGCCAAAAAAAACTTGCCCTTCGAGGGATCGAAGACCACGTTTGGGAGTCCGGATTCTTACAAAAATGCCATCGAGACCCCAAGCATACCAGTTCGCAATCTGTCCCCCTTTGGCAGTCTCCCCGGCAACTGGTTGTTGTCCGATCTAACTTCCCCGAACGATGCCTTCGTCCCGTCAACAGTCTGTCGATGTTTTGATCCATTGCCCTGGTTCCCATGGGGTGGTTCCGGATCAGGTTCATCACCAAGCCAATGCCCTTCATGACGCTGGCGTGAAAGTGCATGTTCTTTGCAGCGTGGGCTATGCCCGCACACGCGACGCAGCCTACCCGATCACCGCCTGCATGATCGAAGGAGCCACTCAAAACACCAGCATCTGGTCAAGGAAGGTGGGAAAGGTTCTCCAGACCATCCGCAACCAATGGCGCTTTGCTTGGGAAGTCTACCTCCAACGTCCCCGCGTCGTGCTCACCGCCAGCCACACCGATACCCAATCGCCGTTTTGGATCTGGCCCCACATGGCTTTGGCTTCATTTCTGCGGATCATTTACGCCACCAACCTTCACTTCTCGGCCCGCGATCACGCCCTCGGTCCCAAATGGTGGAATGACTTTGCCGCCCGGTTGTCGTTCAACCCGTTCAAAATCGGAATCGCCCATAAACGCTTCTCCAATCCCGCTTCTTTGCCCCGGCACATTCGCGTCGTGGAGGTTCCGCTGGGACCCGACAATGTCCCCCAACTTCCGGAAAACCCAAAGTCCATCCGTGCGAAATGGAAAGTGCCGCGTGGCAAGAGGGTCCTTTTGGCTTTCGGAACCATTCGCAACCACAAAAATATCGATTTGGCCATTCGCGCACTCATGGACAACCCCGAGGTCTATCTCGTCGTCCTTGGCAGCGTGGCTTCACACAAAGATCGGCCGATGAAATACTACCAGAATCTGGCCGACGACCTCGGCCTATCCGGACGGGTGTTCATCTCGGATGACTTTGTGCCGGACGAAAGGCGCCTCAGTTACTTCCGGGCTGCAGATTTTATCTTGCTGACCTACAACTCCGCATTTCACTCGCAATCGGCCACACTCGCGACTGCGGTAGCGGCGCGCCGGCGTGTCTTGGCATCCAGTGGAACCAGCCCCATGCGCGATTTGGTGGAGCAGTTCGGCTTGGGAATCTATGTCGAACCCGACTCCAGCGATGCCGTCGCCGATGGAATGGCCACTCTTATCCACAGCGAGTTGCCTGAACCCGACTGGCAAGGCTTCGAGGATCATGCGACTTGGGAGACCAATGTGACCCGCCTCCTTGAGTCCGTCGCCGATCTTGTCAAAGGCCGCAAGACTCCCGTGCGCCAATTCGAAGGTTGGGAGGGTGAAAAACCTCCCGCGCCAGCACTCCTCAACGCTCGACAACTCAACCCCAAGCTCCATCCGCGGACGCAACCCCGCTCGAAAAAAACCAACCCGCGTCAAAAGCCAGCCCCCTCCTCCCGCAACAAGGCCACACCTCCTCCGGAACCCGTCGCAGCGGTTGTTGAAAATCATCCGGTGTTCCCCGGTTTTGATGCCCTATCCCAGTCTTCCGCTCCTTCGAAAGTGAATGGAAACGGACACATCAATGGTTATGGCATCAATGGCCACGGAGCGAACGGCCATGGGACGAAAAAGGCAGTCGAGGCCAAGGAGGCGCCTGAAAAACCCACCGCCAAGCGTCGTGGTCGCATGCCACGCAAACTTCCCCTCGCCTCCCAAGCCGCCTGAACACACGGCCTCGATCGCGTGGAATCCACCAGCCCACACCGGCCCGAAAGACGCAACGTCCTCGATGTGGCGATCAAGATATTTCAAGCGATCGTTACCATCGCCCTGCTTTGGTGGGTGCTGCATGATCCGGAGCGCCGCGCCGATATGGCCCATGCGCTGGCAGCGGCCGATTGGCGATGGTTGATCGCGGCCCTTGTGGCAGCGGGTCTCTGTGAACTTTTTGGCATTCTACGTTGGCAACTCTTTCTAAAAATGCTTCACGTCGAGGTCCCGTTGGCCGAAACGACCCGGTTGTTTTTCATCGGCGCGTTTTTCAACCAGTTTCTGCCAGGCACCACCGGTGGTGATGTGGTGCGCGTGCTTTACCTCATGCGGGAACACCCCGAGCAGCGCACGGCGGGATTCCTCAGCGTGGCTGTGGACCGCCTGCTGGCAGTTCTGGTCCTTGTGGCGATGGGACTGGGCTTCGCCTGGGGACGCAGCGAGTGGTTCGCCCGGAGCATGGGCGTCGGCAATACCATGAAGATTTTTGCCATCATTCTCTTCTCGATGGCGATCGGCCTGGCGGCATCGTTTCTCCTCACCAAGCGCCATCTCGTGGAGCGCATTCCAGCCTCGTTGCCTTTCCGGGCCCAGATCGTGAAACTCTCAACCCTCTGGCAACTCTGCATCGAAAACCGACGCGAAGCCCTGCTCGGAGCGTTTTACACCGTGCCGATGCTTCTCAGCTTCTTTGCAGCCTTTTCCTTTGTCGCCCTCGCCTTCACCTCCCGCGTCAGCATCCTCGACACCATGTCCATCATGCCACTGGTGACAGCCGTCTCGTCGCTCCCGATCAGCCTGAATGGCATGGGGGTCCGAGAAGCCCTACTCGACCGCCTGTTGCACGAACTCTGCGGCACCGCCCTCGGTTTGGGAACGCTCGTCTCCCTGGCCGGCATGATGATTTACTTCCTGTGGGGACTTCCGGGCGCCTGGTTCTACCTTTCCCGAAAACGGCGCGAGGCGCAGTCATGACCTGGTTTTCCTTCAGCCTGCCGGATTTCGCCTACTCGTTTCTGAGCATCCTGCTTGAAGGGGTCCCGTTCATCCTTGTGGGCACGCTTCTGTCCGGACTCATCGACCAATTTCTGCCCTCCCGCACGATGACGGCCTTTGTTCCCAAAAACCCGATTCTGGCCGTGCTGGCAGGTGGCGCCCTCGGCATTGTTTTTCCGATGTGCGAATGCGGCATCGTGCCCGTGATCCGCCGCCTCATGGATAAAGGCCTGCCGGTTTCCACGGCTGTTGCCTATATGCTGGCCGCTCCCATCGTGAACCCCATCACCGCCCTCAGCACCTATGCGGCCTTCCGCGGCCAGGGCGCGGCGGAATTCACCGTGCTGCGCCTGGGGCTTGGCTTTTTCATCGCGGTCCTTGCGGGTTGCGCGGTTCTCAATCTTCCCGCCTCGGCGGTTTTGAAAAAAATCCTGCCCGGTTCCTCTCACGAGCACTCGCCGGGGAATTCCCTGCTCAACCGCCTGCAGGCGGCCTTGGAGGCGGGGGTGCGCGACTTTCTGGATGTCATGGTCTTTTTCATTCTGGGCGTGGCGGTGGCCTCGTTGTTCGGAACAGCTGTGAACCAGGAAATCCTCTTGCCTTTGGCGTTGGATGACCGGTTGGCAGTTCCCGCAATGATGTCGCTGGCGGCAATTTTGGCCCTTTGCAGTTCGTCGGATGCGTTTGTGGCAGCAACCTTCGTGGCCTTCCCTGCCGTCGCGAAACTGGCCTTTTTGGTCTTTGGTCCGATGATGGATTTGAAGTTGATTTTCCTCTACAGCGCGGTGTTCCAGAAACGCTTCGTGGCGGGACTGGCGCTCGGCCTGTTTGTCGTAACCGGTCTGGTGTGCCTGCGTCTCGCCGTGGTTTTGCCATGACCGCCCGCCTCGACAGATCCTGTGCCGCACTGGTCCTTCTCCTATGGGCGGGTGTTCTCGGATATTTCGTCCTCAGCTCGCGCATCGCCTCTTACCTGCATCCATCCTTCCACCGGTGGACCGCCTTCTCGGCCGTGGTGCTTGGGCTGTGCGGTGTCGTCCTGCTGCTTACGCGCCCGTTGCACGGAGGGTGCTGCCATCATGACAACCGCCTTCTGCGCGGCGGACTTCTGCCGGCGGCCCTTTTGACCCTGCCTTTGGTGTTGGCAACATGGATCTCGCCGAGCCGTTTCGGAGAGCAAACGATTCTCAACCGGGGGCTGGTGGCCGATGCCGGTTCGCTCCCGGGCTACCAACCGCCCCTGCACGATCTCCTGCCCGGCGAGTCCCCCGCCGAAGGAACCATGATGGACCCCTCCCGCTATCTGCGTCAAAACGCGGAGGGTTGGACCGAGGCGGAGACTGTCGATCTCCTTTACGCCGCCTCTGATGAGGCCATGCGCGGGGATTTCGACGGGCGCAACGTCGAGATCCGTGGCCAATTCCTCCCCGCCAGGGACGGCGTCGAGGGACGCTTTCGCATGGTGCGCCTGTTTGTCATGTGCTGCGCGGCCGATGCCCGCCCCGTGGCCATCGATATCGAGTCTCCCTCGGCCGACTTTCCCAAGATGGCCTGGGTCAGGGCCCGTGGAAAGGTCGAGTTTCCCCTCGAAGGCGGCCGGCGGGTGCCTCTTTTAAGGGCCGATTCGGTGGAAGAAATTGAACCTCCCGCCGAGTCGTTTATTTATTGAGCCGATGCGCTGTTTAGTTTCGATCCTGTTGGTTCTCTCCGCCTCGTGCCTGCCATCCTCCGCCTTGATGCAGGGGGCTTGGATTTCCTCCGTGCACAATATCAACTTCCCCTCGCGGCAGGGGCTTCCCGTAGAAACCCAAAAGGCCGAGGCTGTGCGTCTCCTCGATGCCGCCCGCACGGCGGGACTGGATGCGGTGCTTCTTCAAGTGCGCCCCGAGGGCGATGCGCTCTACAATTCCGCGATCGAACCCTGGAGCCGCTACCTCACGGGCACTCAGGGGCGGCCGCCGGGCTACGATCCCCTCGCCTTTTTCATCACCGAGGCCCGCCGGCGCAACCTTGCCGTCCACGCCTGGCTGAATCCCTACCGCGCCGCCGCCAATGCGTCGCTTCCACGCGCCACCAATCACGTCAGCAAACGGTTTCCACAACATGCCCACCGCATCGGAAACGTGCTTTGGATGGATCCCGGCGCCCCGGAAGTCCAGCGCCACATCGTCTCGGTCGTCCGCGACCTTCTCTCCCGGTATGACCTCGCAGGCATCCATTTCGACGACTACTTCTACCCCTACCCCGATACCAAGGGCCGCTTGCCGACGTTTCCCGATGACGCCACCTTCTCGGCCTACCGTGCGCAGGGCGGTTCACTCGCAAAACCCGACTGGAGGCGCCGGAATGTCAATACGCTCATTCGCGATGTGGCCGCCACCGTGCGCTCGACCAAGCCCGGAGCGGTTTTCGGCGTGAGCCCGTTTGGTATTTACACCAAAGGCGCCCCGGCCGATGTGCAGGCCGGCGTGGATCAATACCACCAGCTTTTTTCGGATCCGCTGGCCTGGATGCGCCATGGCTGGGTGGACTATATCGCTCCGCAACTCTACTGGCGCGACGGAGGACCGCAGAGCTTCAGTTCGCTCCTCCGCTGGTGGCGAAGCCCCTCGGTCAACCCCCGCCAGGTGCCGGTCCTTCCGGGCATCGCGGTGGACCGCATGACCTCGCACAAATGGGACTCCGCCGAGATCGCGCGTCAACTCTCCGTCGAAGCCCGCACCACACCACGCCCGGCAGGCGGCTTTTTGCTCTGGAATATTGCCGCTGTCTCGAAAAACACCAAAGGCGTTGTCTCCGCCATCCGCCCGCGCTGAATCTCTTTCCATGAAAACCGCCACCCTGCTCAAACTCCTCTCGATTCCCAGCCCGTCGGGTTGGGAGGCGGAAGGCCAGAAATTCTGGATTCAACACGTCTCACCCCATGCGGACCGCATTGAAACTGATCCCCACGGCAATGCCTGGGCGGTCCTTGAGGGATCCGCGAAAAACGCACCGCGCGTGATGCTCGAAGCCCATGCGGACGAGATCGGCTTCATCATCCGCCACATCGATGACAAGGGGTTCCTTGCCGTGGGACCCATCGGAGGCTCCGACCGCACCCTCGCCCCGGCACGCCGCATCCGCCTTTTCGGTTCGAAGGGGGTGGTTGCCGGCGTCATCGGCAACACCGCCATCCACCTTCGCGACAAGGGCGCCGACAAACTTCCCGAGTGGAAGGATCTTTATATCGATGTCGGGGCATCGAGCCCCAAAGAGGTGGAAAAACTCGGCCTGCGTGTCGGCACACCCGGAATTTTCACCGATGACGCGGTGGAGTTCTCAAAAAACCGGATCACCGGCCGCGCCCTCGACAACCGCATCGGTGGATTCGTCCTCGCCCTCGCCTTGGAGGAACTTCGCAAAAAACGCCCTGCGGCCTCGACCTACGCGGTCAACGCTGTTCAGGAGGAACTCGGTTGCCATGGCGCGCGCATGGCCGCGCACCGCATCAATCCCTCGGTGGCGGTTGTTTTCGACGTGACCCACGCCACCGACACCCCGGGGATCAACGTGAAGGAGCACGGCCTGGTGGAACTCGGCAAGGGCCCGACCCTCTCCCATGGCGCCGCCAACCACCCGCTTGTTGTCGAGCGTCTTGTCCAAGTGGCGCACAAACTCGACATCCCGGTCCAACACGAGGCGGTCTCGCGCAGCACCAGCACCGATGCCGATGTCATCTACACCTCCCGCGACGGCGTTCCTTGCGCCTTGATTTCCATCCCCCTCCGCTACATGCACTCGCCCGTGGAAACCATCGATCTCGACGACGCCCGCCGCGCCGCCCGCCTGGCTGCGGGGTTCATCCGCAGCCTGACCCCGGCTGACACGTTCCACGCCCTGGGATCCCCTGCGGATTCGCATTGAATCCCGCCCCGCCAACGACTAACCCGAAACCCGCCATGTCCAGATCCCTCACCCTCTTCACCGGCCAATGGGCCGACCTTCCCATCGAAAAACTGGCCCCGATGGCCCGCAAAATGGGCTACGACGGACTCGAACTCGCCTGCTGGGGCGACCACTTCGACGTGGAGGCCGCCGCCACCTCGGCGAAGTATCGCAAAAATCTTTGGTCCCTTCTCGCCGACCACAAACTGACTTGCTTTGCCGTGTCGAACCACCTGGTTGGCCAGGCGGTCTGTGACCCGATCGACGATCGCCACCGCTCGATCCTCCCCGATTCCGTGTGGGGCGATGGCGATCCCGAGGGAGTTCGCCGGCGGGCGGCGGAGCGCATGGCCCACACCGCGCGGGCGGCGCGCGCCTTCTTCTCGGACAAGCCGGGCTTCAAAAAAAATCCCCACCGCGTCGTGGTCAACGGATTCACCGGTTCGTCGGTCTGGCACTCGATCTATGCCTTCCCGCCGACTTCGCAGGATTACTGGGCCAAGGGATTTGCCGACTTTGCCACCCGCTGGACACCGATCCTCGAGGAGTTTGAATCCCAAAACGTCGACTTCGCCCTCGAAGTGCATCCGACCGAAATCGCCTTCGATACCGCCTCGGCGGCGCGTGCGCTGGAGGCGTTGAACAATCATCCCCGCTTTGGATTCAACTACGATCCCTCCCATCTCGGCTACCAGGGCGTGGACTACGTGGGCTTCATCCGCCGCTTCGCGGAGCGCATCTTCCACGTTCATGTGAAGGACGCCTGGTGGGGCCACGGGGACGGTTCGGTGGGCGTCTTCGGTGGACACACGACTTTCGGAGACCCCCGCAGGCAGTGGGATTTCCGCTCGCCGGGGCGCGGCGACATCGACTTCGAGCAGGTCATCGTGGCACTGAACGATATCGGTTACCAGGGCCCGCTCTCGGTCGAGTGGGAGGACATTCGCATGGATCGCGTCCACGGCGCGACCGAAGCCGCCTCGTTCGTGCGCCAATTGGACTTTGCCCCGAGCAGCCGGGCCTTCGATGCCGCATTCGAGAAAAAATCCTCCAAGAAGGGAATCCGCCCGTGAACCCCGACCTCCCCTCGCGCCGCCGGATTCGCATGGGAATGGTGGGCGGCGGCCGTGGAGCCTTCATCGGTGCCGTGCACCGCATCGCCGCCGCGATGGATGGCCGCATCGAACTTGTGTGCGGGGCCTTCAGCAGCGATCCCGCGCGCTCGCTTGAATCGGGTGCCGATTTGTTCCTCGATCCCGCACGCTGCTACGGAAACTTTGAGGAAATGATGCGCACCGAGGCAACCCTGCCGCCAGGTGAGCGCATGGATTTCGTCTCGATCGTCACCCCCAACCACCTGCACTTCCCGGCTGCCAAAGCGGCTCTGGAAAACGGGTTTTCAGTTCTTTCGGACAAACCGGCGACCTTCGATCTCGCCGAGGCCCTCGCGCTGCGCGAACTCGTCGCCCGTTCCGGCCACCTCTACGGACTCACCCACAACTACACCGGATACCCGATGGTCAAGGAGGCCCGTGAGATCGTCCACTCCGGCCGGCTGGGAAAAATCCGCAAAGTCGTCGTGGAATACCCCCAAGGCTGGCTGGCGACCCGCCTCGAGGCCTCGGGCCAAAAGCAAGCCTCCTGGCGCACCGATCCCGCGCGTTCGGGGGCGGCCGGCTGTGTGGGCGACATCGGCACACACGCCGAGAACCTTGCCGAATACATCACCGGCCTTCGCATCCGCGAACTCGCGGCGGACCTGACCGCCTTCGTGGGTGGCCGACCGCTCGACGATGACGCCAATGTCCTGCTCCGCTTCGAAGGCGGCGCCAAGGGGATTCTTCATGCCTCCCAAATCTCGGTGGGAGAGGAAAACAACCTCAATATCCGGGTGTATGGCGAACAGGCCGGCCTCGAATGGCACCAGCAGGAACCAAACACTCTGCGGCTGAAATTCAACGACCAGCCGACGCAAATCCTCCGCACCGGCATGTCCTACCTCGGAGCCTCTGCCGCCCAAGCCACCCGCACGCCGCCGGGGCATCCCGAGGGATATTTGGAGGCTTTTGCCAATATCTACCGCTCCTTCGCCAACCACCTTGCCGCCCACCTCGAAAAATCCACCCCCGACCCGCGCTGGCTCGACTACCCGCGCATCGAGGACGGAGTGCGCGGCATGGCATTCATCGAAGCCGTGGTGGCCAGCTCAAAGGCGAATGCCGCCTGGACCCCGCTTCGCCACGACTAAGCCCCATGCCGATCTCCGCATTGCCCGGCTTCCGGGATTTTTTTCCCGAGGACTGCGCCCGCAGAAACCAAATCGTCTCGACCTGGCGCTCCGTGGCAACCCGCTACGGCTTTCAGGAGTTTGACGGGCCGGTTCTCGAAAGCACCGACCTTTACCGCAAAAAAAACGACGCTGGCGCGGAAATCCTGGACCAACTCTACGCCTTTGCCGACCGCGGGGGCCGCGAGGTCGCCCTCCGCCCGGAAATGACCCCCACCCTGGCGCGCATGGTGGCCGCCCGTGAGAAACATTATCGCAAACCGATGAAGTGGTTTTGCGTGTCGAATTTCTTCCGCCACGAGCGCCAGCAAAAAGGCCGCCTCCGCGAGTTTCTACAGTTCAATGCCGATATCATCGGCGAATCCTCACCGGCGGCCGATGCCGAGATTCTGTCTTTGGCGATCGATCTTCTGCGCGCCTTTGGATTCACCGCGGAGCATTTTGTGGTGCGCCTGAGCGACCGCGCGGCTTGGATGGATTTTCTTGCCTCCAAGGGATGCGATCATGCGGCCAGTCTCACCGCCCTCGCCTGCGCGGACAAACTGGAACGCGAACATCCCGACAAACTCAATGCCCGCCTCGCCCCGACAGGCCTCACGGTGGAGGACCTCCGCACGTTCATCGGCCAAGGCAGTCCGCAAGCCTTCGCTCCGGTGATGGATGCGCTCGCCGCACGCGGACTCACCGGATTTGTCCAACCCGATCTCTCGATTGTCCGGGGACTCGCCTACTACACGGGCGTGGTGTTCGAGGTCTTCGACCGCTCGCAAACCCTGCGCGCCCTGGCTGGAGGAGGGCGCTATGATGGCCTGATCCACGGCCTCAGCGATGGCGCGGCCGATCTTCCCGCTATCGGCTTTGGCATGGGGGATGTCGTTCTCGGACACCTGATCGACGAAACCCCCGCCGCCGCGCAGCGTCTTCAAGCAGCCCTGGCCCCATCGCTGGACATCTTCGTCGTGATCGCCGACGAGGCGCACCGCCCGGAGGCCCTCGGCATTGTTCAAACCTGCCGCGAATTGGGCCTCTCCACCGACTTCCCGCTCAAGCCGGTGAAAACCGGCAAGCAATTCCAGGAGGCCGAACACCTCGGCGCCCAACACGCCATCCTCGTCGGCCAGGAATGGCCCCTTGTGAAACTCAAACACCTCGCCACCCGCGCCGAGGAGGTCCTTGACCGCTCCGCACTCGTCCAGAAACTCAAATCTTGCAAACTTGATTCTTAAAACTCCGATGACCTACCGCACCCACCACTGCCATGCCCTCCGCTCCGAACACGCCGGCCAATCCGCCACGCTTTGCGGATGGGTCGCCTCGCGCCGCGACCATGGCGGCCTTATTTTCATCGACCTGCGCGACCGTGAGGGCATCACCCAGGTCGTGTTCCGTCCCGAGGAAAATCCGGAGGCTGCGGCAAAATCCCATGCCCTTCGCAGCGAAGATGTCATCCGTGTCGCCGGACAAGTGGCTCCGCGCCTCGCGGGCACCGAAAATGCCCGCCTCGCCACCGGGGCGATCGAACTCGTGGCAACCTCGCTGGAAATCCTAAACTCCGCCGAGGTTCTGCCGTTCCAGTTGGACGACAAGGTTTCCAATGAAGACCTGCGCCTCACCTACCGCTATCTCGACCTCCGCCGCGAGTCGATGAGCCGCAACCTCCGCCTCCGCCACCGCGTGGTGAAAACCATGCGCGATGTCATGGACTCCGAGGGTTTCCTCGAGATCGAAACACCGATCCTCTCCAAAAGCACTCCGGAGGGAGCCCGCGACTTTCTCGTTCCCTCGCGCCTCACTCCGGGTTCGTTCTACGCCCTTCCGCAAGCCCCCCAGCAATACAAACAGCTCCTGATGGTGGCCGGAGTCGAAAAGTATTTTCAAATCGCCCGTTGCTTCCGCGACGAGGATCTGCGTGCCGACCGCCAACCCGAGTTCACACAACTCGACGTGGAAGCCTCGTTCGTCACCCAGGATGACATCCTCGCCTTGATCGAAAAGCTCCTTGCCACCGTCTTCCGCGAGGCCCGCGCCATCGACATTCCCGTCCCCTTCCCGCGCCTCACCCACCGGGAGGCAATGAACCGCTTCGGCAGCGACAAACCGGACACCCGCTTCGGGATGGAACTCACCGACCTCGGGGACATCTTCCGCGAATCGCAATTCAAGGTTTTCCGCGCCGCCCTCGACAATGGCGGCGTGGTCAAGGCGATCAACGCCAAAGGCCTCGCCGGCATCACCACCGGACAAATCGAAAACCTGACCGAACTCGCCAAGCAAGCGGGCGCCAAGGGCCTCGCCTTCATCAAAGTGGAAAATGGCGAGTGGAAATCCCCGATCGTCAAATTCTTCACGGACGCGGAAAAGACCGCTCTGGCGGAGCGCCTCTCAATCACCGAGGGGGACCTCATCCTGTTCGGCGCCGACACTTGGGAGACCGCCTGCGAGACCCTCGGGCGCGTGCGCCTGCGCGTGGCCGAAATCCTCGATCTCCTCAAGGATTCCAACGCCCTCAATTTTCTCTGGGTTGTGGATTTCCCGCTCCTGGCCTGGAGCGAGGAGGAGCAAAAATGGAACGCCGTGCACCACCCGTTCACCCGCCCCTGCGCCGAGGATATTGCTCTTTTGGAAGCCGGCGAATTCGGAAAGGTCCGCGCAGTTGCCTACGACGTCGTTCTGAACGGCGTCGAAATTGGCGGTGGCAGCCTCCGGATTCACGAATCGGACCTCCAGTCGCGCATGTTCAGCGTTCTGGGCATCGACGAGTCCAAACAACAGCTTCTTTTCGGCCACATCCTGAAAGCGTTTCAATTCGGCGCCCCCCCGCATGGAGGCATCGCGCTCGGCCTCGACCGCCTCGTCATGCTCATCGCCGGAGAGGACAGTATCCGCGATGTCATCGCATTCCCGAAAAACAACCGCGGCGTGGAAATGATGACAAACTCGCCTGCCGAGGCCGACTTCAAGCAACTGCGCGAACTCTCGATTCAAAGCACCGCCAAGAAACCGGCCTGATTCACAGGTGCGACCGCTGCGCCATGCTGAAGGTTTATTGCTGCTCCAAGGTGACAACATAAAAAGCCTGTTTGTCGGAGGCTAAAAAGTTGAAGCCCGTCGCAACGATTGCTGCAACGGGCTTCTGTTCCCCCCAGAACAATTTCAAAATCCCATACTAGCGCGCATCGCGCAAGAGTTTTTTTAGGATTTTTTTGGGGTCCTCGAAAATCAGCCCTTGTTGGCTTGGATTCCAAGTGCCGTGAGAAGTTCCGGGTTCATGGTTCCGGTGACGGACAGCCCGTTTTGACTCTGGTAGGTCTCAATCGCCGAGCGGCAACTTACAGGGAGTCCATCGATCGGACCGTTGTAGAGGCCAAGCTGTCGCAAGGCGATTTGAACGGCGGTTTCCAGCGGATAGGTGGCATAGCAGGGATACTCGAGATAAACCGGCTGCGTCACCACGCTCCACCCCATCCAAGGGCCGAACGGTGCTGCGTAAGGCATAAAAACCGGGCAACTCACAGCCACGTAGGATCCATTCTGCCAGATGTAGCCGTTGCGGTAGCCATCCGGCCCGGCCACTGTGGCCGTGTAGTCGTGACCGGTGGAGGTATGGACATTGACATTTGCCGTGTCGTTGCCATTCGGGTGAACATGCACGTTGGCCGAACGGTCTCCCGACTGCACCTCGAACTGGTCCCGCCCCTCGCGCTGGAAGTCCACATTTTCGTCATCGTTGAAGCGCGGGGCTGGATCCCGGAATTCCTCACGCCCGAAGCCGCCTCCCGAAAAACCTCCGCCGCCCATCTCGCGGGCATTCAAGACAAGCGTTGTGGCTAAGAGCAGGCTGAGAGAGATGGGTTTCACGGGGATCATTGTGAAACACAAAACCGCGTGACGAGCGATCAATCTTTGCGATTTTCCGCTAAAAAAACATTTTCCCGAGGTTGATTTTAGCTGCGTGACGTGCGAAGGAAAGCGGCACGATGAGCGCTCCCATTCGTCTGCAGGATGTTTTTGAATCCCATGTTCATCGGCTCTTTCAATTGCGAGACGCCGTGATTGGTTGCCACAGCGGGTTGGCCGGCCTGACAGAACTTCATTGGAACCAATACCGGAGCGCTTTGCCGCCCGAACCCCGTGGCGAAAAATCGCCCGTCTCGTTCACCGAAGTGTCACATTCCTCGCGCCTTTGGCTGTTTGCATCGGCTTTGAAGGATGCCCTTGGCCTGCAAATCGCTTTTTTTGAGCAAATCCGCCAGTTCACCGAGGTGGCCTTCATCCTTTCGAAAAACCTTCCCGAGACCGAAAAAAAGCAGCTTGTGTCCTTAAAGATTTCGACGCGGCCGGCCCAAACGGCAAATGCCTATCTTGAAGAATTCGATCGTCTTTTGGGACCGGCTTTTCACTGCCGCGCGGAAGTGGAGTCCCTGTTCATCCTCCTCGCTGCCGCCTTGGCCGGCGTGAACTCCCGCGAACCCGCCCCGGGGGAATTTCCCCGCGATATCAAGCTGCTTGTGCCTTCGATCCAAACCCCGGTTCCCGGAAACGACGGCCGACTCAATTATGAGGTCGAGCCCGTGGCTTTTACGGTTCCCGCTCCTCGTGACTTGTCGCCTTCCCCGGAGCTTTTTTACAAGGTCTTCTTTACGGCCTTTGCGATCGCCAGGGATCTCGCCAACGCCTGCCAAACCGTTCTGAACGCCCACTCCACCCCGCAACCTCAATGACCACTTCTTCATCGACCCTTGGCAACTCGTTTGATCAGTCGCTACAAAACGGACTCATACCGGCCATCCTGAATCAACCGATTTTTGACGGGGCCAGCCTCAACGATCTGATCCAAAAATTTGGTCCTTTGGCCGCAATCGCCGGCGGCATTGAAAACGCCCTCTTCAAGAACACCGCGGAGATTCAGAGCGGTGATCTGTCGGTTCAGGAGATTGGCAACCTCATTCTGGCCGAACTCGGCCTCAAGGATGACCAGACCACCACCACCCCGGACGAATTTCTCTACTCCGGCGTCTACTACACATCGGAAAACACCTCGGTGGAGTATCAAATCCGGGCTTCGGGCAATCTGGATTTTACAAATCTGGAAACATGGAATTTGAACTTCGAGTATCAAGTTTCCGGAACCACTTCGATTCCGATTGATGAGAATTTCGGCATGTCGGAGGGATTTGCGGATTTCAATTTGAGCGGATCGCCGGGCTTCAACTGGTCCGCCACCGCCGCTCTGTCCATCGGTCAGGACGACAAAGGATTCTATTTCGATACAGGCACCACAGGCACAGGGTCCTCCGCCACCGATAACACCACCCTCTCGCTCTCCTTGGGCGGCGACTTGGGCGGCATGACCGGCGTGGTGAACATCGGAACGCTGCAATTCATCGCGGAGGATGCCTCCCCCGACGACGATATCCGCGTGACTTTCGATGCTCCGGTCAAAGACAAGACCGGGGATGGCAAGCTGCACTGGTCGGAACTCGCCGACGAAATCATCCTTCAACCGGAATTCGACCTTGAAACCGCGCTCAACCTCGGTTTGACAATCTCGGAGGAATGGGGATGGCTCCCGAAATTCTCAGGCAACCTTCTCTTTGATTGGAAGGCCAGCGACCCCAAAAACCCCTCGGTTGAATTCCGCGATTTGAAGCTGGACATGGCCGACCTCTTTGGAGCAGGAGGCACTATTCAAACCATTCTCAAAGGCATCCGGGGCGTTTTGGATGTGGTGGCTCCGGTAACCAAAACCCTCACGGCGGAAATCCCGACCCTCACGGAGATGCAGCTGCCGGATACTATTCTGGAAATCGCCGCCGAGGCCGGAGTCCTTGACCAAAGCACCCAGCAATTTCTGGAGTATGTCGCCAAGGTTGTGGATGTCTTTGACGCCATCCCCATCGATGCGGAAGGAAACTTTTCCATCGGCAGCATCAAACTGGCGGGCGACGACAATGTTTTCGACAAGGGATTCAATCTGTCCCAATCCAAACCTTACAAGTTGCTTCTCGAAGCGCCTCCGAGCGAGACCCAAGCGCTGGAGGCCGAACAATACAGCAACTTCGCCAACGCCACGGCCCGCTTCCTCGGAGAGACGAGCCTGACGGCCGCACTGGGCATCACTCCGGCGCAAGCCCTCACCCTGCAAGGGGCCGGCATCACACTGGACAATATCCAAAACAAGTCCGCCAGCGATCTGTCATCCCTTCTCAACATCACCCCATCGGCCGCCAGCACCATTCTGGCAAATGCCCGGTCAAACGAATCGTCGAATGTGCAGTTCAACATCCCGCTGCTCGAGGAACCGCTCGTGGTCATCGGCGGGTTCCTCCTCGGGATGGATATGGACCTTTTCAATTTTGAAACACCCGAGGTCCGGTTGGATGCAAACATCGCCCAGACCTTCCCGATTTACGGCCCGATTGCCGTGCGGTTGGCGGGCGAAGTGGGAGTCAAAGCCAAAATCGGCGGAGGCTACGACACCCGTGGCATCTCGGAAATGATCGGCGGGTTCATCAATGACGAAAGTGTCGGCAAAAACATTCTGAGCCTCACCAATGGACTCTACCTCAACACGGCTCAGACGTATTTCGGTATCGATGCCGCCTTGGAACTCACTGCGGGTGTGGACGCCGGAATCGCAGCCGTGTATGCGGGCGGCGGAGTCTACGGCGACTTGACCGTGGGATTGAATGATCCCAACGGGGACGGGCGTCTGCGCTTCCTCGAAGCCGGTGAAGCCATTCTCGACAATCCCCTTGGGTTCCTCGATCTCTTTGCCATTTCCGGGGCGCTGAGCGCGCGTGCGTTTGTGGAGGGCAGTATCGGTTGGGGTGCGGTGAAAATCAAAAAACGCTTCGATTTTGTGAGCGTCACCATGATCGCCTATGATCCGGGAGTGGGCTTTTACGGCCCCGAAGTCACTTGGCTGCCTCCCTCGAGGACTCGCACCGCCGCCGCACAAATCGTTTCGGAGACCCAGTCGATTTACGGCCAATCCGTGTATCAAGTTCAAAAATCCGGCTCATCGAAAAACTCGGTTGATGAAACCAACGCGTTGGTGCTATCGGGCGCGGGAAGCCACAAATGGAGGGGGGATGTGGACGATCAAACGTTCATGGTCGGCCGGGGAGGAGTGGACACCGTTCACGGCGGTGGCGGCTACGACGTGGTGTCCCATCTTTATGCCGAGGCGGCGGTCCACTTGAACCTTCGGACCAATAAACACTCGGGAGCCCCGGCTCAGGGCGACTCATACACCGGAGTGGAACAATTCGAGGGATCCCAATTCCATGACACCCTCGAAGGAGGAAAGGCCGGGGAGGCGCTGGTCGGAAATGATGGCGATGACTTCATCCATGGAGGTGACGGCGACGATGCTCTCGAAGGCGGACTCGGGGCCGATACCCTGATCGGCGGGAGAGGCGTGGACTACGCCTTGTATTGGAACTCGCCCGAGGCGGTTTATATCGACCTCGGCATTGGAAGCCTGTCGGGTGGGGAGGCCGAAGGCGATTTGCTGGTGGGCATCGACAACATCGTGGGCTCCGAGCACAACGACACCATCCTTGGAAGCTTGAGCCAGAACGAACTTTTTGGCTACCGGGGCGACGACCTGGTGGATGGCCGGGAGGGCAATGATACGATCGAGGGAGGCCGCGGGGCGGATACCCTCCAAGGCGGCGGTGGCATCGACGCCGTGGCGTATGTTCACTCCTCCGCAGCGGTGATCATCGACCTGGGCACCGGAGGGGCCCAGGGGGGACATGCCGCCGGCGATCAGATCTCCGACTTTGAAAACGTAATCGGCAGCAACCACAACGACCTTTTGTCGGGAGATGCCTTGGGAAACATCCTCTACGGCTCGCATGGCAATGATTCCCTCCGAGGCCGAGGCGGGGCGGACCTTTTAATCGGAGGCCAAGGCGAGGACTGGGCCCTTTACGACGATGCGACCGGCCCCATGATTGTCCATCTCACGCGATCATCCGGAGCTGGAGGCGATGCGGAAGGAGACGATTTGATCGAAATCGAACACCTCGCAGGATCTCGATTTGACGACATTCTCATTGGCAACGCCCAAAACAACATTTTGCAGGGTGGAACCGGAGCGGATTCTTTGGCTGGAGCCTCTGGAATCGACACGGCGGATTACTCGAATTCCTCAGGTGCTGTCGAGGTGTCGCTACTGACCGGACTCGGATTTCAAGGCGATGCGCAAGGTGATCGTTTGATGCAAATTGAAAATCTAACCGGTTCGACTTTGGGGGATACCCTGCAAGGTTCCAAGGTCCGAAACTTCCTGGCCGGACTTTCCGGAGCAGACCAAATCGATGGCCAGGACGGTGATGACACGTTGCACGGCGGAGCCGGTCCGGATTCCTTGAACGGTGGCAAGGGAGCGGATTGGGCGGTTTATTCGGACTCGCAAACTGGCGTTTCCGTGCGCCTTCAAAACCCGGCACAAAGCGGCGGGGATGCGGAAGGTGACGTCCTAACAGAAATCGAACATGTGGCAGGTTCGGCCTACGCGGATCTCCTCGCCGGGAATGAACGCCCCAATCACCTTTTCGGTGCGGAGGGCGATGACACGTTGGTCGCCGTTGGGAAAAAAGACACCCTTTCAGGAGGCACCGGTGATGATCGATATGAAGTGGATTCGACAGCCGTTGTCCTCCGCGAATCAAACAGCGCGGGCCTCGATACCGTGGTCAGTTCGGTGAGTTGGAAGCTGGGCCTCTTTTTTGAAAATCTGGAACTCGCCGGATCAGCCATCGAAGGGCATGGTAATGGTGCCTCGAATACCATCTCCGGAAACAACCTTGACAACCTGCTTTTCGGGCTTGGAGGAAATGACAGCCTCTCGGGGGGGGATGGAAATGACACCTTGCTTGGAGCCGCGCACTCACGATCGTCAACCGCGGAAATCGACACTCTCACAGGGGGCGAGGGCAGTGACACGTTCGTCCTTGGACGCCGCGGATCCCCGTTCTACACAGGAAAGTCGGGGGGCATTGAAGGGCGGTCCTCCTACGCGCTGATCACAGACTTCGCGCCGGATGGCGACCGCCTTCTCCTCGCCGGTTCGCTAAACCGATACAATCTTGTCGAGAAGTCACCGGGAAACTACGAGCTTTTTGAATCCCTCCAGAACGATCTGGTCGCTGTGATCCGCAGCCCTTCAGCCCTAACCATCGAAAACACCATCGTGAAGGCTGCGTTTGTTTAAAAAATCCGGCAGCCTCACTTTGAGGTCATCGTGAAAACGCCGTTCCAATCGGCTCCGGGCGGGTGGGAGGCCAAGTGAAGAGTGCGCTCCCGAAGCACAAGGGACGGGGTGGAGGGAGACTCGGGATTCAGTTCCGGGCGGTTGGGTTCGAGTGCCGCCGAGCGCTCGAAAAGCGCCCCCGCCTCGGCCCAGCGCCCAGACTGATAGTGGGCAAGGCCCTCGTGGTAGAGGGCGATGCATTTCTCGGTCTCGGGATCAAGATCACTCCGGAGGCAGACGATTTCATGGACCTCGCAAGGTTCCGTGCGGCCTTTCACAACGATACGGTCGAGAAAGCGGAACACGCAGTCCCCGCCGACCGCCTCGGCTGCGGCCCGGGTTTCGCCGGTGACCATGGTGTAGACTCCGTAGGATTTAGCCCCACTTTCACAGCGCGCGGCCAGATTCACCGAATCGCCCATCATGGTGTAGTTGAAGCGCCGGGCAGACCCCATGTTGCCAACGGTTGCAAATCCGGTGTTCAAACCAATCCGCATTTGCATTCGCGAGACAAAGGGGGGCCACTTGTCGCCCTCCGAGGCCCATTTCCGCCGGAGGGTGGCCAGACGCTTGTGCAGGAGTTGGGTGGCGCGGCAGGCGCGGAGTGCATGGTTGGACAGCGGCACGGGCGCATTGAAAATCCCGACGATGGCATCGCCGATGTATTTGTCCACATAGCAGCCTTCTTCCATGAGGATATCGGTCATCGCAGAGAGATACTCGTTCATAAGCGCCACGAGTTGCTGCGGCGTTAGCAATTCGGAAAACGAGGAGAATCCCTGCACATCAGAAAAGAAAGCTGTGATCTCCGCATCAAAACCTCCGAGTTGCGGATCGGCACCGCTTTCGACCAAACGCTCGACCAGTGCAGGGGAAAGATAGGCGCCAAACATCCGCTGAATGCGCTGGCGCTGGCGCTGCTCGCTGGCCACCTGCACCAGTGCGGCCAGGAAGGCACAACTCACGGCGGATCCCGTGGGGGCAACCAGCGGCAGAAGCACATCCCGCGCGGAAAAAATCCAAAACGCCAAGGCCACATAAGCCAGCACCCCCCCGCCCGCCGCGAGAGACACCGGGGTTGTCCAACGCGGAGGCACAAACGCGAACAGCGAGGCCAAAATGCCCAACGCGAGAATCAAGCAGATATTCGTCCATACAGGCGGACGCTCCGGAAAACGCCCTCCGACGAGGGATTTTAGAAAATTTGCGTGCACCGAGACCCGTGGCACAGGATGCGGCCCGCTGAGCGGCATGACGCTCAGATCCTTCAGTAGTGGATCCACCGGCCCGATCAGAACAATGGATCCTCGGAAGGGCTTGAAAAATTCCTCGGCCAGGCGTTTTTGGTCTTCCGTGCCGGTCTCGGCCGCCTGCGCAAAAGCCAGAACCTCGACGAGACTGGCATGGTGGTCTTGCGCATCCATCCAACCGCCAAACCAGTTCGGCTCTGCCAACTGTCCCATGCGCAGGGGCACGCGGCCGCGCCCGCGTCCGTCGGGCTCCACAACAAGTAGCGCCTCCGGTTCGATTTTTACCGAGGAAGCGTCCAGCCCCCACCAAATCAAGCCAAGCTGAAGAGACATCGGGAGATAGGTGTGGTGAGGCAAACGTGCAAAAAATGGAGCCCACCGCACGTCCTCACCCACCGTGTCGATCAAGCCCACGCGGCCCCACGTGGGGCCGACTACGGGCGGAGCCGGCGTCTCGGGAAGAGGCACGGGAGCGGGGCTTTTCTCAAACTCAAACGGAAAGCCACCAGCCGTTCCGAAGGTGGCCGCCAAAACCACGTTTTTGTGGGTGTGAATCGCCTTTCCAAGCGCCTTGGAACCCTCCTCCCCTCCCCCGCCGGAGGGTAGCCCGGCTTTTGAAAAAACAAAATCCAAGCCCACGGCCTTGACCCCGCCATAACGAAACAGGGCATCCACAGTGCGCGCGAAAATCGCCCGGTCCCAAGGAAAGTTGCCGATCCGCTGGATGGATGCCGTGTCGACATTCACATAAGCCAGCGGCAGCGGGCTCGGGAGGGGACCCCGCCACAGCAAGCGGGCATCGATGGTTTTTTCCTCCAAGAGAGAAAGCACCCCATCAGGACCGAAAAAGGCTTTCCAGGGACCGATATGAAAAAAGGAAACCTGTGACAGAAGGCACCACATGGAACTCACCAAAAGAACCCCTGTTGCAAGAAACATCCGGCGGAAGGGAGATGGGGATGTGGATTTCATGGCGCCAGTGGAAGCACGGTCGATTCGAGAATTTCTCCATCCACCGCGCGGATGCAGGCGGTCATGGTGTGTGCATCCCAGTTTATTTCCAGTGTGCCGAAGTTTTTCCGGACCACTGGCTGCCCGCTCCGCAAGGCGTTTTTCTCACCGGGGAAGGACATCCAATGATGTGTCATGCCGCTCGTGGTCAACTCATGAAAAACGCGGTTTCCGGCTGTGAGGGTCGAGATTTCTCCGAAATGGCGGTCACCGCTGAGGAGGATCACTCCAGGCTTCGCAAGACGGTCGAGCATTTCCAAAAGCCGCTGGCGATCGGCTGGATGGTCCGCCCACTTTTCGTGGGTATGTTCCAAGGGAAGAATTTGGCTTCCAGAGCAAATCACATGAACCTGCGCAGGGCTGCCGCGCAGGGTTTCCTCAAGCCATTTCCACTGCGCCTCCCCGAGGAGTCCACCCGAACTGCCGCGAGGCGAGCGGAAGGTGCGGGTGTCGAGCAGAACCACAGCGACCTGGCGGCCTTCGGGACCGAACAACCGGCAGTCGTGAATGCCTTCACGCCCGCGCCGCACGGAGCCTGCGGGTTCATCCAGAAAATCCAGTAGCAACTTTTTGGAAGCCTCCTTGAAAGGATACTCGGAGCCCGCGTCGTTGCGTCCGAAGTCGTGGTCGTCCCAAATCCCCAACACAATCGCGGAGGAGCGCAGAGCCGCATAACCGGGATGCGACTTTTGCCGGTCCCACTTGGCCCTCAAGACCTCCATGTTGTCGGTGTCGCCGTAGATGTTGTCTCCCAGCCAAATCCAAAGCTGGGGTTGAAAATCCGCCACCGCTGCCCAGATGGGCTGGGGAAGGTCCTGACGGTTGCACGAACCAAAGGCGATGCGGCGAATGACATCCCCGGCCGACAATGGCTGCACGAAAGCCAGCACCCCCGCAACAATCGCAACAAAAACCTGTTTGTGCATTGCGGCAATCCTGTGAAATCCCAATCTGGACCGCAAGCCCCCGTGGTCCCTTAGGCCGGGTCGGCATTCAGCACGATTCCCGGCGGAGGCGACTCGCCAAGCATTCCGGCCCGGTCCGACTCGACAAGAGGAATGTGCTCGCTCAAGACCCGTCGCTTCGATTCTGGAACATCCCAACGCCTCAACGTGGCATCGATGCGTTTCCGCAACCCGCCATCGAGATCCAACGCCCGAACTCCTGTCAATCGCGCGGCGCGGAGCCAAGCGGCGGCCGCCTCGGTTCGCGCAGCCTCGGGAGCCTCGGGCAGGACATCCCAGCACTCGCCCACCAACTCGGGTGGAAGAACCTGTTGAACACCCGCGTTTAAAAGTTGCCGCGCCAGAAGGCGCCCGAACGCACGCCAATACGCGACTTGCCGGGGGTCGGCTTGGATGGCGGCCACCATGTGCCGTGCCAATTCGTCACGACCGGGAAGCCATTCCAAGGAACCCGCCAAAAGAGCGATTTCAGCGGCGGGAGGACTCCCCGCGCGCCATGTCGAACGGGCGGCGGTCCAGATGGAAAGCGATTGGGAGGCATCCAAACCCCCGGCGATACGGCGCGCCGCGATCCATCGCTGCAAGCGCACGGCGCCCGAGGAAAAACACGGATCGCCCGCAAGGATCGGCTGCAGCGTGGCGACCCGTTCCCCATCGCCGGTCATTCCGCACCCGGGTCTTAAAAGCCATCCAGCCAGGTGAAGCCAGGATTCCTCGTGATCGGGAGAAAGGCGGCGCACTTCGGCAACCCCGATCCATTGGTTGTAAAGAGCCCGCACCATCCCCCCGCTCCAGCGCGCTTTGGGAAGTTGCAGAATTTTTTCTCCCGACTGGAAAAGCAGGTTGGCGGTGGGCTTTTGACGGGTTTTGCGCCCGGCGGAAAGAAGGTTGCTCCAGTGTTCCGCACATCTCAACACCGGCTCGGAGGCGGAAGACGCCCTCGAGGTTGTCCGATCCGATCCCCCGCGCAACGCAAAAACAAGCGGCCACGACTGCTTCCATGCGTTTTTTTTGTCGTTTGCCACGATTTCAACGCCCAGAAGTCCCGTGACACCAAGGACGGCACGCACCTCCACAGGCAATGGGGAAGTGGCCCGGCGCCCCTTGGGAGGTTGCAAGACCGCCTCCAGCGCGGGCAACTCTTCAAACGTGGCATCGCTTGGAACAACCGTGCCCGGCCGATCCCCCTCGCGGCGGGTATGGCGAAGAAGGGCGAACGAGACCGGTTCGCCGATGCGTGCGGCCAGGCCATCGCAACGGGTCGGAACCGAATCGCCGGCTTCTGTTCCATGGGCCAGGATGCACAAGGCCCGGCCACCGCCGAGGTCCAGATAATAGGCATGGGCGGAACCGCCTTCGACACGCAGAAGACCGGGGTGCGCCTGCCGGGCGGCATGCCAAGCGGCTCCCCGTGCAACCGCCAAATCGGGATCATCGTTCGAAAGCGCCCTCGGGGCATGGCCGGGTTGCCAACTCGAGACGTTGGCAAGAATCCGATCCCGCACAGAACGCGACTTTGTGACTCCGCCGTTGAACAAAACCAGATCCACAGGCGGCCGGTCGCGCAAAAAATCGGCAAGGTGGCGCGTGATTGCCGCATCCTTGGCGTAAGGCAGTCCCATTTCACGAAGACCTTTGGGCGCACGCAATGGTTCCTCACCGGCCACCACATCCGGCAAAAAACCATCCAGCAGGATGCGCCGCACCTCGTCACGGGCCACAGTTGTTTGCTCGGAACCTGCCAAGAGAGAGGCTCCAGGCCTGGCCACGGCGATCGTGAATATTTCCTCACCGCTTTCCGAGAGCGCACATTCCTTGACGTCTCGGCAGCGCGCCACCAGGGAGGCGAAGGTTGGAGCGGAAAGCGCTCCGAATCGTGGTTCGAGCGCATGCGCGAGCGAAAGATCGAAATTGTCCCCGCCGAGAAGAATATGCCCGCTGACCGCAAGACGCACCAACCGGGGACGGTCCGCCCCCGATGGAACGGAGGCTTCGAAAAGACTGAAATCCGTGGTGCCACCACCGATATCCACCACCAGCACATGAAGCGGAGGTGCTCCCGGAGCCGGGAGTTCAGCCTCCGCGCCGGGACGTTCCAGCCACGCCAGAAAGGCGGCCTGCGGCTCTTCAAGAAGACTCGTCGATGCCGGAAGCCCTGCCCGGTGCGCGGCTTCCAAAGTCAGTTGCTGGGCGAGCGGATCAAAGGATGCGGGAACAGTTACAACCACAGACTGCCGCTCCAGGGGAGCCTCTGGATGGGCGGAATCCCATGACTCCCTCAGATGGCGCAAAATCCGCGCGAGCGCATCCACGGGACTGAGCTTGTGGCCCTCTTCAATCTCCGTGGAACCAAACGGAAGAAATGGCGCATGGGGGTCGGAGGCATGGTGGACCAGCCAGGACTTTGCGGATTGAACCACCCGGCCCGGAAGCCCGGGAAGCCTCTCACGCGCGAGTCGGCCGATTGTCCAGTCCTCCGATTGTGGAAGCCGGAGCAGAAACGACGGCAAGGTGTCATGCGAGGCGGTTGAGTGGGTGGTTTCAGCCTGTGGCACCGCAAAAATCCCGCTTTTCCCGCCACCAGCCTGCACAAACGCCAGAGCGGAATTGGTCGTTCCAAGATCGATGCCAATATAAAACGACGTCATGGATTTTTGGAGAGAACCCCGCGTATGCGCTCCGCAACGAGTCCGGCATTGATCGAGCTTTTCCAGGCACCCCGTGCCAAACCCGGCGGCGGCATGATCCAGTCCTGAAGACCATTTGTGGTGTAGGGGGCATAGACGCCCGGGTGTTGGCCCGCCGAAACAATAACGGCCGGCCGGCCGGCGGCACAGGCCATGTGGGCAGCCGCCGTGTCCACGGTAAGCACCAAACAAGCGGAGGAAACGGCTTGCGCCAGGTCCCCCAGACTTCCTTCCGGAAGCAGCGTGCAACCTGTCACACCAGAAGAATCCAAGAGTCTGTGCAAAGAGCGCAATCGCTCCTGCTGGGATGGACCGGCGGCGAGAAACAGCGGTGCCCCGCCTCGATCGGAAGCCACGAGGGACAGGACCTCGACCCACTTTTCATCAGGGTAGTCCTTGCCCCGGGTGGAGCTGAAGGGACAAAGAAGCCAGCCCCCCACACGGGCAGGCGAACGCGCCCTCAGCCGGGGAAGGATTTCAAGGGGATCGACGTGCTCACCCAAAAGTTCCGACACCACCAACCGGTTGGCCTCAAGGTCGGTCGGCCATGGCCCGGGCCGGGGATAAGCAAGCAGCTCGGGGCGGAAACACGATCGCACGAAGTTCTCCACACGCGGGCGGCGAAAACGCTCCCCCTCGGCCAGCCGGTTTTCACAGGCAATGCGACGTTTTGCCCTTGGAGTCAGAAAAAGTGCCGTTTGCAGATAGGTCCGCATACTGCGCAAGCAGACTGCCGCCTCCACATGCATGCCGGCCAACACAGTCCACGCCGGCAGGCAGTTCAGGACATTCACGACCGTGAGGTTGACAACACGCCGCTTTTCGCGAATCGGCAATGGAACAACCCGGGCCTCAGGAAATTCCTCCTGCGCAAACGGCGCCACATCCGCCCGGACGGCAAGGGTCAGACTGGACTCTCCCCAAGCCCGTGCGATTCGATGGACCGCTCCCGTGGCGAGAACGAAGTCGCCGATCGCATCGGGCTTGAGAACAAAAACTCGCAATGGTTCTTACACCGTGTAGGTCGTCGAGGCGGTGGTTCCACCCGTGCCGGTCCAGTTGGTGTGGAAAAATTCTCCGCGGGGCTTGTCAACACGCTCGTAGGTATGGGCGCCGAAAAAGTCGCGCTGGGCCTGGAGCAGGTTGGCCGGCAGGACAGCCGATCGGTAGCTGTCGTAGAAGGACAGCGCCGTCGAGAAGGCCGGAACGGGGATCCCGCGCTTCGCGGCCGTGGCCACAATGTTGCGCCATCCCTTCTGACATTTTTTGATTTCTCCGCGGAAGTAGGGATCGAGAAGCAGGTTTGTCAGCTTGGGCTTCTTGTCGAACGCCTCCTTGATGCGCCCGAGGAAGCGCGAACGAATGATGCAACCGCCGCGCCACATGAGCGCGATGCCGCCCCAGTTCAAATTCCAACCGTATTGCCGCGCCGCATCGCGCATGAGCATGTAGCCTTGCGCGTAGCTGATGATTTTCGAGGCGTAGAGCGCTTGGCGCACCTGCTCGACAAGCTCCGCACGGCGTTTCGCGTTGCGGGCCGGCGGAATCGCGGCATTCGGTCCCTTCAGTTTGCGGGAGGCCTTCACCCGCTCATCCTTCAACGCCGAGACGCAGCGCGCGTAAACCGCCTCCGCCATGAGCGTGATCGGTGTGCCGAACTCGAGGGAATTGATGACCGTCCACTTGCCGGTGCCCTTCTGGCCGGCCGTATCCAGGATTTTGTTCACCAGGGGAGTGCCGTCCGAGTCGTTTTTCGCAAAGATATCACGGGTGATCTCGATCAGATAGCTGTCGAGCTCCCCGGTATTCCAGGCAGCGAACGTCTCGTGCAACTCGGCCTCGGTCAGACCGAGACCGTTTTTAAGAATGTTGTAAGCCTCGCAGATGAGCTGCATGTCGCCATACTCGATGCCGTTGTGGACCATTTTTACGTAGTGGCCCGCGCCTTCGGGCCCGACCCAGTCGCAGCAGGCCGATCCGTCCTCCACTTTCGCGGAAATCGATTGAAAAATATCCTTCACGTGGGGCCATGCGGCCGGTGAACCGCCCGGCATGATGCTGGGTCCGCGGCGGGCGCCCTCCTCGCCACCCGAGACTCCGGTGCCGATGAAAAGCAGGCCCTTCGCCTCCAACTCCCGCTGGCGGCGATTGGTATCCTCGTAAAGCGAGTTGCCACCGTCGATGATGATATCGCCCGGTTCCAAATGCGGCGCGATCTGGGCGATGAAGTCGTCCACGGGACGCCCGGCCTTGACGAGCATCATGATACGGCGGGGGCGTTTGAGTTTGGAAACCAGCTCGGCGATCGAGTGGGCGCCTTGAACCTTCGTGCCGCGCGCTTCGTTGGCGAGAAACTCGTCGACCTTCGATGTGGTGCGGTTGTAAACAACAACGGTGTATCCGTGGTCGTTCATGTTCAAAACGAGGTTCTGGCCCATGACAGCCAGGCCGATGAGGCCGATGTCTCCTTGAGGTGAGGTGTGGTGCATAATGAAAGGACGCCGCGAGGCGAAGCGGAGGTATTTAGCGCCATCGCCGGCTCTTGTTAAGCGGAAAGTCCCCTCCGAGGCCCCGGCGCCTTTTGCCAAGTGTGAAATCACGGAAACTTTTTTGAAAAACCCACTCCCCAGCGGCAGTCCGTGCATTTACGGATAAAGGAGGATATGAAAATCCGCATGCAAACGACCCCCAACGTTGAGAAACCCCTCAACCCATGCGCAGGCCGTGTTGACAGGATTTTCGCACGCATTCTGGGGCGTTGCCATTTTCTGCGTTTCGGGGTTCGGGACCGCATCATTCGCCAAATCCACCCGCCCGACTCGGCGGTTCCCGAGGCTTTTGAGGTTCCATTCTACGGGCGCCGCTACCCGGGAGACCTGTCCGTTTTCATCGATTGGAGTGTGTTCTACTACGGGGCCTATGCCGCCGAGGAACTCCGGTTGATGCGGGATTTCACACGCCCTCTCCGCTCCCCAGTTGTGGTCGATGCGGGAGCCAACATCGGCCATCACACACTGTTCGCCTCAACCATCGCATCGCATGTCCACGCGTTCGAACCATTCCCGCCGGTGGCGGATAAAGTCCGCGAAAAAATTGTCCGCAACAAGCTCGGCAACGTCACACTGCACCCCGTTGGCCTAGGAGAGAGAGCTGCAAGATTGCCCTACCACCCCCCGTCTTCCAACAACACCGGAACCGGCAGTTTTCATCCATCCTCCTCCGCAACGCCCCCGCTTGAACTCTCGATTGTGAAAGGCTCCGAACACTTGCGTGAATGCGGAGTCGGGCACGTCGACTTTCTCAAAATCGACGTCGAGGGCTTTGAAGTCGCTGTTTTAAAGGGGTTCGACGAATTGCTGAACCATTGCCGTCCGGTGTGTTTTTTTGAATGGAGCCAATCCGAGCGGGGACAGGATTGCACCGTGGGGAGAGATCTTTTCCCGGACGATTATTGCTTCTTCGAGTTTCAAGACCGGGCCATCCGTGCGGGGATTTTTCAGTCCAGCCACTACCGTCTCCGCCGGATCGGGAACAACTGGCCGGATGGCAATCTGCTCGCCGTTCCAAACGAGTTTGCAGACAGGCACCGCCACACAATCCAGGCTTTGGACAAGGCGCTTTAATGAGCACGAGCCGGGAGATTCAAAGGGGGCGTGTGGCCCTTCTGGCTTCGTTTCTCGGGGGGCAAGGCGCGTTGCAGGCCCTGCAAGCCGTCAATGGACTGGCATGCGTTTGGCTGCTTCCGATTCCGGAGTTCGCCGTTTATGCGGTT
>CAMCXK010000028.1 GCA_945883435.1 Chthoniobacter flavus | reverse complement strand
CACCACGCACGGTGTGGTCGCCTACGAGGAGCATATCCTGCAAATCGCAGAGGTTTTCGCCGGCATGCCGCCGGGCCGCGCTGACATTCTGCGCCGGGCCCTTGTCAAAATGCGCGATGCCGAGGTGGCCACTTTAAAAGACGAATTTGCACAACAAGCGCTCTTCAAGGGACGCACCCCGGGCGAAATCGAGGCCGTTTGGTCACTGGTCGCCGGATTCCGGGGCTATGCTTTTTGCCGGGCCCACTCGACCGCCTACGCCCTTGAAGCCTGGCAAGCGGCTTGGATGAAAAAACACCATCCCGCCGAGTTTCTCGCGGCTGTGCTCACACATGGAAAAGGTTTTTATCCGCGCCTGCTTTACACCCTTGAGGCCAGAAGGCTGGGCATCGGTCTGTTGCCGCCCGATGTGAACACCGCCTCGCCGGGTTCCTATATTGCCGAAACACCGGCTTTGATTCGCGTGCCATTGTCGGCCATCAAGGACCTTGGAGCGAATGTTCCACGAATCATTGCCACCGAACGGCAGCACGGGCCTTACCATTCCCTTGACGATCTGGTGCGTCGAACACGAATCGCCCCCCATGACTTGGACCTGCTTCTCAGAGGCGGAGCCTTGGATGGATTGGTCGACTCCCGCACCGCCGGTGTCTGGCGCGTTCGCCAACTCGCCGCGCAAGGGCCCGCTTTGTGGAACGGGAACGCTCCCACGGCTTTCCGCGAGGCGCCTCCACTTCAGCAACTCCATGATGAAATGGAGGCGTTTGGATTCACCATATCCGCACATCCGCTGGATTTATGGCCTGACATCCGCTGGGAAACCTACTGCCCGGTGGCGACCATGGGATCGTTCTTGAAACAACGCGTCACCCTGTGCGGCATCGTTGTGGCAGATCGCACCCACCACCAGTCCGATGGACGCCTGATGAAATTTCTAACCCTGTGCGACCGCAGCGGACTGGTGGAAACCGAACTTTTCGCCCAGGCTTATCAACGTTTTGGTTTTGAAACTCTCCGGTTTCCCGTGCTTGAAGTCCATGGCCGCGTCGAACCCCTCGAATGCGGTCGCGGACACACCCTCCGTATCGAATCCGTGCGCCGCCCGCGTGGACTCGAAGCCCACTAAAAACCCTCCCGCAGGGGATCACCGGTTGTGCCCATGTTGTTCACAACCCCGCGAAAAATTGTCCCTAGACAGGATATCTATAACTTCTGATAATATATGTAATAGATAATTGAAGCCGGAAGTGTGGCGAACTTAAGATCATGGACGGCATTGAAATCGGGAGCACGTGATCCAGTGGCAACCGGAGGAATCCGAAGAGTGTGGAATTTCAGGCTTGTGAATGTGTGATTGAGGGTTAAGTTTTTTGGGAGATTGCCGATTGGAGTCATATGATATCAAAGAATTCCGCCCCGGCGGGCTTGTATGCCCGAATCCTGTCGATCAGTGCTCGATTGGCGTTGGGTTTGTGTGTTTCGGGTATGGTTTTGATGACGGGGTGCTCAGGAGCGCAGAAAAAGTCCAACCAAGCCAGCGTGGCTCCGCCTCCTCCGAAACTGCCTAAACCAGCCCCGATGCGCGTGGCTGCGGATACCAACCTGAAGCGCCGCCCGCCCGCCCTTCCGACGACGGTTGTGAATATCAAGCTTGATGACAATGTGCCACCGACCGGGATGAGTGGTGATTCCAGTGATACAAAAATCGTTGATTCGACCACACCGAAATTCATCAACAACGAGCAGCCCGAAGACTTTTTCCAAGGCGCCGGAGATGGTCCCGCCGGTGAAGCAGTTTTGGGGTCTTTTTTCGACCAGGTTTTCCGTCCCGCTGTGCCAATGAACCAATCCGCCAACCAACCGGTTAGCAGCACCACCTATACCCAAGAATAAACCCATGCGCCCCGCCCTTGCGCTTGCCGCCCTCGGATTTTCCCTTCCGCTTCATGCTGAAATCGCCGCTCCGCCGTCGATTCCGGAGAAGTCCCCCGCACTTCAAGAAACTCCCTCCACGCCATCCAACGACCCGGGTTTGTCCCCCCAAGGCTTCCCATCGCAAATGGCAGCGCCCATTGAGTTTGACGAGATTGAGGTTGATTTGGTGGAAAACCCCAACTATGCGTCCGGTTTTTTGGCCAGCGGAGCAAGCGTGGAAGCTCTTCAAAATGAGATGGATCAAGCCATTGCAGCTGGAGATGCATTGGCTGCGGAGAAAGCTTTCAATGAGGTCCTGCGGGCGGCAGCTCCCGACAAGCAAAAGCGGACCGCCATCTTGAAAATGGGGCGTTTTTTAGAGGAAAATCACAAACAACCGGCCAAAGCGGCGGTTGTTTATGAGCAATACGTGAAGTTGTTTCCGCAGGACGAGCAAACGCCCGACGTTCTTTTGCGGCTTGGAAAAATCTACCGCAACGCTGGAGCCTATGCATCGGCATTGAACAAGTTTTACAGCGTGCTTTACTCCGCTTTGCAGGTCAAAACCGGGGATCAATATACCGACTCCTCATTGCGTGCGAAGATGGAAATCGCCCATACCCACTTCGCCGCCGGAGACTACCAGCAGGCCGCTCAACTTTATGATCGCCTGAAACTTGTTAAAATGACGCCTCAGGAGGCCAGTGAGGTCGCCTTCCGGTCCGCCTACATCGCATTTCTCGCCGGATCCCACAACGACTCGCTCAATGCCGCGCAGGCGTTCTTGGAAACCTATCCGACGAGCCCCCTCGCCCCAGAGGCCCAGTATTTGCGCATTCAATCACTCAAAGCCTTGGGTCGCTCCGACGAGGCAATGAAAGAAACGATCAAACTCCTACAAGCCGGTCGCGAATACGGAAAGAAAAAGCCGGCGGTTTGGGCTTACTGGCAACGAAAAACCGGCAATGATATCGCAAACGACCTGTATGAATCCGGCGATGCCTTGGGAGCCTTGACCGTTTATCAAAAGCTGGCCGAACTCAATGATGCCCCGAACTGGCGGGGACCGACGGTTTATCAAATCGGGCTGTGCTTTGAACGCCTCCGGCACACCGCCCGGGCCAAAGAAGCCTATCGCTACATCATCGACAAAATTCCCGTGACTGGAGCCGGCACCGAGGCGGACCCGATGATTGGAACCAACCTTTCCACACTGCGCGACATGGCCCAGTGGCGATTGGAAAATCTCGAGTGGCTCGAAAAAACGGAAAAAGACCTCTTCCCTCTACTCGACAAAAATCCTGCTGGAGACGATCTGCAACCTGCTTTTTTAAAAGCCCAAGTCCCCTCGCCCACGCAGCAAGCGGCCAATCAAATCGCTCCCTCCGCAGCCACCCGCTGAGAACCGCAGACAAGGTCTTGCGACTGGCACACCTTGTGCTTCGAATCGGGTATGAATCCTCTCCTCGCCATCACCGCTGCCAAAGCCGGTTCGAAATTTTTGAACAATCTGGCCGGCAACCAACCCGCCGCAAAGACCTCGGAAGCCGATGTCAAGAAGGCCGCGTTTGCGAAAATGCTGGCCCAGAGTGTTTCGACCCCCAAATACCAGCACACACAAGCACTTGGTTCCAAGGGTATTTCTAGCCGTGAAGACGCCACATCAACAGTTCAGCAACTTTCCCACAAAATCCTGGAGTGCCCGGAGGTGGCCAAGCATCTTCCCTCAAGCGACGAACCTTATTCGCTGGAGTTTCTAAAAGACGGATCCGTCTGTATTCACCGCGCCGATGGGTCGAAGCATACGGTTCCCCTCACCGGTGCCGCACGTGAGTCGGCCCTCGAGTCGATGGCCATCCTTCAAAGCGTCAAGGTTGCCTTCCCGGGGCAGTCCGGAGATGCGATGGATGGCATTCGTCTACAGGCCGGTTTGAGTTCCTCGCTCCTCTGCTGAACAGGTTTCAGCCGAAAAAACTTAAAGTTCGGTTTACGACGATCCTTGGTGGAAGATTCTTTCAGATATAAAGCTTTCAACAGCAAAAGCTAATTCCTTTGGCGCTTCGCGTAAAAGTTGATGCCCGCACCCGGCGATCACGACCGAACGGGAATCGATACAGGTTTGATTCAAGCGCCGCGATTCCCGCACATACTTTGAATCTTCCGAACCGGCGATCCACAAGGTCCTCCCGCGATACCGGGCCAGATTCTCCCACTGGCTTTCCAGACGCCCCGGACTCCAAGCCTCAAGCCAATCGGCCATGAGCGAAGGATTCAACCGCAGGCGAGTGGTTAAGTAATCACTTGGCGGATCCAGATCCCGTTTCGGGGAACAAAAAACCGGTTGCCTCCACCAATAATCCAAAAACTCCCGCCAGTTCCCGCTTCTCATGCGTGCCGCCAGGCGCGAGTCCGTGGCACGGCGCTCTTGGCGTTCGCCAAAAGTTTCCAGGCCACCGGTTGTTGAGATTCCCACAAATTCAGGAAAGCGTTCCGGCTTCCGCAGGGTGATTTCCAAGCCTGCCCGCCCGCCCATGGAATAGCCGGCCAGGATTGCCGAGGAAACACCCTCGTGCATGAGAGCTTGCTCAAGATCCCCGGCCAAACGCGCGGGTGGCACAATGCCTCCGGCCCACAGCATCGGCAGAGCCGGGGCCGCCACTCCGATTCCGGGTCTCCGCGCCGCGAGTGCAACGGCAAACTCCGACCAATCATCCGGCCCTCCGAGGAATCCATGCAAACAGACAACCACCGGTCCCCTCCCCTTCGGAGAAATTAGCCAATTCAGCCCTTCCATACCGTGGCAATATCGGAGCACCGGGCGGCCAACCGCGCATGAATACGCGCGTTGTCACCCGGATCGCCCGGGATTTCCCACAAGCGCGGTCCAGCAGCATTTTCCTCGAGGGCTTGGGCGAGTTCCGCCATCGATTCAATGCGGCGGTAGGCAAGGCCGAACTGAGCCGCCGCACCGGCAAAATTCCAAGCGTGCGGCGTCTCGATCCACTCGCGGGGAACATCCAGGGGAAGCATGCGAAAAATCCCGCCCCCTCCATTGTTCAGCACCACCAGGGTGACCGGCAGGTTTCGCAGCAACGCCATCGAAGGCAGGTCGTGCAAGACGGTCAGATCCCCGAAAATCGCCCACAGCGGGGATTGAAGGCCCATTGCCAGGCCCGCCGCCGTCGCCACATTGCCATCGATTCCGCTGGCACCCCGGTTTCCGAAGACGGGAAATGGAAATGCAGAAAGCGCGGAAGTGAAACAATCAAAATCCCGCACGGGCATGGAATTTCCCAGGCACATTGCGTGGCCGAGTTTGGCGGCTTGGGATGAAACCCGGCGTATCACCGCAGGTTCGCTCGGAGTATCGCTGAAATCCAGCTCCTCGGCAAAAAAAGCCGCGCAATGCTGGTCGAGAACCTTCCACATCGCCTTCCAGGTTTTCTCGCCGCACGATGCGCCTGCCCAGATCGAGCAAAAATCCACGATCGAAACCCTTCGCAAAACCGCTTGCTGGTTCCAAGGATCAAGGCGGTCCCCGAATTCCCGCACATGAACAGATTGCCCGCCGGGACAGGCCGCAAGCCACTGTCCAAGGCGTTTGGAAACCAAGCTCCCTCCGAAATGCAGGACCCGCTCCGGCGGAGGAATCTCCCCGCACCGCAGAATGGCATCGCTGTGGCGAACCACACCCGGCATCGCCCGCGCGCCGGAGAGCGCATCCGCAAAAACCGGCCAGGACAGTGCATCTCCAAGTCGCAGGATCCGATCCACAAAACCCTGATCGCGCCGCGCCAACCTTCCGATCACGATAGCCCCGGTGGCACAGCGAAAGAAGTTTGGAGGCAGGGAGAATTCCGGTTCCGCAAGGTTGTTCTCCGGTATCGTTGAAAGCTGAGGGATCGGCGGCAGATTTTTGTCATCTCCTGTCAATGGTTCGCGAAACGGCACGTTCCAGTGAACTGGCGTTCCTTGTTTGAGCAGGGCCAGCGATTCGCGCGCAAGCCGGGCCTGTCCCTCCCAATCCACAGTGTCGCCGGGACAGGCGAAGTCGATCGACAAGCGTGCAAAACTCCCAAAAATTCCGGGTTGGAAAATCGTTTGGTTCGCTCCCGTTCCCCGCAGTTCGGCGGGCCGGTCTGCGGTGATCATCAACAGCGGCACCCGCGAGTGAAACGCCTCCACACAGGCCGGGAGAAGATTGGCCACCGCTGAACCACTGGTCGTCAGGCAGACAGCGGGAGCGCCCGTTGCCAACGACCATCCCAAGGCCGCAAAAGACATTCCCCGCTCGTCGTAGTGGGCACTCAGGTCAAACCCGGACCCGGCCAGGGCGGACACCAACGGCGCACTTCGCGCACCGGGGCTGAGAAAAACCCGCTTGACGCCGGAGGCCTCCAGAATCCCTACCAACGAGCGGCTCCACCAAGCATTCGCACCGGCTGTGGTCATGGTGAAAGAAGATTCAAAACCCCGGAAATCTTGTCCTCGAGCTCGCTCCATTCGCGCTCGGGGTCGGATCCCGCGACGATCCCCGCGCCCGCAAAAACGTCCAGACGGGGCCCCCGCACAAGCAGCGATCGAATCGCAACCGCGAATTCCGCCGCTTCGCGGCTGACGCATCCGATCGGCCCGGCATACCACCCGCGGTCGAAGGATTCGTGCGTTTCCAAGAATTGGCGCGCCTGCGCGGTCGGGCAACCGCAGGTCGCCGGGGTGGGATGGAAGGCCGCCAGGATCTCGGCATCGGTAACGCCTTTTTTCAAAACACCTGTTAAGGCCGTGCGCAGGTGTTGCACCCGCGAAAGCTTGAGCACGCCCGGCTGCGCATCGTGCTGGTGGGTTTCGCAGAGCGCGTCAAAAGTCCCTGCCAGCGCATCGACCACCAGGCGGTGCTCCAACCGCTCTTTGGAAAAGGCCCGCAACTGGGACTCCAACCGCTCGTCCTCGACCGCATCCATGCTGCGGGGCCGCGTTCCCGCCACCGCCTCACTGTCCAAGTCCGCTCCAAATCTGCGAAACAGCAGCTCGGGACTGGCCCCCAAAAATGCTCCGGAGCGCGGAGACAACTCGAGCAAAAAATGAAAACATGCCGGCGCCGATGCCATCAGAATCTCCAGCAATCCGTGAGGAGGCACCGGTTCGGCCAGTTCCAATCTCGACCGGCGGGCCAAAACCACTTTTCGCAATGGGGTGTCCTGAAAAGCCACCAGTGCGGCATCCACGGCCTCCTTCCATTGGAGGAAATTCGGTTGGTCCCAGCGCGTGAGAACGCGGGGCGCAGATTCCCGCGGCTCCTCTCCGAGGCGCGCAATCCACGCCTCGATCTCGCGAAGGCCATCGGCATGCGGTCCGAGATTCACCGCCAACCGGGTGCGCCGCCCGGATTGGATGATTTCCGCTTGGGGAATGAAAAAGTGCTCGGCGTCAAATCCCCGCCAAGTCGCATCCACCCGGCCTCCGGAATCGAACCGCCCGCCTCCGAAGATGCGCACCCCCTCATCGGCATCCTCAAGCATCGGCTGCAACGAAGCCAGAGTGCCGCTGGCGATCTCCCCGACCGCCAGCGTCTGCGAGGTCCCCGAGCGTGTGCGCCAAAACAGGCGCGGGAAAAGGCCGCAATGGGCCAACCAGCCCGGCATCAAAGCCTGACCACCCGCCAGATCCCACTCGAAACGCCGGATATGGTGAAAGCTGGCCCTCGAGTGTCCGACACGCGCCGCCAGATCAGGACGGACACCGATTTCTAGAGGCGGTGAGGATGCCGAGTTCACGAGAGCGATCGGTGCTCCAAAAGAAGAATGAATCCGGTGAACAAGCGCATCTCAGACAACCCTAACAGATTCTACGCCGAATGCTATCGTTGGGATGCTCGGAATTTTCGATATTCGCCAAGTCCGCGCCGGCTGTCTATTCTGGTCTGAATGAACGCCACCAACAAGGAACCCCTCGAAATCGAACGCAAATTTTTGCTCATCGGGGAAGACTGGAAGAGAGACGTGGTGGGCACCCCCAAGCGCCTCTCACAGGGATATCTTTGCTCCGATCCGGCGAAAAGCGTCCGCGTCCGCATCGCCGGCGACCGGGCGACCCTCACAGTCAAGGGGGCGAGGGAAGGTATCACACGCTTGGAAATGCAATACGACATCCCTGTGGCCGACGCCGAGCGCATGCTGGCGCTGTGCGAACGCCCGTTGATCGACAAGACCCGCCACATTGCGATGCACGGGGGCATCAAGTGGGAAGTGGACATTTTTCATGCCGAGAACGAAGGCTTGAAAATCGCCGAGGTCGAACTCGCCAGTGAGGATCAAGTAGTTCCCCTCCCCGCCTGGGTCGGGGCGGAGGTTTCCGAGGAGGCGCGGTATTACAATTCCTGCCTTGCCCGCCACCCTTTCCGCGATTGGCCGGAACACTCCCGCTGAAACTTCTGCCCCCCCCGTTCCATCAGATGAACGGGACACTCGAAACTGTTGACTTGTGAGGAAGCCAAATCAACCTGCAGGCATGAGCACTTTGTTTGATATCCGCTCCCGAGTCATTGTGGTCACAGGAAGCACAGGCGCCTTGGCCGGATCGGCGGCCCGCCATCTCTGCTCCCAAGGCGCCCGTGTGGCTTTTCTCGGCCGCAACCGCGCCAAGCTCGACGAGTCGATTTCCTCCTGTCTTTCGGCGCACCCGGAGGCGGAGTGCGTGGGACTCGTCGCAGATGTTCTTGATCGTCGTTCACTGGAGGACGCCCGGGAGGCCATTGTGACTCGCTGGGGTTCGATTCACGGATTGGTCAACGGAGCAGGTGGCAACATGCCCGGTGCCACGATTCCGCCGGAAAAAGCATTCGCCGATTTGGACTTCGACTCATTCCGCCAAGTCGTGGATCTCAACCTCCACGGCACTGTCCTTCCCACGCTGGTGTTTGCGGAGGAACTTCAAAAAGCGCCCACCGCCTCGGTGGTCAACTTTTCCTCCGTCTCCGCTCCACTGGCTGTTTCGCGAGTGGTCGGATATTCAGCCGCAAAAGCGGCCGTCGAGAATTTCACCCGCTGGTTGGCCGTGGAACTCGCGTCCCGCACCACTGGTAAAGTCCGTGTGAATGCCGTCCTTCCCGGGTTTTTCCTGGGGGAACAAAACCGGCGCCTGCTGACAAACGAAGATGGTTCCCTCACCGCACGGGGGGAGTCGGTCATCCGCAAGACTCCCTTCGGACGATTCGGGGCGGCCGAGGAGTTGCACGGCACGATTCAATTTCTGCTCTCCAGCGCCTCGCGTTTTGTCACCGGCGCGATTGTTCCCGTGGATGGAGGATTTGTGGCTTTTTCAGGGGTATGAGCGGACGTCCTCCAAGAGCGCTGCAGCTTCCCGAGGGCTTCCGATGGTTTGGCCCGGGCGATCCCGTTCCACTTTCCCACATCCGCCAAGCCGGCGCCCATGAGGTCTTTTCGTCCCTTCATCAAATACCCTACGGAGAAGTCTGGCCGCGCGGGGATATCCGCATCCGCCGCGAAACAATCGAATCGGCAGGCCTGCGCTGGTCGGTTGTGGAATCCGTGCCGATCCACGAGGATATCAAAACAGGCCGGGGCGATGTCGCAGCCCGCCTCTCCAACTACGCGGAAACCCTTCGCAACCTCGCAGCCGAAGGCATTTACACGGTTGTATACAATTTCATGCCCGTGCTCGATTGGGTGCGCACGGAGACCGATCATACCCTGCCCGACGGTTCTCGGACGATGGAGTTCAACCCCGTCCACTTCGCCGCCTTCGATATTCATGCCCTTCAGCGACCGGGAGCCGAAAGTGAACACGATCCAGACAACAGGGATCGCGCCGCCATTTGGTGGGCCACATTGAGTGAATCTCAACGGGACGCCTTTATTAGAGGCATCATCGATGTTTTCCCCGGAGTTAAATGGGGACTCACGCTCGAGGATATCCGGACCCTGCTCGCCCGTTACGACGGAATTGACGCTCCAATCCTCCGAAAAAATCTTGCCCGCTTTCTTGAGGTCGTCGTTCCGGTTGCCGAGGAGGTCGGCGTTCGCTTGGCGATTCATCCGGACGATCCGCCGTTCCCTGTGTTGGGGTTGCCTCGCATCGTTTCCACTGTGGACGATCTCGCCTCCATCCGTGGCATGGCGGAGTCCCCTGCAAACGGATTTTGTTTTTGCACCGGTTCGCTCTCGGCACGCCCGGACAACGATGTTCTGGGGATGCTGGAAGCTTTCCTGCCCCACGTCCATGCGGTTCACTTGCGGAACACCCGCCTCTCATCGGATGGGTCTTTTCAGGAGTCCGGCCATCTGGAGGGTTCAGTGAACATGCCGCCTGTTCTCGCGGTCCTTTTGCAGGAACAACAAAGACGCCTTGTGGCAGGATACGAGCACTGGCGGATTCCCTTCCGTCCCGACCATGGGTTGACCATGCTCGACGACATCGGAAAGCCCCCGGGCATCACGCCGGGCTATTCTGCGATCGGACGTCTGAAAGGCCTTGCCGAACTGCGCGGCTTGATGGCAGGTGTTCAGTATTCTATTCGCCACAAAGACGCTTAGCCCAACGAGTAGATTGCCATACCTCAATCGCATCTCCAAAACAGCAGCAGGATCGGCAGAATCCTGCTGACACTGCAACAGGCGGTCAGGATCCGATGCGCACTGGCTCGAAGCGCGGGGCAAGCAGGCTATTCACTGCAAAGGCAACGAGGTATGCCACCGAGCAAACGCCAAAAATCATCGCATAGCCGTTGGTGAACTTGTCCAGAACCACACCGGTGAGAATGGGAAAAGCCATGCCGCCAATCGTTCCGACCATGCTGCCCAGCCCCGTGAGCGAGGCCACGACACGCTTGGGAAACATGTCGGAGACAGTCGTAAAAAGGTTGGCCGACCAGGCTTGATGGGCTGCTCCGGCAAGTCCGATGAGCAACACGGCAGTCCAGTCGCCCACACGGGTCACCAGAGCAATCGGGAGGACGCACAAAGCAAAAACAAACATCCCGGTCTTACGGGCCTTGCTGATGCTCCATCCCCGGCCCGCGAGCCAGCCGGTTACCCAGCCACCAGCGATGCTCAAGACTGTAATGATCCCGTAAATGGCGACGAGCAATGTCCAACTGCTCTTGATATCGAGTCCCCGGGTTTTCTTGAAAAAGTCGGGCAACCAAATCAGAAAGAACCACCACACCGGATCGGTTAAAAACTTGGCGGCAATAAACGACCAGGCCTCGCGACAGCGTAGGAGCCGTCCCCAAGAAATCGCTCCGCCAGAGTCGCCATCCACAACCGCGTCGCTTTCGATGTGCGCCAACTCGGCCGCATTCACCCGGCGTGATCGTTCCGGATGGTCAAAAAGGGGCCACCAGAACAGCAACCATACAAATCCCGCGATTCCCGCGAGAATGAATGTCCAATGCCAACCCATCGAATACGCGATAGCCGGAACCACTGCCGGTGCGAGGATCGCTCCCACATTCGCTCCGGAATTGAACAAACTTGTTGCCAAGGCACGCTCCCGCTTGGGGAACCATTGGGCGGTGGCTTTAACAGCCGCCGGGAAGTTCCCCCCCTCTCCCAGGCCCAGGGCGATACGGGCGGCGAAAAAACCGGGAATCGAAAAGACCAGAGCGTGGGCCATGGCAGCCAAACTCCACGAGAAAATCGAAGCGGCATATCCGACTTTGGTTCCGTAACGATCGATCAACCATCCAAACACAAAAAGGCTGACTCCATAAGCTGCTTGAAACGCCGAATTGATGGCCCCGAACTCGGTGCTCGTCCACCCCAGTTCATCATCCAGAATAGGCTTCAGAAGAGAGAGGATTTGCCGGTCGATGTAATTGATCGTCGTGGCAAAAAACAAAAGGGCGCAAACGACCCAGCGAAATCGGCTGCTTGGCATGGAAGAATCAATGCGGGAGTCCATGTAAAAAGATATCTGGTGACACCTACCATGGTTCATCTAACAGGGAGAGTCTATTGTTGTGCCCGTGAGCGTCGGATTTTCCACCGAGGGTGGATTTGCACATGGCGGCATCGAAGCCCGTTTTCGGGCACTCGCCTCAGCAATTGCAAAAACGACCTCCCCGTCGCTCAAAGAGATATTCCACCCACCCGAGGATTTCGCGCTGACTTGGACAAGTGTTCAAGCTAGGTTTGGACTTTCAAAAAATGGAATCCCCAAAGTTGCTTTTCCTGCAAGGTGGTTGGAGTGGCCACAAACCTGAACAAGTCGTGGATAAATTCCGTTTGGGCATGCGCGGACTTGGTTGGCAAACAGAGACCGTCACCAGCCTGGAGCGGCTTGCGGAAGTGGACTGGCTCAGAACCTTCGATCTCATCTCGCCATGCTGGACGATGGGGAGTCTCAAAGCCGAGGAAAGCGCCGGCTTGCGTGAAGCGGTTCGCGCCGGGACGGGGCTGGGAGGGATTCATGGAGGCATGGGCGATGCCTTCCGCGGCGACCTCGACTACGAGTGGATGGTCGGTGGGCACTTTGTGGGCCATCCTCACGTGGGCGAATACAAAATCCATGTCACCGACCCCTCGCACGGTATCATGCGGGGGCTTCCTGCGGAATTCTCCTACACCTCCGAGCAATACTACATGCTGGTGGATCCCTCCATCCGTGTGCTGGCAAGGACGGATTACACATTTGAGGAAAACACCTGCAAGATGCCCGTCGTGTGGACAAAAAATTGGGGCAAAGGCCGCGTGTTCTACTCGGCACTCGGACACGATCCAGTGGAACTGGAAAAATGGCCGCACGTTTTTGAGATGTCGCTGAACGGCATGCTTTGGGCAGGCCGCGTGCTTTGATCCCTAGGTTACCAAGAACCATAAAAAAAATAAAAAGCGCATCCGACATCCGCGCGGGAGTCATCGGTTATGGAGGGGCCTTCAACATGGGACGGAGCCACCTCACGCCAATGGCTCGCACGGCAACCTCGACTCCTTTGCCTGCCGCGATCAACCCTTCGACCTCACGGAGCTTTTTGATGATTTCTTCCGGTATATGTCTTTTCTTTTTCCACAGAGTTTCGACGGCGCTCCGCGCCGCCAACTCTCATAACTTCTGGATCAGTTTTCGGGGAGCACTCCAACCCCGAAGCATCGGTAATCCGGCGCTAAATCACGACGCGGAACCGCGGTCGGCGCGGGATGAAAGGATGCGGCTTTTCAAAGGGGCGCACACCACTCATGTTTGCTTGTATGAAATATGGATTTCTGGGTGCGGGAAAGATGGCCACAGCAATTATTGAAGGCCTCCTGAAAAGTGAGGTTCCGGCGGCACGCATCGTTGTCGCGGGGCCGGAAAAGCTCCATTTGGAAAAACTTTCCCATCGATTCGGAGTTGCGACCTCCGCGAGCAACGAAATGGCCGCCCGCTCCGCCGATTTGGTTCTTTTGTGCGTAAAGCCGAATGAAACTTCAGCCGCGCTGGAATCCTGCGGCTCGAGTCTCGATGGCAAGATCCTACTCTCGATCGTCAGCGGAAAAACCCTCCACTCCCTCTCGGTCCTCGCACCCGGGGCCCGGATTGCGCGCTGCATGCCGAACACCGCGGCCACGATCGGAGAGTCCGCCACAGCTTATTGTTGCTCGGAATCACTCACCTCTGGCGACCGCGCCGCCGTCGAGTCTGTTTTACGGTGCATGGGCGCTTTCTGGGAGGTTCCCGAGCACTCGCTGGACGCTGTCACAGGTCTCAGCGGCAGCGGACCGGCGTATGTGTTTCTGTTTTTGGAGGCGCTGACAGAGGGTGGCGTCAAAGCCGGTCTTCCCGCCGCTCTGGCCAGGGAGTTGGCCATTCAGACGCTTCGAGGAGCAGCCGCACTTGCCGCCTCGGAGGGACTGCACCCGGCGATTCTGCGCGAAATGGTCACCAGTCCCGGAGGAACGACTGCCGCAGGTCTGCTGGAACTCGAAAACGCGGCCGTTCGAGGCGCCTTGATCCGCGCGGTGGAGGCTGCCGCCCTCCGGGCCACGGAATTGTCGTCTGCCCGATGAAGTTCCTTGTCGTGGTCTGTTTTGCGGCGTCCGCAATCGCGGTGGGTGCCCCCATGGCACCTGCGCCGCGGGTTTTGCAAGAGGCGATCGCCCGCGGCAATGTGGCCTTTGAAAACAAGGATTGGAAAACCGCCCGCGCCGCCTATGCCGAGGTTCTGGCCATCGATCCGGACAACGTTCTCGGCCTGGTCAACGCGGGACTTGTGGAATTCCGCTCCGGCCGGCCCGATGAGGCCCGCAAACATCTCCGACGGGCTGTGGTCCTGAAGCCCGACACCGCTGCCGCCTGGCTCGCTCTGGGAACAATCGCCATGGACGAGGACCGAAGCGACGAAGCGCTTGCGGCCCTCAGCCAAGCCATCTTTCTGGATCCGGAAAGCGCCAACGCCCGCAACTTCTTGGGCGTGGTCATCGGCCGCCGGGGATGGATCGATGGCGCCCAGTGTGAACTCCGGCGTGCGGTGGAACTCGATCCGGACCATGCAGATGCCCACTACAACTTAGCCGCTTTTTACCTTCAGGACCGCCCTCCCGCGATCGAACTTGCGCGCCGCCACTATTACAAGGCGCGCACCCTCGGGGTTGAAATCGACCCCGAAATGGAAAAGGTCTTTTCAAAATCCATCAAACCCTAATCTCTCAATCATGAAGTCCCTTCCTTTGCTTGCCGCTTGTTTTCTCGCCTTGGCCACTTCCATTCAAGCCGCCCCGCCCGTGATCACCGCGAAGTCAGCGATTCTGATCGATGCCAACACGGGAAAAGTCCTTTACAAAAAAAACGACGATGTGGCCCGCCCCGTGGCGAGCACCCAGAAACTCCTCACCGCACTCCTCGTGGCAGAACAAGGAGACCTCGATCAAAAAATCACCATCACGTCCACAGATGGCCAATGCGAACCCACCAAGCTGTATGTGAAACCCGGCCAGAGCTACACCCGGTTGCAGCTCCTCTACGCCCTGCTGGTGAAAAGTGGCAATGATGTCGCCCGGGCGCTGGCCCGCGACAACGCCGGGGATGTCGCGTCGTTCGCTCGCAAGATGACCGCCCGCGTCAATGCGCTCGGGGGAACCAACTCGAACTTTTTAAACCCCAACGGACTGCCTGCGAAGGGCCAATACTCAACGGCCCGCGACATGGCGCGTGTCGCCCGCATGGCTTATCGAAATCCCACGCTTCGCGAAATCATGGGCACGAAGTATTACAACTTCCGGTTCTCCTCGGGTTCAGTCGTTCCCCTGCGCAATACCAATCGCGTGCTTCGCACTTATTCATTCTGCAACGGTATGAAAACCGGATACACCGACTTGGCCGGCCACTGCCTGATCTCCAGTGGCTCCCACAAGGGTCGGGATGTGATCGCGGTCATCCTCGGTTCCACGAAAGCCAAAATTGCCGAGGAGTCGACACGCCTTCTCGCCTACGGTCTCAACCTCACCCCCGCCCAGGTCAGTGCCATGCGGTTGGGCTCGAACTAACCTCCCGTGGCCAGATCCTACACCCTCCACAGCACCGCCACGACACCGACAGGGCTAGATTTTTCCGCCGAACTGAATCACGAACAACTCGCCGCCGTAACCTCACCGGGTGGCCCTGCATTGGTTATTGCAGGTGCGGGGAGCGGAAAAACCCGCACCCTCACCTTTCGCGTCGCATGGCTTTTGGAGCAGGGCATTCCCGCCGGCTCGATTCTTCTTCTCACCTTCACCAACAAGGCTGCGCGGGAGATGACCGGCCGGGTGCATGACCTCCTACCGGGGCGCGCAGATGGCCTCTGGAGCGGCACTTTCCACTCGATCGGCAACCGCATCCTCCGCCGCCATGCCGAAGCTGTTGGATTCCGCCAAGGCTTCTCGATCATGGACCGCGAGGACGCCGAGGAACTGATCGCAACGGTCGTGACACGCTCGGGCATCGTCTCCACCGACAAAAGGTTTCCGAAGCCCGGCGTTCTGGCCGACATTTTCAGCCTCGCGGTGAACACCGGCGCGCCAGTTTCGAAAATCCTCTCGCGCAAATACCGGTATTTCATTCCCCTCGCGGAGGACATCGAGCGCATGCAAATCGCCTATGAAGCGCGCAAAAAGGAGGCGAACGCGATGGACTTCGACGACCTGCTCTCCAAGACCCTCGAACTCCTGACCCTCTCGCCGGAGATCGCCGAGCAACTGCAATTCCAGCACGTTCTCGTCGACGAATACCAGGACACCAACCGCTTGCAGTCCGAACTGGTCGATCGCCTCGCCGCACGCCACGGCAATCTGATGGTCGTGGGCGATGATGCCCAGAGCATCTACTCGTGGCGCGGTGCCGATTGCGCAAATATCCTGCAATTTCCTGCCACTCACCCCGGAACCCGGGTTTTTAAAATCGAAACGAACTACCGCAGCGTTCCGGGTGTGCTTGATCTCGCCAATGCGGCGATTCTGCCAAATACCAACCAATTCCCGAAAAACCTTGCGGCCATTCGGGCTCCGCACGCGGTGAAACCGGCTCTGGTGGCCTTGCCGACCAACAATCTTCAGGCGGCATTTGTCGCACAGCGCGTGTTGGAACTTGTGGAGGAGGGAATGCCACTGGCCGAAATCGCCGTTCTTTACCGCGCCCACTACCACTCGATGGAAATTCAAATGGAATTCACCCGCCGGGGAATCCCGTTCGCCATCACAAGCGGGTTGCGTTTTTTCGAGCAGGCTCATGTCAAGGACGTGGCGGCATTCTTGAAATTCGCCGCCAATCCCCGCGACGAGATGGCTTTCAAGCGCATGATCCGTCTTCTGCCCGGCATCGGCAACAAATCCGCGGATGCCCTCTGGGAGCGGGCTTCGGAAGCTCTTCAAGGTGAAAACGGTTTTTCCCGTCTCGCCGGCTTCAAGGTTCCGCCCAAAGCAGTGAAGCCTTGGGAACAATTTGTTCTCACACTGACCGAACTCGCTCCCTCCGACGCTCCTCCTCCTCGACCGGATGCCATGATTCAGTCGGCGCTCCTCGGCGTCTACGAAGACTACATGAAGGAGAAATTCTCGAACTTCGAAGCCCGCCGGGAAGACCTGGAAACATTGCAGACCTTCGCCCGGCAATTCGACACGGTGGAGGATTTTCTGAGTCAACTGGCCCTTCTCGGGGGTCTCGATGCCCCCGAACAGGCTGCCAGCGACCAGGACCGGGACAAGATCACCCTCTCCTCGCTGCACCAAGCCAAGGGCCTCGAATGGAAAGTGGTTTTTCTGGTCTGGCTGACGGATGGCATGTTCCCGAGTTCCCGCAGCATCGAAGACCCTGCGGGCCTGGAGGAGGAACGCCGCCTGTTTTATGTGGGCATCACCCGATGCATGGATGAACTTTACCTGACTTACCCCGAACTCCGTCTGGGGGCTGGCTACGGCGAGGCCTACCAGTCGCCCTCCCGATTTTTGCACGAGCTGCCCGACCACCTCGTTGAGCAGTGGGATGTCACCGGATCCTGAGCCGTGTTCCCGCTTCCCAGCGACTTGGATTCATGATTCACATACAACGTTCCTCCACCATGCGCCTCGAACGTTTCCAAGCCGGACAAGTCATTTTCCCGGAAGGCGAGACCAGCCAAGACGCCTACCGCATTCTCCGCGGGAAGGTCGAAATCACCATCGCTGGACGTATGCGCCCGGTCATCCTCGCCCAACTCGGACCGGGGGATATTTTCGGCGAAATGGCGATGGTGGACGAGCGTCCCCGCTCGGCAACAGCGCGCTGTTTGCTGGAAACCGAATGCGAAGTCATGTCGCCTGCGGATTTTCAGAGCGTGCTCCTTCACAACCCGCAGCGTTTGCTTCCCTACCTGGCCACATTTTTTGAGCGACTTCGCACTGTGAACGACCGCCTACAAATGGAAATCCGGCTCCGGGCAGGACAACGCCCTTCCACGGCTCCACCGCGCATCGAAGCAGCTTCCCACACGATGGTTTCTCCCCCTCCCCTTGCTGGTTCCGAATTATTGCCGGCCAGGCCTGTGTCTCCCCCTCCGGCTGCATTCACTCCCGTCACATTCCGGAGCGTCACACTGGAGCCTTGGGACGAGAATTGCGCGTCGCGTTTTTCCGAAAGTTTCAGTCAGGTCGAAATTTCAAAATTTCCATTCCGCATGGGGCGCGGCGCTGTGGAGGAGGAGGGACGCAGTCCGCTGTTCTCGAAAAACGACCTCGCCATTTCAGACCACGAACCCTACCAGGTCTCGCGAAGCCACTGCTCGATCGAGCGCGAAGGCGACCGGTTGTTCGTGCGCGATCGCGGCAGTCGCCTCGGCACCATCGTCAACGATACCTTGATCGGAGTTCACCACTCGGGTCTCACAGCCGAGCTCCGCCAAGGTGAAAACCGCCTTCTTCTGGGAAGCGCCAAAAGCCCGTTTCAATTCCGCATCCACGTGGCTTGACGCCCACCGCCTCAAATCGTGATTGAAGCGTCCCGGCGGAAAGCTACTTTCACAGCCCGTGAAACACGTTTTCTTCGGCCTCTTTCTCCACGTTGCGGTTCTGGCTTCACAAGCCCACGCGGAACCACGCAGCTACGTGATCGTGGACAACCAAACCGGTCACATTCTGGAAGCAAAAAACCGGGATGAACGCCTCCCCATCGCCAGCCTGACCAAAATCGCAACGGCAATTGTCGTTCTCGACTGGTCCGAGCTGACGAAGTCCGATCTCTCGGCCCTCGCAGAGGTTCCCCCCGGAGCCCTTGCCCACGGGGCCAGCAGTTCTGTGGGACTCCGCCCGGGAGACGAGATCAGTTTGCGGGATTTGATCTACTGTGCCCTCCTCGCGTCCGACAACATCGCTGCGCACACCCTTGCCGACCACGTGGGTTCCCGCGTGTCCAACCACGAAGGACTCGATCCGGTGGGGAACTTCGTGGCCCACATGAATGCCTTGGCCCGCAACCTCTCGATGAGTCGAACCGTGTTTCTAAACCCTTCAGGCATGGACCATCGTGAAGACATGAGCATGCCCCGCTCAACCGCGGCCGACATGGCCCGTTTGGTCCGTCACGCCCTCGGCAATGCGGGCTTTGCTTTTTATGTGTCTCAAAAATCCCGTCCCATCCACGTTTTCCGTGACGGCATCGACAATGCTTCGGAAATCAAAAACACCAACGAACTCCTCGGGCGGGACGGCATCGACGGGGTCAAAACCGGTCGCACCCGCCGCGCTGGCGACTGCCTGGTTCTTTCCAGCACCAAGCCTGCTGAAACCCGCCGCGAAGGCGAACAGGTTTTTGTGACTCCCCGCCGTATCGACATTGTTCTGTTGCGATCCCCGGATCGATTTGCAGACGGCATGGATCTCATCCGGCGCGGTTGGTCGCTTTACGACGCCTGGGCAGCAGAGGGTCGCCCCTCGAAGAAAAACGCGAGCCTTTGATCATTCCCATGACCCGCATCGGCATTCTCACCAGCGGGGGCGACTGTCCCGGCCTGAATGCCGTGCTGCGCGCTGCAAGCCGGGCCTGCGAATCCCGTGGCTGGGAATTGGTGGGATTCTGCGATGGATTCGAGGGCCTTCTCCCGCCCATGAACCATCGGCTTCTCGATCGCCGGGCGACAAACGGCGTTCTTCATCTGGGAGGCACCATTATCGGCACGGTGAACAAAGGCCATTTCCTCTGCCGGCAACCCGGCCGGACGGGCATTTTCATCCCCCCCGAAATTCTCGGCAAGGCCCGTCAAACATTTCAAAACCTCGGTTTGCGCGCCTTGATTGTGGTCGGAGGCGACGGATCACTCAGCACCGCCCTTCACATGCACCAGTGCGGTCTTCCCGTCGTGGGAGTTCCGAAGACCATTGACAACGACATCGGTGCCACCGATCGCACATTCGGCTTCGACTCGGCGGTGGAGTGCGTTGTCTCATCGCTCGACCGTCTGCACACCACCACGGCCAGCCACAAGCGAATCATGATCGTGGAGGTCATGGGACGCCATGCGGGCTGGATCGCCTTGCACGGTGGGCTCGCGGGCGGGGCCGATGTAATTCTGATTCCGGAAATTCCCTTCGGGATCGATGCCATCCAACGTGTGGTGTCCGAGCGGGAGGCGCGTGGATCCCATTCGCACATGATCGTGATCGCGGAGGGTGCCCGTCCCCGGCATGGCTGGCCCCGTCCCTCGTCCAACAACCCATCGGATCGACGCTCCCTTGCCGCCGCGGAGTTGCTGGCCCGCGAGTTGGCGGATTCCACTCCGAGGGAGGTTCGATCCTGTATTCTCGGGCATCTTCAACGCGGTGGACCTCCGGTTTTTTCCGACCGCATCCTTGGAACCGCCTTTGGTGTCAAAGCTGTGGAGCTTGTGGAGGCCGGTCTTCTCGGCCACATGGCAAGCTTGCGCAACGGATCCATGGGATCGGTTCCCATCGCCGAGGCCGTCCAACAAATGCGTCGGGTCGAAACAGGTGGCGAGGCGATCCGCACGGCGCGTGCCACGGGCATTTCTTTCGGCGACTGACGCCCCCGGCTATTTCAATCGGGGTCGCACCGTTGCAAAATCACCATCCGGTCGACCAAAAAATCAATTCGCACCGGGTAGGTCCATGGCCAACGATCGACTGCCGCCGACTCGAAACATTTGCGATAAGGCAGTCGCCCGGCATCCAAATCGGCATAGAATCGCTGCGCGCGATCGTCCCCCGACCATTCGAATACGTGTGTGCTGAACGCCACCCATTCGGGGTTGCGGGATTTGAGCCCCTCGGCGGTAAAAATTTCGTCATCGATTGGAGTCTCAAACCGTGCGGCCCCCTCTTGCACCGATGGTTTGTCGGAGAGGATTTTTGCAAAAAGCTCACGTCGACCGGTGGCGGCTGGCAGTGTGGAAACGACCCAATCCTTGTCTGGCACACGTTGCCAGCTTGGCGCGTAGCTACTCTCGATATGCGCTCCTGCGGGAATGCGGGCTTCCGCCCATCGCATCGCGGGAACGCGAGGATCCCCGGCAAAACGCATCCCCATCCCCAGTGAACTGGCGACATTGTAGGCGAGCAACGGGATCAAGATCCAAGCCAGAACCGGAATGGACATCCGGGACCAGGCCGGTGCCGCCAAGGCCACCAGAAAAGGCACTGCAGGCAGCACGAACCGGGTTCCCATTCGCGGGAACTTTCCGATAGTCGCAAAATTGAACAAAAACACGGCCAGCACAGCGGCACAAAGAACCACCTCGGATTTCCTCAGCCGGCCCATAACCCACAAAACCAGCGTGGCGATGGCCCCGCTGCCGACCAGGAGCGTCCCCGGCCAGCCAAGAAGTTCGGGCAGGCAGCCCAAAAACTTGACGTATCCCGTGCCCCCAGTGGTGCCATCATAAACCGGCGTGGTGTGGTAGTTGTAAAAGAAATCGTCCATGAAGCGACGCGCGTCGACCACCGCCCCGGGGTTTCCAATCAAGAAGCCAAGCGGAAGGGCGAGCCCGGCAAGCCACGGGTCCGGACGCAAAACAAACCGCCAACCATGGGCCACCCAGAGCGCGGCCGGTATCGCCACACACACACCCAAGCCGTTGTATTTATTGGCTGCGGCCAAACCCGCCAGAAGACCCGCCAGGACCGCATTGCCCGAATGCGCCCCCATGCCCGAGCGCACGGCAAAAAACAGCGATGCGCCCATCCAAAACAGCAGGGGGGAATCGGCCGTGAGAAAATGGTTGAAAACAAGAATTCCCGAACTCGTGGCAACCAGAAGAGCTGCCGACAGAGACCCGGTTTCGCCAACCGTTCCGCGAAGGGTCTCGTAGAAGAGCGCCACAAACGCGGCGAAGAGAATCAATGTCAAGATGCGCGAACCCCACAGCAAAAGCCCCCATCGCCTCTCTTTCGGGAGACCAAACCATCCTCCAAGCACCTGTTTGAGCGGCTTCAAGACAAGAAAATGGTTGAGATAGGTGTGCAGCGGCGGCTTCAAGTAGTGCTGGGGAAGACCGTCGGGCTGCAACTTCAAATGGCCCATTTGATCTAAATTCCAACACTCCACCACCCCCCACCCCAAGCCAGGCAAACTCAGAGCCACGGCCAGAATCATGCAAAGTGCTCGTGGTCGCCGGCGGAATATCTCATAGATTGAAGACTTGATTCGCAAACGCATCCGCGTTGGCTTATGCGGTTGTCCGGATGCTCTGACAAGTCGAATCCGGACGCCCGATTGTCCATGCCTGAAATCAGTATTGTCATCCCCGCTTTCAACCGTGCCCATTGCCTGCCACGGGCCCTGGAGAGTATCCGCCGACAAAATATGGACGGCCTTGAAATCGTCCTGGGGGATGATGCGTCAACCGACGACACGGTGACAGTGGCCCTGCGAGAGTGGCCCGGCTTGAAGGTTGCCCGTCTGGAGCGGAATTGCGGTGCGGCCGCAGCGCGAAATGCCGCGCTGGAGCTCACCACAGGGGAGTGGATCGCCTTTCTCGACTCGGATGACGAGTGGCTCCCCGGAAAATTGTCCCGCCAAATCGCGGCTTTGAAGGCGGATCCCTCGATCGCCTACTGCGCCACTTCGCATATGTATGTGCGCCGCGACGGAGGCCGCCGCGAGGTTCGCGTTCTTGAATCCCAACCGGGCGAACGCCACCTTCAGGGTGCACTGCCCTTTCACGGAGCCAGCACGCCATTGGTCAGGCGGTCCTTGTGGCAATCATTGGGCGGCCAAGACGAACGTCTAAGGGTTTTGGAAGATTGGGACTGGGCCTTGAGAGCATCGTCCAAACATCGCCTTTGCGTGCTTCCCGATCCCCTCGCCCTCATTCATGAAAACTCCCCCTCCCATCCCGATGCGACGGTATCCTCAACACGCCTGTTTCTGGAGAAGCACCGGGAATCCATCCGGGCATTTGGAGCCCTTCACGAGAGGGAGGTTGTCTCCCGCCACTGGGAAAACGCTGGCCGATGCCTGCTCAGGCACAATCGCCCCGGTGCGGGTTGCCGGCTTCTCTGGAAGTCGCTCTTGGCCGCTCCCCTGAGAAATCCCTCGCTTGCTACCGCCTTTCCCATCGCCCTTGCGGATCGAGTCTGTGGCTCCCGCGTGCTCCGCCGAATCATGGCACTCCGCGGAGGATACTCGATTGTATGAGGCTGGATTCCGACTCCCCAGCCGCCGGGAAAGTGTTCAGTCTCCGGGCATGAAAATCGCCTTCCTCTCGAGCCACGCACACCTCGTGCTGGAGCGGAGTTCAACGCGCGTATCCGGCGGGGCCGAACTGCAAGTCGCCCTCTTGGCGCGCGAACTCGCCCGGCGGGGGCTCGAGACTGTGATTGTCTCGGGCGACACGGGACAGGGGGATGGTCTCGTGTGCGAGGGGGTGCGCATCCGCACAGCGGGTGCCTTTCACAGCGGGAATCCCCTGCGAATGGCGCTCTCGGCTCCAAGACTGCTCGGTGTGCTCACGGAAGAGCGGCCGGATTGGGTTTTTGTTTTGGGATGGACGGCTTGGATGGCGTTCGTCGTCGCGGTTGGTCGGATTCTCGGTTCCCGCACAGGATTCATCTGCGGACTCGACAGCGAACTCACCGGTGATTTCCGCAGGGAAAATCCACTGCGTGGCGGATTGTTCGAGTGGGGCGTTGCCAACTGTGACCGCCGCTTTGCGATGACCCACACCCAAGAGCGGCTTTTTCAAAAGAGAGGATGGCCATGCTCGATGTATCGCAACCTCATCCTTCCGCGGGCCTTTCCACGCAATGAACTCAAGGAGGTCGATTTTCTCTGGGTCTCCCGTTGCCAACCCGTCAAGCAGCCCCGGCATTTTCTCGATCTGGCGGAAGCGCTGCAGGACCATACGTTTGAAATGATCTGCCCCCGAGAGGATGCTAGTCTCTGGGATGGCATCGCCCGCCGTGCCGCCGCCATCCCCAATCTCCGCTTTATCGAAAAGGTCCCCTACCACGAAATTCAGAGCCACTACGATCGTGCCCGCATATTTGTGAACACCTCGGAGTGGGAAGGCTGGCCGAACAGTTTTATCCAGTCCGGACTTGGCCACGCCGCACTCCTTTCGCTGGGGGTGAATCCCGACCAACTTTTCGAGCGCTTCACCCCGGGCCTCTTCGCCAATGGGCACTCCGCTGATCTTGCGAGACTCGGCCGGGAAATGCTGGCCGACCCTGCCCTCCTGTCCGCCATGCAGGAGGGTTGCGCTCGGTTCGTTCGCGAACTGCATGACAACTCCCGCGAAACCGATGCCTTTCTGCAAGGCCTTCGATGAATCCCCCGGCAGCCCGTGATTTTTGCAAAGCGATCTGCACGCATGATTCGTAATGTTATGGTGAAACCAACTCTGCTCCTCATCACTCTCATGGGACTCTTCGGACCATCACTCAAAGCACTCGAGACAGGCGCACCAGCCCCGCTCGTCAGCGGCATCGACCAAAACGGAAATCCTATCCACTTCGCCGACATCTATGCCAAGGGAACCACGCTGGTGTTTTTCTATCCCAAGGCGGATACGCCCGGCTGCACCGCCCAGGCGTGTTCGTTGCGTGACAGCTTTGCCGATCTCCAGGGAAAGAACATCCAGATCCTCGGTGTCAGCCGCGACTCCGCCGCTTCACAAAAGAAGTTTCAGGAAAAATATCAACTCCCCTTCCCCCTCGTCGCCGATGCCGATGGACGCCTCGCCGAGGCATTTGGAGTTGGCGGAGTCATGGGACTGCCAGTGAGCAAGCGCCAATCTTTCCTGATCCGCGACGGCAAGATTGTGTGGATGACCCCCTCCGCCCAAACAGGATCCCATGCCCGCGAAGTTCAGGAGGCCCTCGACACACTGCCTTGATTGAATTTCCAAGCGATCTTCGTCGCCCGAGGTCAGCCGATTGCTCCCGCTCTCCTCTCGGTAAAGTGGGTTAAAAATTAACCACAAAAACTGATTGCCAAATCCGAGCGGCAAGTTATTCTCATCGGCTCCTCAAGGAGCCTTAGCTCAATCGGTCAGAGCGCTGCCCTGTCACGGCAGAGGTTGCGGGTTCGAGCCCCGTAGGCTCCGCCATCGCATGTCACGCGAGGGCAGGTAGTTGTGGAGGAAATGGCGGTTTGGTTTCATGCAAAATTTCATACCAACCGTTGACACCACCGCGATGCCATATGCATCGCGTTCACGTCGTAGGCCACGGATCGTCTGAAGTCAGGATCTATCCTTTGCGCCGCAAACGCTCGCGCTACCGCTCCTACCAAGTGCGCTGGTATGAGCTGGGTGAGAAGCAGACCAAGACACTGGCCGATCCGCAGAAGGCCAAAGCTTACGCCCAGCAGGTCCATATTTCGCTGCTCAACGGCGCCCGTGCATCGGAGATCACGCCTCTGGACATCAGTGTCCTGCGGGACGCGGAGTCCATCGCGGCAAAGTTCGGAGTTTCCCTGCCGTTTGCCATTCGTGAATGGGCCGATACGCGGCAGGCACTGCTCGGCACGCCCATGGTCCCCAAGGCGAGTTGCATGGCGCAATTGCTCAAGGAGCTGACCACGGTCAATGCGCAGGCTGCAGCCAAGGAATACATCAAGCTGAAGGAAGAGTCGGGGTTGTCATCCCGCCACATTCAGACGGTGCGGCAACTGTTGACCGGTTTCGGCCGGAGTTTCGCCGCAGAACAATTGCACGAAATTCCCGTGCAGGCACTGCGGCGATTCATTGACGGGATCAGGGGCAGTGCCCGGACGAAGAACAATTTCATCACGTGCTTGCGGACGTTCTTCCTCTGGGCGCAGAAACAGTCCTATCTGCGGCAGGACCGGCCGACCGCGGCGGCTGGTCTGGACAAGAAGCGCGAGGCTTATGTGGCTCCGCAGATTTTCACGCCGGAGGAAATGCGTCAGCTGTTGGAAAGTTCCGAGGCGGACATGGTTCCTTATCTTGCCATCGCCGCTTTTGCGGGGCTTCGCAGCTCCGAGATCGGTCGCTTGGATTGGTCGGCGGTGGAATTTGGGAGACAATTTTAGTTGGCATGGTTCATCGAGTGGTTGCAATGGCATTGATCTTTTAAAACGCGAGAGAGTGGCAAATGGGGGCTGTGACACGCCTGCGGCGGACCTGCTGAGGCTTCGGAATTTTCCAGCCACGACTCATGCGTGGAAGGCGCCAGAATGTGGAAGGTCCTTTCGACGGGCTCGGCGGTCCGCAATTTGGGATCGATGGTGCGACCATACTGCCAAGCAACCACGGTAACTTTGACCGGAAATTTCGCACGACAAGGGATGGGCGTGAATACCAGTTGATTTCCTTCGATTTTTGCAGGCCCCTCACGGACATAGAAGCCGACCTTGGCTTCAGGAAAGCTCTCCGCTGCAGTGGTTGTTGCAGCAAGGGAAATAGACTTTGTGGAACTGCTTTGGTCCGGGATTTCGGGAAAGGTAATCAGTTGGGGAGCTCCGGTAGTGAGCGGAAGAGGGATGCGAATCAAGGCCTGCTGGACAGCACCCGCATACTCCTCATCGCCGGGGTGCACTGCTTGCAAACAAATGTCCCGGGAACGCCATTGTTTGATGCGGTTGTTCAATCCCACGCGGTCGAAGGCGATCCGGAAGGTGTTCTCTGAAATCTTTTCCACGGGGCCACAAATGCGTTCGATGACAACCGGACTTTTTGACGAGTGCCCGAGAGGTGTTCCAACGGGAAGTCCCGTCCAGCCAGACAAGCGCGTGCTGACCGCCGGGACAGAGTCCAGGAAAGTTGTGCCCAGTTGAAATGTTAAGCCGTCCCCATCGGGACAGGGAAGAAATGCAGGTTGCACTTGAAAATGCGTTTCCCGCTGTTCCAAGAGAGATCCGTTTTGAGTATAGGCGAGCAACTGGCGCTTCGCTCGCTTGGCGGATTGTCTCTGGAATGTCTCCTTCGCATGTTCCTTATCGAAATACCAGAACGCCTGCTTCGCATCCCCCGCATAGGTCGCAACATCGGCAGGCTGAGATTCCGCAGGTTTGTCTTTGTGCCAACGCTCCGCCAACCAGCCTTGATTCGCCGGATCAATCGTCTTTAAAACCCCACCATCTTTGGCATCCACGCGTTCCGGCAAACGGAACTCACCCAACTTGCGGAGATACATGCCGATGTATTCACAAATGTTGTTGTTCCAGTCGAAATGGCCTCCGCCGACATCTGCTAAAAATGAAAAAATGGAACCCGGAGTCGCATTGCGGATTTTGAGAAAACTTCCGGCCCGCCCGTGTGCATCGGCATACTCGCCCTCGATGTAAAGAATCGGAACGCCTGCCAAGTCCGCATCCGAGTAGTCGGGATCAGTTTCTTTATGAGTTGGAAAATAGCCTTTTACGGAAATCCCCGCCGCACAGCGCCGGGCAGCGGTTCCATGCGTTTTCAAATCCCATGCAGCAAAATGATAAGGAGCATTTGCCATTGCGGAATGACCAATCCAGACCACAGGAACCTTTGAGAGTTCGTCATAGCCGGAGACATCGGCCAACTTGTTCAGCATTTCCTGAAAAGTAACCGGCCCATCAGGGTGTTCCGTGAAATTGAAACTACCTTGAAATTGTGGTGAAACCCAGATCGCAGCCATCCCAGCATCTGCCAATCCGGCACGCACCGCCTTGTGTTCCAGAATAGGTTCTTCGAGCATGTTGTGCTGTCCGATCAAAACCCCGCGCAGATGCTTTGCCTCGGGAGGAATATAAAGGAACGCCCTCGGATAATCATTCGTCTCCGAGGAGAGTCCCATTCCTTCCAATGGAACAGACCATTGCCAAACAGAATCGCGATTCTCGGAAGCCATAGCCAAACTTTGGCCAAACGAACAAACGAACAAAAGAGCGGCACTCAAAAGATAACTCAGAACGGCATGCTTCATAAGGCAACGCATAATTTCATCCAGCAGTCTTAAACTGTCCGAAACAAGACGGCATCGGATTAACCGATAAACCAGCTTGAGGAAAACTCGGGATGTCACAGTCGACTCATCTGAAAATAGTCGAAGTCCGCATGCGATCGATCGCCTCCCACATCCTGACAACACACACCCGCCATCGCACCCGTAAAGCGCAAGGCCGCTCCGTAATCATCCGAAAGCTTGGAAGCATCCAGCGACGGTCCCATAGCAATCCAATCACTTCCGTTTGCCGACGCAAAAAAACACAGCACCTCCCGCTGAATCTCGGCGCGCAAATAAATTGATGACCAGTTCCCTATCGCAATGTCTCCCAGCTCATCGTATGAACCTTCGTCTGTCGATACGACACCGAGAACCTTGCCATGGCTTTCATTCCAAGTGACCCGCAGGTAATAATGTCCTCGGGTGTCATAGTAGACGATCAGACCAGCCATTTGGGTGAAACCTACAGGTTCAAAATCCAATCGGGTTTCGATGCGCAGGGGAATCTCTTCGATGCGCCGGGCGACCAGACTTTGCTCGAACAAGGAATGCAGTGAATCTCGCCCGCGCAAACGCAACCACCCCGGTCGCTCGGCGAGTGAAATCCATGATTTTTCCATTGGCACCCGGAGTGCACTCCATCGAGAATCAAGGCTGGGGGCATTGAAATCCTCGCGTTCCAACAGCGCAGGCCAAGGCTGGGCGTGCAAGCCTTGAGGGGCGGGCCATTCCAGCTTGGGATGCCACCCGCCACCGGCCAGGCGCAACCAACCGTCGGCTGTCCACTCGACCTTTTGTAAACAGGTTTCCCGCCCGAGAAGACAACGCCTGCTGGGAGGCAAGGGGCGGCTGGCCAAGTGCACCAGATACCATTCCCCGGAGGGTGTCTCGACCAGTTCACCATGCCCTGCTTTTTGGAGTGGAGAATCAAGCGTGTCGCGCGTGGTCAGCAAAGGCCCATGGGGATCCTCCTCATAGGGTCCCCAAAGAGAGCGGGAACGAGCCATGGAGATCCCGTGATTCCAACCCGTGCCTCCTTCTGCAAGCATCAGGTAATACCACCCACCGCGCTTGTAGAGGTTGGGACCTTCGATCAAGACCGGCTTTTCGAAGATTTTTTTGCGTGGGCCAATCAGACTTTCGGATCGCACATCGAATTCTTGCAGCACAATTCCCGCAAACCGGCTGCGACCCTTCCGAAAATCCCATACCATATTAACCAACCATTTTCGCCCGTCCTCATCATGAAAAAGTGAAGGGTCGAAACCAATCGAATCAAGGGCGATGGGATCCGTCCATGGGCCGGAAATTTCAGGAGCTGTGGAGAGAAAAATCCGAATGTCTTTAAAATTTGTGAGACGCTGGCGGATGTTTGTGTGGATCAGCCAGAATTTGTCCTCCGCAAAGCTCAGAGACGGAGCCCAAACACCTCCAGAGTCTCCCACACCTCGTAATTCCAGCTGGGAGGATCGCGTTAAAGCATGACCAATGGGCCTCCAATGCGCCAAATCCCTCGAATGGTGCAAGGCCACCCCGGGAAACCACTCAAAGGTGCTTGTCGCAATGTAGAAATCAAGCCCCTGCCGGACAATTGAGGGATCAGGCCGGAAGCCCGGAAGGATGGGGTTTTGAATCATGTTGGATGATTTACTTCGATACTGGTCATCGCCTCTGCGAAGCAACGGCTGACACAAAAAATATAGGTTTCAAGGTAAACCGGATTGGACCAACTTGGAGCGGCGGGCGGGAACTGCTCAGGCAAGGGGCGCTCGAATGCACCCCGCGGCAATCACGGCACGAGGTTCATCGCGGCCATGGCAGCACCGAGAGCGGTTGCCATTCCGACGAAGACCCCGCAACAGAGCAAAAAGACGAGCAACGCGGCCACCACCACACGCCAAAGGTCGGTCCGGTGAACCTCCCGCAAGGCGAGCACGGAGTAGATCACATTCGCCAAGGGGTAAAGATAGCCACCACACAAGGGCACGATCTGCAAAACCGAGGTGGCCGCCATCGCGTAGGCCAAGGCCCGAACAGTCGCCGCAAAGGGTTTGCTCGCCCCGCCGGTGAGCACAAGGCCGAGGTGAAATGAGGCTGCGGAGAGGAAGACTCCGAGGATGATGAAGACAGGCATGACAATCCACGCCCCGGCAAAGGCAACGGCCATGAGAGGCGCGGTTAATGATTTGGCGGCCTCCCCGAAAAACATCTCGGGATTGATAAGCGCGGCGATGAATTGGTAGGCGAGCGCCACGGCCCCGGTTGACCACCCGGACAGAACTGCCATTTGAATGGGTTTGGAAAGGCCGCCCTCTGCCGGCAGGGCTTGAAAAGTGCGCACTGGTTCCGCCAAAATCTGGCGCACCGAGGCGAGCAGGTCACCCGGTCGAAAGAAACCCTCGCCCCGCTCCCAAGCGGGCTCGGGAGGAGTTGTTGGTATTGCGGGCAGCGGGGTCTGTTCCACCTCGGCAGGGTCATCCACCAAACGGGCGAATGTCGAAAGCGGCATCCAAGTTTCCATGGGTTCCTGCCAAGCCAGATCGCCCGGAAGAAATCGACCCGAGCGAAGACCTTCGGCGACCTCGACCTCGGTAAATTTGCCGAGCGACTCCCGGTCCCGGTTGATGTGGATTAGTGCCATGGAAATTGGTTATCCGTTCGCCTTGGAGACGACAAGGACCGGGAATTCACCGCGGACAATCAACAGCAACCCGTCCCCTCCCCGCAGCCCGCCTGCGGCAGACACACATCCTTGGCCAGGCAGTCGGTGTGGCGCCACCCCAAGGAAACGACCAGATCGTCTCCAGACAAGCCGGCAATTTCGACAGGAAACTGAGCGACCAGACCATCTTCGTATTCGACTTCCAGCGGGAGTGCCTCCAAATCCAGCGCTTCGCTGGCCCGCCGGAGAATCGAGGACAATTTTCCGGCAGGCAGTCGGTGATCGATGTCCTCCGCAACCCACGTTTGCAGGCGACAAGCGGAGGACTTTCGCGATGTGCCTCCACAATCCAGAAAAGTGTAATCGATTCGACCAACCTCGGTCACATGGGCATGCGCCGGAATCCAGCCACCATCCGGCAACTGAAAGACAACCCTCGCTGTGGCATGCGCGTCGAGAAGTTCACGAAAAACGGCCGTTGTGAATGGGGCGCTCATATTGGCGAGACTGCCGCAACCAGATCACTCGTCAAGGACTCCGGGCAGCAACCCCAGCGGAAAGGCCGCCGGTTGGGCCGAGGCACGCGCGATCTCCACACGTTGGCCAAGAATACTCGACCTTTCAAAGGCCTGCATGACTTCAAGGGCGTGGAATGCCAACGCCCCATCGCAGCGATGGGGACGTCCCGAGCGGATGGCATGCGCCATATCCGCCACGCCGATGCCCCGGGAGTTTTCCGGATACCCGTGAACGAGGGGGATTTCCCCCCATTCCTTGCATCCCGCAGGTCTCACGGACACCGGGCCGCCGAAGGTGTTCGGATCGGGCACCGCAAGGCTGCCGCCAGAACCATAGATTTCGATGGGCGAGTGCCGATGGGAGTGAACGTCGAAGCTGATGGTCATGGACACCACGGCTCCCGAGGCAAAAACAAGGCTTCCACTGTAGTGGGTGGGAACCTCCACCGGCAGAAGGGTTCCAAATTGCTCCTTGCAGGTGGCGAGGCGCTCGCGGCGCGGGGCGGAGGTCACCGCCGTCACCGAGGAAACCGGTCCCAATAGGTGCACCAGTGCGGTGACGTAATAAGGTCCCATGTCCATGAGGGGGCCTGCGCCTTTTTGATAAAAAAAAGCGGGGTTGGGATGCCACGATTCCGGACCGGCTTGCAACATGAATGCGGTGCCGGAAGTCGGAGTGCCGATCCAGCCGTCGTCGATGAGCTTGCGGCAGGTCTGAAGACCCGCACCGAGAAAAGTGTCCGGAGCGCACCCCACGCGCAGTCCTGATTCGCGGGCCAGGTCGAGAAGCTGGGCCCCTTCGTCCAGATCGATCGCCAGCGGTTTCTCGCTGTAAACGTGCTTTCCAGCGCGGAGGATGTCCATTCCCACACGGGCGTGCGCCTGGGGCACGGTGAGATTGACCACAAGGTCGATGGTGGGATCGGCCAGCAGACCGTTGATCGTTCGCGACTCGATCCCGAATTCCTCGGCCCGGGCCTTGGCGGAATCGGGGTTCAAATCCGCACAGGCTTTGAGATTCAGAATCCGGAACATTCGCAATCCACGGACGTAGGCGGGAAAGATGTTTCCACAGCCGATGATGCCAACGGAAACTTGAGAGGGATTTGAAAAACTCATGAGGCGATGTTGGTAGAGGAAGCAAGGGCCTTCGAAAAGCGCGAAGATGACATCCCTCGCGGACAAGCTTGGGGGCGTTTTGCGGCGAGGTTCGGCGTTGACGAAAACGGATCCGGGGTGTCGATTGCCGTGCCATGGCCGATTCCACAGCACAGTTGAAAAGCGTGAGCGTTGTCATTCCTCTCTACAACGAAAGGGACACGATTGATCGGGTTATTGAAGCGGTGTTGAATCAGCCAAGTGTTCTGGAAGTTGTGGTGGTGGACGACTGCTCCAGGGATGGCTCCGCCGAGCGGGTGCAGGAGATTGCCGCGTGCGACAACCGGGTCCGCGTATTCCGCCATGAGTTCAACCGGGGCAAAGGAGCGGCACTGCGCACCGGCATCCGGGAATGCCGTGGAGATTATGTCCTGATTCAGGATGCCGATCTGGAATACGATCCCGCGGAATACAGCGCCCTCCTCCGTCCTCTGTGGAGCGGAAAGGCGGACGCCGTCTTTGGATCCCGCTTTATCGGTTCGCACGAGCACCGCGTGCTTTATTTCTGGCACTCGGTGGGAAACGGGCTTCTCACATTGCTCTCCAACATGGCCACCAACTTGAACCTCACCGACATGGAGGCCTGCTACAAAGTTTTCCCGAGGGAATTGATCCAGGGCATCCATCTTGTGGAAGACCGGTTTGGATTCGAACCCGAGGTCACCGCCAAGATCGCCCGTGCGGGAGCCCGTATCTACGAGGTCGCGATCTCCTATCACGGCCGAACCTACGCGGAGGGCAAAAAAATCGGTTGGCGCGACGGCGTGAGCGCCCTCCGGTGCATCGTTCTCTACGGGCTGCTGAAAAGGTAGCGCGGCTAGCCGGGATCGCGCAGGTCCAGCGACTTTTCGAGAAACTCGGCCGCCAGTGGCTCGGTGAGAATATCAAGGTCGCGAATCAATAATTTCAGTTCCTGCGTCGCCCGCGCGGCAATCGCCCGATGAATGGCGGACACCAAGTCATCCACCTTGAGCCGGATCGATGCCTCCAAATCCTCGCCCAGTCCGGCCAGCACGATTTCGAGAGCGGGAAGCATCTCCAGGGCTTTGATCCGGGTCTCCGTGAACACGCGTTCGTCCACATCGGAAATGGCATGTTCCAAGGAGTCGCCCAGCATTTTTTCAACAGCCTCATCCGTCACATCCACCGCGCTGGAGATCGCCAGGCAGCGGTCGGTTCCCGTGGCGGTGTCCCGGGCCAGGACTTGCAAGATGCCGTTTGCGTCGATTTCGAATTGCACACCCACACGCGCCTGACCCTTGGGCGAGGGTGGGAAAGGAATGACGAGTTCACCGAGCTTCCAGTTGTCGCGCGCCATCTCGCGTTCCCCTTGAAGAATGGAGATACGCATTTCCGCCTGCCCGGAAACGGCGTTGGTGAACATCTCGCCTTTTTTGCAGGGAATGGTGCTGTTGCGGGGAATCAAAACATTCATCAATCCCCCGAATGTCTCGATGCCCAGCGAGAGAGGAGTCACGTCCAGCAGGGTCAATGCCGAAAGCGCCCCCTCGAGAATCCCTGCTTGAATCGTTGCCCCCAGCGCCACGGCCTCGTCGGGGTGTTGGCTCACGTCGGGTTCACGTTGAAAAATCTCCTGCACAAAAGAGCGAACAAGCGGCATTCGCGTGGCTCCTCCCACCAGAACCACGGCATCCAGATCGGAGGCACTCAGGCCGGCATCGGCCAGCGATCTTTGGCAGTGGAGACGCGTCGACTCGATGAGCGGGCGGCAGATGGCATCGAGTTCAGCACGGTTGAAAACATGTCCCTGGAAATCCACCCGGTCCGTCCCGCCGAGAAGGCATTTGATTTTCTCGGCTTCCGGAGGGGTGATCCCCCAAGAGGTCGCGAGGGCCTTGTCGAGATCGTCTCCTCCGAGACGGGTATTGCCGTTGGTGGCCAGAACTTCAAAGACCCCTTGGTCAAGCTCGAGAATCGAGACATCGAATGTGCCCCCGCCCAGATCGTAAACGGCCACGCGAGCGCTCATCCCGAGGCGGTCGAGACCATAGGCCAGAGCCGCCGCCGTCGGTTCGCTCAAAATGCGTTCCACGACAAACCCGGCCGCCTCGCCGGCCCGCTTCGTCGCGCTGCGCTGGGCGTCGTTGAAATATGCGGGCACTGTGATCACCGCGCGGTTCACATCCGCGCCGGCAAACCGTTTGAGATCGCCCCGCAACTTCCGCAAGATGCAGGCGGCCACCTCCTCGGCGGAAACCTCACGGTGGGGCAGTCGAAACATTCCATCGGCGCCGGGTTCCCCTGCCCTGCTTGGAACATCGCCGCCTGAAACCCTGCGCCCGATCCAACGCTTGGATGAAGCAATCACGCGGGCGGGATCATGCGCCATCGCCTCAATCGCCTCCCACCCGGCCACTGGCTCGGCATCCTGTGGAAACCAGACCACGGAGGGCGTCAGCCGCCGTCCCGACAAGTCGGGAACAAGCACCGGAAGACCGTCGCACATAAGACCCGCAAGCGAATGGGTGGTGCCAAGATCGATTCCCGCGATCATGAATCCGAGACGAGAAGGGGTTGCCTGGAGTGAGTCAGCGGGAGCGCTTGTAAGAGGACGACGGAGGAGCCCCTGATTCCCGGAAGGTGATACGTCCCTTTGTCAAATCATAAGGCGAGATTTCCACGGTGACATTGTCCCCAGGCACAATGCGAATGAAGTTTTTCCTCATTTTTCCCGAAATATGGGCGAGCACGACGTGATCGTTCGGCAACTTCACGCGAAACAGGGTTCCCGGGAGAACATCCACCACCACGCCGGGCGTGGACACATAATCGTCTTTAGGCATGGTCGGATGGTAGCGGGATCAACGGAACGCGCAAACGGGAAAGATCAAACGGCCGGGTATCGAGTGCGGGCGTTGTCCTGGATGGACGTCAAAATCAGAGACCAGAAGCATCCGATCAAAACCGCCACCGGCATTTGAAGAAGCGGAGGCATAAAGTAAACAAGACTCACCCCGGGAATCCAAACCGTCCATCCCGCCATTTGCGCGGGCAACAAACGGTCGAAAACGAAGGCGGATGAAAATATCTCGTCCAAGGCGCACGAGCGGAAACCCGCCTGCCTCCAGGTCAGGTAGGCATTGATGACAGGATTCGAAAAAAACGGACTGTAGATGAACTGGTCGACGGCGACCTTGGTCAGGATCACCAGTGGAGCCACGCTGTCGCCAAACCATGCCAACTGGCATCGGTAGAAAAAATCCACCACCACACCCATGACTCCCCACACCGGTGCCACGGTTAAAATGCCCACCACGTTCACCTTGGAAATGCGACCTTTTTGAAAGACCACAATCCGGAGTATTTCAGGCAGCACTGCGCCCGCAAAAATATTACTGAGAAAAGCGAATCCATAATCCATTTCACGGCGGACCACAGCCACGCGGTCTAAAAAATCGCGAAACCCATCGTGGGACAAATAGGCCGTCAAAAAGACCAGCATCGCGGCTTGGAGGATGAGCCCGGGCACGAAGTTGGAACGGGCTGCCTGCCAACCGGACCGGAGTGCCAAGCGCAATCTCATGGACCCTCGAGAAAAATACGACCCGATTGGCGTCGCGCGTGAAGCGCACCGGGCAGGTTGACTTTCGCGGGAATGCCTGCGGGATTGAGCAACTCCAGCACACGACGGGTTTCCGCATACCCCGCCTCGGAAACTCCAGACACCCGCAACCACTGCAAAACCATCCGGGAACGTGCCGCCGGATGAAGGGAGCGGAGAACTTTGACATCGAGCACATCACCCGTCGGCGGGAGCAGGGAATCCATCCAATCATCCTCGTCGCGGGCAATCTCCGCCGCTCGCCGGATCGCTGAACGGAAGCCCCCTCCCCAGTGCGCTTCGATTGCTGGAAGGATCCCGTGCCGAACGCGGTTCCTCGTGTGCGCGGGCGAGGTGTTCGACGCATCCGTGCGATACTTCAATCGCCGCTCCCGGGCGAACGCCTCGATGGCGGAGCTGTCGACATCCAACATCGGGCGAAAAACGTCCAGTCCGTCCCGATGGCTCACCCGCCGCATTCCGGCCAGGCCGGCTGCACCGGTTCCTCGCAAGAAATGAAAAAGACAGGTTTCGACCTGGTCGTCGGCATGGTGGGCAAGAACCAATCGACGGCAACGGGCCCGCGAGGCGCAAGCCGCGAAGAATGCCTGGCGCAGCTCCCGGGCGGCGAGTTCAAGCGACTTTCCGGTTTCCTCCGCATACCCGGCGGTTCGCGCCCTCGCCTCCAAAATGACCAGTTGATGGGCGAGCGCCAACCGGCGCACGAAGGCCGCGTCGGCGGAGGAAGCCCTTCCTCGTAGCCGGTGGTCGAGATGGCACACCACCAGGTTGCGCCGTCCCGACTCCAGAAGGGCTGTGAGCAGAACCACCGAATCGCGACCTCCCGACACTCCAACCAGAAGGCGGGAGGACTTTGGAATTTTCTCCAGCGCGCGACCGACCTCCTCGAGCAATGAGTCAGGCTTTGGTGATCCGGGAGTCACCGAAATAGGAATGCAGGGCGGACGGCAGGTTGACCGTGCCGTCGGTTTGCTGGCCGTTCTCCAGGAGGGCGACATAGAGCCTCGCCAAGGCGGTGCCCGAGCCATTCAGGGTGTGGCAAAACCGGTTTTTGCCATCGGCATCCTTGAAGCGGAGATTCATTCGGCGGGATTGAAACTCCTCGAAATTCGTGCAACTCGAGACCTCGAGATACGCATTCTGGCCCGGTGCCCAGACTTCAATGTCATAGGTGCGTGCGGAACCGAACCCCATGTCTCCGGTGCAGAGTTCGATCACACGGTAGGGCAATTCGAGGATTTGAAGAACCCGCTCGGCATCGGCGGTGAGAGACTCCAACTCCGTGGCGGAATGCTCGGGGTGGCAAATTTTGACGAGTTCAACCTTGTCGAACTGGTGCATGCGGATCAGTCCGCGGGTCTCGCGGCCCGCCGACCCCGCCTCGCGGCGGAAGCAGGGGGTGTAGGCGGCATAGCGCACCGGCAGGGCTGCGAGCGGGAGGATTTCCTCGCGGTGAAGGTTGGTCACAGGCACCTCGGCGGTGGGCACCAGAAATGCGCTCCCGTCATCGAGGCCATACATGTCCTCTTCAAACTTTGGCAACTGCCCGGTGCCGGTCATGCAATCGCGCTTCACCAAAAAGGGCGTGGCGACCTCGGTGTAGCCGTGATGGCGGGTGTGAAGGTCGAGTAAAAAGTTCAGCAACGCACGTTCCAGCCGGGCACCCGCGCCGGTGTAAACCGCAAATCCGCTGCCGCTGATTTTTGCGGCCCGAGCGGAATCGATCAATCCGAGTCCCTCCGCGAGCGCCACGTGGTCGAGTGGTTGCTGGATCGACGGCTTGATCCCCCATGTGCGAAGAACAGGATTCTCCGAGGCATCGGCCCCGGTGGCGACGGTCGCCTGCGGAAGATTCGGCAGTTGAAGAATCTCGGTTTGCTGCCGTGCACTCAGGGACTCGGCGGTCGCTGAAAGACTCTGCATCTCGTCCGCATGGAATTTGACCTGGGCCTCCAAACCGGAGGAATCGCCGCCCGTCGAACGAAGACGGCCGATCTCCTTGCTGAGGCGGTTGCGCTCGCTTTGAAGGTTTTGAAGACGTGTCTCGGCAGCCCGCCGCTCGGCGTCGAGAGCGAGAATGCGGTCCACCGTGGTGGAATGGTCGCCGGCGCGGGTGGCCAGGCGCGATTTTACGTGGTCGGGATTTTCCCGGATCAGGCGGATGTCAAGCATGGGTTGGACAGATGGCAGAAAGGTGGCAAACTTGAGAGACAAAATTCCCGTCGAAATGTCAGCGCAATTCCGCGATTACTACCAAACCCTCGGAGTCCCGAAGTCCGCGACCCCTGCCGAAATCAAAACCGCATTCCGCAAACTGGCCCGCCAGCACCATCCGGACACCGCGAAGGACAAAAAGGCGGCGGAGGAGAAATTCAAGGAGATCAACGAGGCTTACGAGGTGCTGGGCGATCCCGAGAAACGCAAGCGCTACGACGACTTCGGTGCCAACTGGCAGCAAGGCCCCCCTCCGCAAGGCGGGTTCTCGTCACGCACGTCACCCGGTGGATTTTCAACCCGCCGTCCCGGTCGGAGCTTCGAGGAGGACATTCAGTTTGGCGGAACCGGATTCAGCGATTTCTTCGAGCAAATGTTCGGCGGCATGCGCGGCGCGCGCGGAGGAGTGGAGGAGCCCCAGCGTGGCCAGGATGTCGAGGCCGATCTTCTCGTCACCCTCGAGGAGGCGATGAATGGATCGTCGCGCCAAGTTTCCTTCCGCCGCGGCAATTCCAAAAAGCTCGAGACCTACACAGTGAAAATTCCGAAAGGCATCCGCGACGGGCAGCGCATCCGTTTGGCGGGCCAAGGCGGGTCGGGTGCCTCCGGAGGATCCTCGGGCGATCTTTTCCTCCGGGTCAAATATCAACGCCACCCGGACTTCGAAATCGAGGGGGCCGATCTCTACTACGAACTTGAGATACCAGCATGGGAGGCCGTTCTGGGAACGACAGCCACCGTGCCCACCCCCGGCGGTCGCGTGAAATTGAAAATCCCGCCGGGTTCGCAATCGGGCCGAAAATTCCGTCTGCCAGGCATGGGACTGCCCACCAGCGCCACCGAACGGGGTGACCTCTACGCCGTCGCCAGTCTCACCGTTCCTGAATCGCCGGGCCCGCA
>CAMCXK010000027.1 GCA_945883435.1 Chthoniobacter flavus | reverse complement strand
TTTCGATTTTCCCAGTGTAGATCGCCAATTTCTTGTCCTCTTTGTCGCGAGGGGGCACGATGGCCACCTCGGCAGGATTTTCAGCCATCAGAGATTTGAGTCCTCCCTCAACAGCCTGATCAAAATACACGAGCGTTCCCCCGTTTTCTTGGGTGAAGATGGCCCAGAATCGCTCCACCCCGCGCCGATGGTTGTCTTCCGCTCCCGCTCCCCATTGGGCCCCCACTGTGGCAATCGAGATTCGGGCATTTTGCAAGTTGGCCTGCTTTCCTTGCACGCTGAAGATGGTGATTTGAGGAGGTTGGTTGAAGTAACCATCGCTCAACCATCCGCGCCTCATGTCGTGGGATTCGATATCGTCGTGGTAAATCGGCGATCCAATGATAAGGATGCGGGTGTTGGGTTGGGTTTGGCGCGTGGAGAGAATTTTTGCAAGATTTATTGGACTACGCTTTGTTTCCGGTTTGGATTCCTGAAGGAATTTTATGAAGTCATTGACAGATCTTGCGTTGTTGCGAAGTTTCTGTTCTCTATAGCGGGAACTGGTGGAAACCAGATCTTTTTTCGGAATTTTAATTTCACTACCAATGGGAATTAGCGTCTCGCCATTGAAAATTTTCAGAACATCACCAACTTTCATATTTGGCTCATTGTTGCCGGCGATGAATTCTTTAACCAGCCTTACAATATTGTCTGATGTCTCCTTTGGCAGACTCGGTGAACAGTAAATTTCAAAAACTCGAGATGTTGCGGTTTGGGCCATGGAGTCGTAAGCCGAGTTGAAAAGGACTTGAGCCACTAAAAATGCGAGGGCTAAAAAGGAGTGGTGATTTCTTCTCATCTAAGTGGAATGAAGAGTATGTTTATTGAACTTTTGGAATCGCGAGCCAAGCCAAAACGGAAATTTTTTTACGGGTGGAGCGATTCGAAAATCTGCCATGCGGCTTGTTCCCGGAGTTTTTGGACAATCGGTTGGGGGTGGCCTCCGAGATAAAACGGGCTTTGCTTGTCGCTGCGGCGGAGTTGGCGCGAGGCGACGATGTGTCCGTCTCGCACGAGGACCATGCGGTATATGGCGACATAGTGCGCGAGTGTTTCGCTGTCGCCGGAATCGACGCGGGACGCGTGAGAATTGGCCGAGCGCATGGGCTTCGGCAGTCTCTCGAACTATACCCGGTTCCTGCTCACCCGGGAACTCGCCCGCGCCCGCGGGGAGAAGAGCTACAAGCTCAACGAGGATTCCATTCCGGGCGGCTATGGCCAACATCCGCCAGCCGAAAAATCCCTGAGCGGCTACCACACCGGATATTAAATCCCGCGCGCGGCGGAACTTTGAATCCGAAACCGGATTTTTAGACAGGAAGACAGGAGGAGCAGGATAAGCAGGAGAGGTTTATTGTGTCCTTTGACTCGCTCGCTCGCACGCGTAGCGGAACTTTGAAAAAGTTTCGACGGGCGGACGATGTCCCCACAACGCCGAAAGAAACCCCGTCGCAACGGCATGGAAAACTTTTGTTGGCCGCCGAGGCACTTCGCAGGCATCGCCGGGCAAAGCTTATCGCACGCCCTCGAAATTCGTTTCGAATTCTGCTACAGGGGGGGCGCCGAGCGACAGGGGCAAATTTTGCGATTGCCGGGGAGGCGTGTTGCGGGGAGGTGTAAAGGCATGAATCCGCTGCCGCTTGTGATCGTGGGGTGTGGGGGTGCCATGGTGATGATGGCGGGTGTGTGGTTTTTTGCCCGGCGAATGAACAATGCGGGGATCGTGGATGTGTGGTGGGCCTTCGGATTCGCGCCGCTGGCGGTTTTTTACGGGGTGTTCGGCAGCGGGCATGCGGTGCGCAATGGGCTGATCGCGGCGATGGTTTGTGCTTGGAGCCTGCGACTGGGCCTGCACTTGCACCGGAGGGTGATGGGGCACCATCCGGTCGAAGATCCGCGCTACCAGGCCCTCCGGGAGAGGTTTCCCAGACGGACGTGGACGATGTTTCTGGGATTTTTTCTTCTTCAGGGCTTGCTGATCGGGATTTTGAGCCTGCCGGTGGCGGTCGCCTGTGCGAATCCCTTGCCGGGGGTGGGGGTGCTGGAAATCGCGGGGGTGCTTCTGTGGCTGACCGGGATCGGGGGGGAGGCGATCGCCGATCAACAGCTGGCTTACTTCAAATCGCGGGCGAAGGGCCGGGTGTGCGATCTGGGATTGTGGCGCTACTCGCGGCATCCGAATTATTTTTTCGAATGGGTGGTGTGGATTTCCTATGCGGTCTTTGCCATCGGCTCGCCGTGGGGCTGGGCGGGGCTGCTGAGCCCGTTGCTGATGCTTTTTTTGCTGGTGCGGGTGACGGGGATTCCTCCCGCCGAGGCGCGGCTGGTGGCCACGCGCGGCGAGGCTTACCTCGACTACCGCCGGCGGACCAGTGCGTTTGTGCCGTGGTTTCCGAAAAGTTGAACTCGCCGCCGGGGCTTGCATGGCGTTTTCTCGCATCCGCATGATTCCGCTCGACGACCTGCTGGCCCGCAATCTTCTGCCCGATGCCGTGATCCGGTTGGGTATTCGCAATCTTCTTGGCCGGAAAATCCGGGAGGAGACGAGAATCGACGCGGTGGCGCAGGGCGAGGCCTTGGCCGCGTTTGTGGAGGAGCTCAAGAGCAGCCCCATCGCGGTGAAGACCGCGGCGGCGAACGAGCAGCACTACGAGGTCCCGACCGAGTTTTTCCAGCATGTCTTGGGACCCCGCATGAAATACAGCTCCGGCTACTGGCCCGGCGAGTCCACCACCTTTGCGGAATCCGAGGAGGCGATGCTCGCGCTCACATGCGGGCGGGCCGAACTCGCGGACGGCCAGGATGTCCTCGAACTCGGCTGCGGGTGGGGCAGTCTCACCCTCTGGATGGCGGAGACCTATCCCGGCTCGCGCATCACCGGGGTGTCGAATTCCGCGACGCAGAAACTCCATATCGAGTCCGAGGCCGCCCGGCGCGGGTTGCGCAATGTGCGGATCGTCACGGCCGACATGAATGTGTTCGAGGCCGGCGATGACGCCTTCGACCGGGTGGTGTCGGTCGAGATGTTCGAGCACATGAAAAACTACCGCCTTCTCATGGCCAAGGTGGCCCGGTGGCTGCGGACGGACGGGCGGCTGTTCGTCCACATCTTCACCCATCGCGAATTCGCCTACCACTTCGAGGGACGCGATCCCTCGGACTGGATCACGCGGTATTTCTTCGAGGGCGGCACGATGCCGTCCGATGACCTGTTGCTGTATTTCCAGGACGATCTGTCGATCCTGCGCCACTGGCGCCTGAGCGGCACGCATTACCAGCGCACCTCCGAGGCCTGGCTCGAGCGCATGGATGCCAATGAAGCCGCCATCACGCCGATTCTGGAGCGCACCTACGGGGTGGAGCAGGCCGCCAAATGGCGGGCGTATTGGCGGGTTTTCTTCCTGTCCTGCGCTGAATTGTGGGGCTTCCGCGATGGCAACGAGTGGCTCGTGAGCCACTACCTTTTCCGCAAGAAGTAAACCGCCGGGTATCGACTCAAGGGGCCGGCGGGAGCATTTTTGCCAGGAAGGGCGCGGTGCGGCTGGCCGGGCACAGCGCCACGGCCTCGGGGGTCCCTTGAACCACGATTTTCCCGCCCTCGGCACCCGCTTCGGGACCGATGTCGAGAATGTGGTCGGCCTCGGCGATGACATCCAGGTGGTGTTCGATCACGACCACGGTGCCGCCTTCGTCCACGAGGCGGTGGAGCACACCGATCAACTGGGCGACGTCATGGGCGTGAAGGCCGATGGTCGGCTCCTCCAGGACATAAAAAGTGGATTTTCCGCGCCGGGTGGTGCGGATTTCCTCCTCGCCCGGAGCGGCCCGGCGGGCGAGTTGCGTCACCAACTTGATGCGCTGGGCCTCGCCGCCGCTCAGCGTCGGGCTGGGCTGGCCAAGCTTCAAGTAGCCGAGGCCGGTTTCCTGAAGCAACGAAAGCGGACGGCGGATGCGCGGGTGGGATGCGAAAAACTCCGCCGCCTGCTCGATCGTCATCTCCATGACATCGCCGATGGATTTTCCATTGTAGAGGATTTCGAGTGTGGAGGCGTTGTATCGCCGGCCGCCGCAGTCCTGGCACGGCATGTAGGAGGCCGGCAGAAAATTCATTTCGAGTTTGATGACGCCCTGACCGAGGCAGGCTTCGCAGCGTCCGCCCTCGTTGTTGAAGGAAAAGCGGCTTCCCGTATAGCCGCGCATGCGGGCGGCGGGGAGGGCGGCGAAGACCTTGCGGATTTCATCGAAGACCTTCACGTAGGTCGCTGGCGTCGAGCGCGAGGTCTTGCCGATCGGCGACTGGTCGACTTCGAGAACGGCCCCCAGGGATTCGAATCCCTCGATGCCCGCGTGCAAATCCGAGTGCGCGGGCGCGCGGCGCCGCGTCAGGGCCTCGCGCACCGACGGCACCACGATGCCACGGATCAGCGTGCTTTTTCCCGAGCCCGACACGCCGGTCAGAACCGTGAGGCGCTGCAGCGGAATTTTGACGGTTTCATGGTGGATGTTGTGAAGGCGGGCTTTTTTGACGGTGAGCCATTCGGACGGCTTGGGGCGCCGTTTGCCGCGCAGGGGATGCGGCATCGGCTCGCGCAGGGCGCGACCGGTCAGCGAGACCGGGCTGTCCAGGATTTCCTGAAGCGTTCCCGAGGCGATGACCTCGCCTCCACGGATTCCCGCACCCGGACCGAGGTCGAGGATGCGGTCGGCGCGGCGCATGGTTTCCTCGTCGTGCTCGACGACCACCAGCGAGTTGCCCTTGCGGGAGAGGGTTTGAAGGGCGTCGAGCAGGCGCTCGTTGTCGCGCGGGTGGAGGCCGATGGTCGGCTCGTCGAGCACATAAAGGACCCCGCGGAGATTCGAGCCGAGCTGCGCGGCCAGGCGGATGCGCTGGGATTCCCCGCCCGAGAGGGTTTTGGCGCTGCGGTCGAGCGAGAGGTAGTCGAGACCCACCTTGGCAAGGAATTCCAGACGTTGGCGGATCTCCGACAAAATGTCGCGGGCCACCTCCGCGGAGGAGCCCTCGAACCGGAATGCGTCCGCCAGGTGGAGCGCTTCGCAGGCCGGGGCGCGGGTAAGATCGGTAATCGAGTGTTTTCCGATGCGGACATTCCGCGCTGTTTCATTCAGACGGGTCGCCTGGCAAACCGGGCAGGGGCGCGGCTCCTCGTCCTCCAAACCCTCGTGGCGGCGCTCCTCGTCGAGTTCCGCCTCGATGGCGGTCTCAAATTCGCCATCCTCGCCGAGTCCCTTCCAGACCTCGCCGAAACCACGGCAATGCGGGCACCAGCCGTGGGGCGAATTGAACGAAAAAAGGCGTGGATCGAGCGGCTCAAAGGCGCGGCTGCACTGCGGGCAGTTCATCGCGGTGCTCAGGGTGATCGAGCGACCGGAGGCGTCCTCCATGCGGGCGGTTCCCTTGCCAATGCGGAGGGCTTTGCGGACGAGTTCGTCGGCTTGGGCGGCATCCGCACTGTCGAGAACGCCGATGAGGGCATCGATCGTGTGCTCTTTGAAGCGCTCGAGTTTTTGGAAACCCTCCACGGCCACCTCCCCGCCGTCCACGATCAGGGTTTCGATTCCCTGGCGGGCGGCGGATTTGGCCACATCGGTGTGGAAGCCCTTGCGGCCGCGCACCAGATTGGCAAAGACCGTCACGGGACCGCTGGCGGCGCGTTCGGCGACCTCCGCCGCGATGGCGGTCGGGGTGCGGTGGGCAACCGGCACATGGCAATCCGGGCAATGCTGGGTGCCGAGTTTCGAGAAAAGCAGGCGCAGGAAATGGTAGATTTCCGTGACCGTGGCCACGGTCGATTTGCCACCGCCGCGGGTGACGCGTTGTTCGATGGCCACGCTGGGAGGAAGTCCCTCGATCGAGTCCACGTCGGGCTTTTCCATCTGTTCGACGAATTGCCGCGCATACGCCGACATGCTGTCGAGAAAGCGGCGCTGGCCTTCATTGAAAAGAATGTCGAATGCCAGGGTCGATTTGCCCGAGCCACTGAGACCGGTGACGACGACCATGCCGTCCCTCGGGATGTCGACCGAGATGTTTTTGAGATTGTGCTCGCGGGCGCCGCGCACGCGGATCGAGCGGGCGGGTGGGGTCGCCGGGCGGGGTCGCCGTGGCTCCTCGCGGAGAACCGGGCTTCGATCTTCAAGAAGGGGCGCGAGATAGCGGCCGGTGTGGGATTCCGCAACCCGCGCGATGGCCTCGGGAGTGCCTGCCGCAACGATCCGGCCGCCTTCCAATCCCCCCTCGGGGCCGAGGTCGATGACCCAGTCGGCACATTTGACGACCTCGAGGTTGTGCTCGATCACGATCACGCTGTTCCCCTCCTCGACAAGGCGGTGGAAGACCTTCACGAGCAGGGCGACATCGTCGAAATGCAGACCGGTGGTCGGCTCGTCGAAAATCAGGAGCGCTTTTTCACGGGATTGGCGGATCAGGTGGTGCACGAGCTTGAGGCGCTGCGACTCCCCGCCCGAGAGCGCGTTGACCGGCTGGCCGAGCCGGAGGTATTCAAGGCCCACCTCGCCCAGCAGGCGGAGGGGACCGAGGATGCGGTCTTGCTTGTCGAGCGGTTTGAAAAACTCCACCGCCTCGGCCGCGGTCAATTCCAGCACATCGTGGATCGACTTGCCGGCGATTTGAATTTTGAGCAGCGGCGCGCGAAACCGGGTTCCCTCACACTCCGGGCAGCGGAGGAACAAGTCGCTGAGAAATTGCATTTCCACCTTTTCGAATCCCAGGCCGGCGCAACGGTCGCAGCGTCCGTTGCCGGTGTTGAACGAAAAGCTCGAGGGCGTGAACCCTGCGGCCAAAGCGGCGGGGGAGGAGCCGAAAAGCTCGCGGATGTGCTCGTAAACCCCGAGATAAACAGCGGGTGTCGAACGCGGGGTGCGGGCGAGCGGCGACTGATCGACCATGACCACCTCATCGACCTCCTCGTCGCCGGCAATCGATTTGACGAATCCCGCCGCCTCGTCCTCCGCGGGATCCTCGCCGATCAGTTGCCTGTGCAGAACATCGCGCACAAGGGAGGTTTTCCCGGATCCCGAGACGCCTGTGACCACGCAAAGAACGCCCAGCGGGAATTTCGCGCTGAGGTTTTTGAGGTTGTGGTGGGTGACCCCCTTGAGGGTGATATGGCCCTCCGGTTTGCGGCGTTTCGAAGGGACCGGAATACATTTTTTCCCCTCGAGGTAGTCCGCGGTGAGCGAGTCGGGGGCATGGAACTCCCGCGCCGGTCCGCAATAGAGCAGCTTGCCGCCGTGAATGCCGCGGCCGGGGCCGATATCGACCAACTCGTCCGCCGCACGAATGAGCGCCTCCTCGTGCTCCACAACCAGAAGGGTGTTTCCCTTGTCGCGGAGGTCCTCCAGGATCTCGATGAGGCGCGTGGTATCGCGCGGATGCAATCCCACGCTGGGCTCGTCGAGCACAAAGAGGGTGTTGACGAGAGAGGCGCCGAGGCACGTTGTGAGGTTGACCCGCTGGATCTCCCCGCCCGAGAGCGAGCGGGTGGGCCGGTCGAGCGTGAGGTAGCCGAGACCGATGCGGCAAAGGTAGCCCACGCGCGAGCGGACCTGGGTGTGCACCAGCCGGGCGCTCGCATCGGATTCCGGAAACGAAAGCTCCTCGAGCATCGGGAGCAGGCGGTTCAGCGGCATGGCACCCACCTCCGCGATGGTCAACCCCGCGAGGCGGAAATTCAGCGCCTCGGGCTGGTAGCGCCCGCCCTTGCAGGCCGGGCAGGGCTGGTAGCTCCGGTAGCGGGAGAGCAGCACTCGAATGTGCATCTTGTAGGTTTTGCTCTCCAACCAGTGGAAGTATCCGTCCACTCCATACCAGCGGCCCGAGTCCCAGGCCTGCCTGGGATCGAGGCCGGGTTCGCCGTGGATGACAAAATCCTGGTCGGCCTGCGGCAGGCGCTCGAACGAGCGCATGAGGTCGATTTTGCGCTGGCGGCAGTGGCGGATCAGGTCGTCCTGGCACTCGGCCGACTGGCCGCTTTGAAAGGGTTTGATGACGCCTTCGGAAATCGAAAGCGAGCGGTCCGGAATGACCCGCTGCATATCGATGCCGATGATCCGGCCGAAGCCCTTGCACTCGGGACAGGCTCCCAGCGGAGAGTTGAAACTGAACAGGGCCGGGGTGGGCGGCCGAATCGACGCGTCGCAGGAACTGCAGTGCCAACCGGTCGTGAAAATGCGGGTTTTGCCGGACTCCGGATCGATCACCAGAAGACGATCGTTGCCGAGGCGCAGGGCATTCTCGACCGCCTCGGCGACACGATCGGGCGAGGACGCCCCGGTCCGGTCCTGAACGACCACCAGCCGCTCCGGAAGTGATTTGAGCGCGGGGGGCCCGTCGGTGCGATGGACCGCCCCCTTGTGCCAGACGCGGAGGTAGCCCTGCTGGTTGAGAAATTCAAAAAACGCGGCGGGAGCCGTGTCCTTCGGCACCGGGACCTCGAAAGCCACCAAAAACGGCTTTTTCGGAAAGGCCGCCGCGATCGACTGGAGAATCGCCCCGGGCGTTCCGGGCACGATCGGCTTGCGGCATTTCGGGCACTCGGCACTGGCAGCCCTCGGGAAGAGAAGCTTCAGATAGTCGTTGATCTCGGTGATGGTGCCGACCGTCGAGCGCGTGGTGCGCACCGAGTTCGCCTGTTCAATCGCGATCGCCGGGGGAATGCCTTCGATGGCATCCGCGAGCGGCTTGTCCATGCGCTCGAGAAACTGGCGGGTGTAGGGGCTGAACGTCTCGACGTAGCGCCGCTGGCCCTCCGCGTAGATGGTGTCGAAGGCCAGGCTCGATTTTCCACTTCCGCTCGGCCCCGTGACGACGATGAGCTTGCCCAGAGGCAACTCGAGATCGATGCCTTGAAGGTTGTTTTGTCGCGCACCACGAAGCTTGATGGATTCCACAGGAAGTAGGGTTTGGGTCATGGGCCCGGTCGCGGCGGGCCGCCGGACTGCGGGAGGGCGGGATGATACGCCTCCCGCAAAAAAAACCAACCCTCAATCCACCGGCGGGCGAAGAGCCGCCAATGTCCTCCCGCAAGGAGAAAGAGGTTGGTTATTCGAGGCGCACTCTGGGGTCGACGACCGCGTAGAGCACATCCGAGACAAGGTTTCCCGCCAAGACCAGCGCGGCCACGATGAAATTGAGGGCGACGAGCATGGGATAATCCCGCTCAAGCACCGCTTCGTAGCCCATGCGCCCCATGCCGGGATAGGCGAAGATGGTTTCCACGATCACGGAACCGCCGATGAGGGCCGGCAGCAAACCGCCGATGCCCGTGACCAGAGGCCGGATCGAATTGCGCAGTGCGTGTTTGTAAAAGACCGCCTCGCCATCGAGTCCCTTGGCCATCGCGGTGCGGATGTAGTTTTCGCGAAGCGTCTCCAGCATGCTGGCGCGCACGTAGCGTGATTGAACCGCGATACCGCCCAGCGCCAGGATCGAGGCGGGCAGCAAAACATGCCAGATCCGGTCAAGCCCCTCGGAGACCGGGCCGGGGAACGCGATGCCGAACGATTGGGTGCCCAAAACGGGGATTCCCGCGCCCTTGACGAGCCAGATGATGGCCAGATTCGCGATCCAGAATGTCGGGATCGCAATAAAAACAAAGACGCCGACCGAGACCGCCGAGTCGAAGGGTTGCCCGGCGCGCCGCGCACAGGCGATGCCGATCCAGAGTCCGAAGGACAGCGAGAGGGCGATGGCTGCGATATTCAAGATCATCGTTGCGGGAAGCCGCTCGGCAATTCGCTCCAAGACGGGACGGTCGTCCTTGATGCTGCGCAGGCGGCCGGTGAACAGGTCCCGCATATTCAGCCAATATTGCTCGTGCAGAGGACGGTCGAGGTGGAACTTTTTGCGGAACATCTCCCGCACCTGGGGAGTGATTTTCGGATTCAGCTCGCCCCAGGGATACGGGCTGCCGGGAGCCAGTGTGATCATGAGGAACGACACCACACTGAAGCAAAAGAGCAGGAAAACGCCGATGACCGAGCGGCGAACAAGATACGGCAGCATCTGACTGCGATACCTTCCGGCAGGCGGGGTGTCAACCTGCCCGCCGGACAAAGCAGGAAGGCGCCGGCGAGCTTCCAGAAAATCGATTTTGCAACCGGGAATTCTTGCCAAAAACCAGCCGCTCGGGCAATGAACGCCGATGCCCGATGGCAACTCCCCGGATTGGTTTTTGCGAAAGCACGCGGAAGGCGAGGTGTTCGGACCCGTGCCGTTCGATCAAATCCGCGCGTGGGTGGATTCCGCACTGGTGAATCCCCAGGACTCGGTTTCGGGCGACGGGGTGCATTGGACCAAGGCCCCGATGGTCGCCGAACTGCGCATGGACTGGCTGGTGGACTTGGATGGACAGCCCCTTTACGGACCGACCAGTCCGGGCGCCTTGCTGGAGTTCCACCGCATGGGCGAGATCGACGCCATGACGCCGCTCATCAATTGCTGCACCGGAGAAACCCATCTTTTTCAGGACACCCCGTTTTTTCCGAATCCCCGGGAGGCGGCTGTCTCGACCCGTGTGAGCCTGCAACAGCGCGTCATGGAACTCGAGGAGCGGTTGCTCGAAAAATCGAACGCCCTGGCTTTTGCAAACCAGTCGATCGCCCGCCTTGAGCGGCGGGTGTTCGAATTGGAGGCGGCACTCCGCGCCGCACGGGGCTTGTAGGGCCCGGCCGCGCCTGCGCCCGCCCCGGGGAGATCACCCGGCTTGCACGGCGAAGGGTGTGTGTTTATTTTCCGCCCATGAGCGACAAGAACTATGCCCATCCCGACGCGCTGGTTTCGACCGAGTGGGTGGCCGCGCATCTGGCCGATCCCCGGGTGCGTTTGGTGGAAAGCAACGAAGACATCCTCCTTTACGATACAGGCCATATCCAAGGGGCTGTTCACATCGACTGGCGCTCCGATCTTCAGGACCAGACGATCCGCGACTACATCACACCCGTGCAATTCGCCACCCTTTGCGAACGGCACGGCATCTCAAACGACACCACCGTGATTTTCTACGGTGACAAATCGAACTGGTGGGCCTGCTACGCCCTGTGGTGCTTCCGGCTTTTCGGCCACGACAAGGTGAAAATCATGGATGGCGGGCGCGATAAGTGGGTCGCCGAAGGACGCCATCTCACCAAGGCGGTGCCGCATTTCAACAAGGGCCGCTACACAGCCCTTGCCGAGCGCAAAGACGACGAAATCCGCGCGCTCTATGACCAGACGCTGGCTCACAGCCGCGATGGGAGGGCCTTGATCGATGTGCGCTCCCCGGGCGAGTTCCGGGGCGAAATCACCCACATGCCCGAGTATCCGCAAGAGGGCGTTCTCCGGGGCGGGCACATCCCCGGGGCGGCCAGTGTGCCGTGGAAGATGGCGGTGAACGACGACTCCACGTTCAAGTCCGAGACCGAACTCCGCCGGATTTACGAAACCGAGGCGGGCCTCCACGCCGGCGAGGATGTGATCGCCTATTGCCGGATCGGCGAGCGTTCCAGCCATACCTGGTTTGTTCTGACCTATCTGCTCGGTTACAAAAACGTGCGGAATTACGATGGTTCCTGGACCGAGTGGGGCAACCGGGTCGGAGCCCCGATCGAGAGGGGCTGAGCATGATCCCGGCCGGCCTCACACGCATCATCGGGCTTTTCGAGTCGCTGCCCGATGCGGAAAAGCGCGAGTCGCTGATCTCCTACGCCGCCTCGGCGTCCAAGCACGCGCCGCGCGACGGCGAGGCGTTCGACCTCGAGGATGTCCGCAAGGACGAGGAATGCACCGATACGGTGGGCGTCTTTCTCAAAGTCCGGGACGACGGGGGCTGTGCCTTCCGCATCACGCTGGGCCCGCAAGTGCAAACCCTCACCAAGGCGATGACAGCTATTCTCTGCAAGGGACTCGATGGTTGCACCCCCGAGGAGATTCTCAATGTGCCGGCCGATTTCGTTCCGCGCATCGTCGGGGCCGATCTGGTGCGCCTTCGCAGCCAAACCGTTTACTACATCCTCACCCGCATGAAGGGTGTGGTGCGGGTCTGGAGCAACCGCCGGCGCACCGCTTGAACTCCTGGAAAAACGATTTTTTCGATTTCTCAGGCCAACCGCTGGGTTTTCTTCAAATCGGTAAAAACCTCCGCTGGACGGCCCACGAAGCGACTCTCCAGGCCCAGTTTTGAAAAGACCGAAGCCAACATCTCCTTGGAGGGAAGAGGCCCGCTGGACTCCAGATAAACAAGGTCGTGGTTGGTATCGACCTTGTAATTCAGGTGTGGAATGGCGTCGAACTCGAGCGCCAACCCCAGCAAATACGCCGGCTGGCGCACCCCGGGAGCATAAACCTCCATTTCGTTCATAGCGGCTTCATCTTCGGCAGGCGGCTTCGCGTGGCAAGCGCGATTGTGGGGCAACGCCGCGATCTTTGCATTTCACGGCTTGACGGGGGCGGGCGACTTGATTGAACCAAAACCGTGTCTTTGCGCTTCGGACTTTGTCTTTCCACCTTGGCTGCCATTTGCTGGGGTATTCTCCCGCACGGCTTCGCCGAAGTGCCCTTGGATGCCAAAGCCTCCGGGTGGACCCGCCTCGCCGCAGCCCCCCGGTTGTTCGACTTCTCTCCGCGAAACGCCTGGGACGAGCAGGGGGTGGCCATCGACGCTTCTTTCGTGACCGATCTGCTGGGGAATCCCGTGGGGGGAAAATCCCGCGGGTTTGCCTACATCGGAGCCGTGCAAGCAGCACTCACCGCGGATCTGGAAAAACTCGCCGGCTGGAACGGCGGGGAATTCGTCGCCAGTATCGCCTACACGTCCGGAACCGACCTGTCCGACACATTCGTGGGAAATGAGCTCGCAGTGGCCGAAGTCGTGTCTCTCCCCACCTTTGTTTGGAGCCAGCTTTTTGTCAGGCAGGAATGGGCCGATGGCGAGTGGCTCGCCAAACTCGGGCGCTTTTCGGTGGGCGATGATTTTGCAACGCTCGACATGTTCCAACTCTACACCGGAGCGATCAATCCCGCACCGCCCGTGCTTGGCGACAACACCTTTTTCACAACGCCACCGGCCTCCGCCTGGGCGGCCCTCGTGCATGCCAAGCCCGGGCCCTCGATGGAATTCAAAGCGGGGATTTTTCAAGCCACCGGAGCGGTGGATGTGGTCGCCAATCATGGTCTGGACATGCGCTTCGGCGCCGGTGATGGGCTGTTGCTGATCGGCGAGGCTGTTTGGATGCCGTCCCCTTCGGACCTCGCCGGCGAATACCGCGCCGGCTCCTATTGGTGCTCGCAGGAATCCCCCCGGTTTCAGGGCAACGGCGGCGAGCAGACCTATGGATTCTACACTGTCGGACAGCAAAAACTCTGGAATGAGCCTGGCCAATCCGGCCAAGGCTTGACCGCGTGGTATGCCCTGACCCTGTCACCGCAGGACGACGTGGCAGAATTTCCGTTTTTTGCCGCCTTCGGAGCGGGTTGGCAGGGAGCCATATCCGGCCGCGACAACGATTGGATTCTTCTGGGAACCTGGATGACCACCATGAGCCTCTCCGAGGCGGAAGCCGATCGATCGCCGGATGCGAACCTCGCCACGGCCGAATGGGTCGTCGAATGCGACTACCGCGCGCAGATCACTCCCTGGCTCTACATCATGCCCGATATTCAATGGGTCGTGCGCCCCGGAGGCACCGGCTCGATCCCGAATGCCTTGGTGCTCGGCGCCGAGATCGGCATGGTTTTTTAAACCGAAAACGGATTTTTAGACAGGAGGACCCGGCACGCGGTAAGGATTCTGCTGCCAGAGGCAGGCCGGGATGTTTGCAACACCCGGCTGTCAAGAGTGGTGGACTTTCCCAATGGGCGTGATTCCGGGATGGCGATGCTCGGGGTTTTGAATCAGAGCATTCCCGCAGCGAGCAGCGCCAGCACCGGCAAGGGAATGGACCCGTCCACTTCAAAAATCCGCGGGCCCTGATAGCGCGAAAGATACTCGCCATCCCATTCGAAGAGTCGGTTGCCCTGGTAGCGTGAGATGTATCTCCCGCCGATCTCCAAAATGCGGCTTCCTTGATACTCCGAGAGATACTCGCCGTCCCGCTGGTAAAGCCGCCGACCTTGGTAGGCACTCAAGTATTCACCATCCCACTCAAACAACCGCGGTCCCTGGTATCTTGAGAGGTATTGTCCGTCCCAGCTGTAAAGCCGTTTGCCTTGATATTGCGAAATGTAAGAGTCCCCGGCGCAAAGCGTGGCGGGAACAAGCATGGCGATCAGCACCAGCAGCGGCAGGATTTTTGTTTTCATTTGTCGAGGACGTTGGGCAATTGTGAGATTCCGATTATCAAAAGCCGCCTTGGCGACGATCGGCAGCGAGGCGCCAGACCTGTTGCAGAAAGGGCGGATCGGCCTCCCGCAGACTGGAAACGGCCGCCGTGGCGGTCGCGAGTTCATCGAGCGGATGGGTGGTGGCCACGGCGAGAACAGGTATGCCTGCGGCGTGGGCGGCTTGAATGCCGACGTGGGCATCCTCAATCACGAGGCACGCCGCAGCGGGGGTGTGCAAGCGGGCGGCGGCCTGGAGAAAGACATCCGGCGCCGGTTTGCCGTGGCGCACATCGTCTCCACAGACCACGGCTTGAAAAAAACGATCCAGGCCGGTGGCGGCGAAAATGGCCTCCAGATTGGCGCGGGGGGTTGACGAACCGACAGCGGCGGGAATGCCCGCCTCGAGAAGCGCGGCCAGCAATTCCCGGGCGCCGGGCAAAACCACAACGCCGGATTCGCGCACGAGGAGGCGGTAAAGTTCTTCTTTGCGGTGGCCGAGGGCATCGATCTCGGCCGGATCGCGGGACCACTCAAGGATTTCTGGAATGATCAGCTGGTTTTTCTTTCCGAAGCCCCTCTTGAAGTGGCCGGGCGGCAGGGGCAGTGAGCGTTCGGCGGCAAGGAGCTCCCAAGAGCGCTCGTGTTGTGCCGAGGAGTCGATGACGACGCCGTCCCAATCGAAGATGACCGCTTGCATGCGCGGAACGCTACGGGAGGCCCAGAAGGCGTCGAAGCATTTTTTCGTCCGGCTTCGGACCGACCACGACCACGGAAAGACGGTCCGGGCGCAGCAGGTCGCGGGCGACGTCCCGGATTTCATCGGGAGTGACCGCGCGGATGGCGTTGTTGACCTCCTCGGGGTCGACCAGTTGGTGTCGGGCGAAGAGGCTGTTACCGAGGCGCTGGCTTTGATTCGAGGGACGCTCCATCGACATGCGGCTGGCTCCAATCGAATAGTCCTTTGCACGGCGGAGTTCCGCGGCTGCGGGCGGGTTGGCGGCCAAGGCCCCGCATTGGGACAAGATGATGCCGAGCGAGCGCTCAAGGTTTTTGCGGTCCAGGCCGGCGAAGATTTCCAGCGCTCCCCCATCATCGAGGCTGGTCCAATGGGAGCTGACCGAATAGCAGAGGCCGCGTTTCTCCCTCATTTCCTGGAAAAGCCGCGAGCTGGCGTTCGCCCCCAGAATGACGTGCAGGAGGTGAAGGGCAAAGCGCCGGGGGTCGCGGTGGCTGTAGGCCGGCAGGGCGATCGCCAACTGGGTTTGTTGAAAATCGCGGTCACGCACCGCCAAGCGGGGAGCCTCATGGGGTGGTGGACAGGGGTTTGCGCGGGGAGGCTTTGCGGACGGCAGGCCCTCGAGAAGACGGCCGACTTGATCCACCACCTGCCCGTGGGTGAGGCGACCGGCGGCGGTGACCACCGTGTTGGTGGCGTGGTAATGCGAGGCGCGGTAGGCGCGAAAGGCGGCGGCATCCATGCCTTGAATCGAGTCGATCGTGCCGGTGATCGGCCTCCCGAGCGGGTGTCCGGACCAGTGGATGGCCTGAAGCAGATCCTGGGCAAAGGAGGACGGTTCGTCCTCATACATCTGGATTTCCTCAGCGATCACGCTTCGCTCGCGGTCGATGTCGCGCGGCGCGAATCGCGGGTTTTTATAAATGTCGCAGAGCACATCGCAAACACGCGGAAAAAACTCGGCGGCGGCCGTGGCATAGTAGCAAGTGCGCTCCTCGGCGGTGTAGGCGTTGATATCCCCGCCGACGCCTTCGATATCCTCGTTGATCCGGCGCGCCGAGCGCTTGGCGGTGCCTTTGAAAAGCATGTGTTCGATGAAATGCGAGATGCCGTTCAAGCGGGCCGGCTCGTGGCGGCCTCCCACCGGGGCCCAGATCCCCATCGAAACCGTGAGGGCATGGGGCATTTCCAACGTGGCGACACGAACGCCTCCCGGCAAGGTGGTGAGATGCTGCCTATCCATCGCGGCGGGGGGGATTGGCGAGGAGGAATTGGATCACGGCTGCGCGGGCATTGTCCGAGCCGGCGTCCTCGAATAAAAAATGTCCGGCTCCGGGAACGACGGCTTGGCGGGTCGAAGCGGGCAGGGCGAGATCGCGGCTCATCGTGGCAGGGTTCGCCAGGGTGTCCTCCGAGCCTGCCAGGCAAAGCACGGCCAGCGCGTCCGGCAATGGCCCGGACGGCTTGCGGACGCGCGCGGCATCCCGTTGCCAACCAAGCTGGCGCAGGCTCGACTCGCCCACCGGACGGCGCTTGCGAAGGTGCCGGGCCGGGGTGGCTTGCTCGGCGGCAGGGGTGCCGGCAAAAACGAGGCTGGAGACTTTTTGCGGGTGGGCGGCGGCAAAATCCCGGGCGTCCCAGGCCCCCTCGCCGATCGCCAGCACCGCCGCTTGGGAAATGTCTTCGGCATCAAGAATGGCTGCCACATCGCGCACGAGAGCCTGGGGCGAATCGCGCAGGGGCGACCCGGGATAGCCGGGCCGCGAGAAGGCCAAAACGCGGAATCCCTGCCCTGTCAGAAAGCGGGCGGCCTGCCAGGCGGTATCGGCGCCTCCCGGTGCATCATGAAAGACAAGAACAGCGGGCCCCTCGCCGTCGGCAATGCACAGCAACGGACCGCCCGGGGCTTCGATGATTTCCGCCGAGGACATCCAAACCGCGGTGGCATCGGCCCGTTCCGACTGCCTCCACGCCAAAAAGCCACCCCACAGGAACAAGGCGAGCGAGACAGCCAGAAAGGCCAGGCGGAGTGGCAGGCGACGGGTCCTCATCGACGGGCGAGACGTAAAAACAGCCAGAGTCCGAGGGCGAAAAACGCCACATTCGGCACCCAGATCAGCAGATGGGGATGCGCGGCGGCGTTTCCACGGAACGTGTCGGCCATGAGAATGAAGAAAAAGTAGCTGAAGGCCACGACGAGGCTGAGTGCGAATCCGACCGAGGTTTCCTTGCGATGGGTGGTCACGCCAAGCGGAATCGCAATCAGGGCGAAGGCGATGCAGGAAAGCGAGGTGGAAAACCGTTTGTTCAGCTCCACCAGCATCTCCAGGCGTTTTTTGCCATCCGCCCCCGAAAGTTTCTGGAGGAGTTCCTCCAGTGTGTAGGAGCTCAGGCGGCGGTTGGATTGGAATTCCTTAAAAAACTTGTCGAGAGCCAACGGGAAAACCCCCTCTTTCATCACGATGCCTTGCTGGATTTTCGAGAAATCGGAGGGGTTGCGGCTGTCGCGTTGCTCGAAGCGGGCATCGAACAACCGGAAGAGCAGTCGCGAATTCTCCAGATCCGGCGTGAGACGTCCCTCCCTGGCGAAGATCATTTTCGACACGCGCTGGTCGTCATTCATTTCAAACACAAGAATGTCACGCAGGCTGTCGCCGGATTTCCCCCCGACATAAACCCGCCGGTCGGGGAAGGCGTCCACCACCTCGTCCGCCCGGAACAACGCGGTGGGATTGCTGGTGGCGATGTCCACCACCGCCCGCGTCATCGCCTGCTCGGCCCGCGGCGCGACCTCGATATTGATCCAGAAACACAGCAGCGTGAGCAACCCGGCGATCACAAACACCGGCACACCCACCCGCGGCACACTCACGCCGTTCGCCCGCAAGGCGATCAACTCGCTGTCCGCCGACATGCGGCCAAACACCAGCAGAATCGCGGTCAGAAATCCCCATGGAATCGTGAACGTGAGCGAGAAGGGCAGCACGAGCGCCATGAAGCCCAGCACCGTCAGAATCGGCACATCCGGGTTGTTCACCAGGACATTCAAGAGTTCCTTGAATATATTTCCCAGAACCAGAACGAGGCTCAAAATCAACACCCCCAGCGAGGCAGTCACCAGGATGCCGGTGGCGACGTGGCGGTCGATGATCTTCATCCCGTTGCGGCGGGGCATTCAGCCTTGGAAAACCCCCATCTTGCGGAACTTCGCGTAGCGCTCGCGGAGCAGCGTGTCGATCGGGGTGGCCGCAAGACGGCGGATTTCGGAGGAGACGGCGGATTTCAGGTTGGCGGCGGCGAGCCCGGGATCGTTGTGGGCACCGCCCGGGGGCTCGGGCACGACCCCGTCAACCAAGCCGAGCTCCATGAGGTCGGGCGCGCAGAGTTTCAGGGCCTGGGCGGCTTCAGGGGCATGTTTGCGGTGTTTCCAGAGGATCGCGGCGCAACCTTCGGGGCTGATGACCGAGTAGTAGGCATTTTCCAGCATGAGAACGCGGTCCGCGGTTCCGATCCCGAGCGCGCCGCCCGATCCGCCCTCGCCGATCACGATCGAAATGGTCGGTGTGCGGAGGGTCATCATATCCCGGATGTTGACAGCGATCGCCTCCGCGATGTGGCGCTCCTCGGCACCGATACCCGGGTAGGCGCCGGGGGTGTCGATGAGGGCGACCACAGGGAAGTGGAATTTTTCGGCGAGACGCATGAGGCGGAGGGCCTTGCGGTAGCCCTCAGGATGGGGACTGCCGAAGTTGCGGAGGAGATTTTCCTTCATATCCCGGCCTTTCTGCTGGCCGATCACCACACAGCGGATGCCATCGAGGGTGGCCAGGCCGCCCGGCATCGACGCATCGTCGGCGAAAAGCCGGTCGCCCTTGAGTTCAACAAAATCCGTGAACGCCAGGCGGACGTAGTCGAGAAAGAACGGGCGGGCGATATGGCGGGAGATTTGCACACGCTGCCAGGGAGTGAGGTTGCCATAGGTGCCTTGGCGCATGCTCTCGAGCTTTTGCTGCATCGAAGCGATCTCACCCGAGAGGTCGACCTGGCGCTCGTCGGCCTGTTTTTTCAAATCGGAGATGCGGGCCTCGAGTTCGGCGAGGGGTTTTTCAAAATCCAGGATGTGTTTGCTCATGGCTGTGGTTTGAAGGTGACGGGCGAGCCGGATTTCACCAGGACATAGACCTCCTGGAAGTCGGGCGCGGCAAGGACGATGCCGGTCGTCGCGGGAGGGGTGGCGGCGGGGTCCGCTCCCTCGGCGGGAGGAGGCGTGGGCGGGCGGAGCACGACATTGCCGGGCCCTATGAGGATCGAGCGCTCGGCGTCGGCGTAATCCTTCGTGCCAAAGGCCACACGGGTTTCCCCCTTGCGGGCGAGGCGGTCGGCGACCTTCGCTTCCAAGCCTCCTTTGGCGGCGGGCCCCGTGAGCTGCATCGAGACGGCCGGGTAGGATTTGAAAAACACACCGCCATTGAGAAGTGTGACGGTCGAGCGGGCGGGATCGACAACCAGGGAGGCGTCGAACCCGGGAACGATGAGCGACTGGCCGATCTGGAGATTGATCGAGGACAATTGATTCGCCCAGTGGATGAGCTCCGCATTGCTTTTGTGAAGCGAGGCAATGCGGGCCAGCGAGTCGCCTTTTTTAACCGTGTAGACGGTCAGCGAGGGATTCGAAACCGGGTCGCGAAAGAGGGCGGTGTTGATGCGGCCAAGGGCCGTTTCAACCTCCGCCGCTTTGGGCGAGGCGGGATGCTCCGCGAGGTAGGTCGTCAGGGCATCGCGGACTTCCGGGGTGTTTTTGGCCGCCAGCGGCTTGAGAGCCTCCCAGGCAACAAGGGCGGGGTCGGGCGTCGGTTCGGGGGTGGGCTCGGGCGGAGCTGTTTGCTCCACCACGTCCAATTTCTTCTCTTTGTAGTAGAGTTCGTGAAGGACGTAAATCGTGCCTCCGAGGATACCGGCCACAATAAAAACAATCGTGAGTGCCTTCCAAAACATGATTCGCACAACCTAGCTTTTCAGAACATGGAATGGGAACACTGAATTCAGGCCAAGCCGCGGCGTTTCCATTCGGCCACATTTTCCCCGGCGGATTTTTGGATCATTTCCATGGAGAATTTAAGCAGGCACACCTCCCAAACATCGTCCACGCCCGCGATAAGGGTGGCAAACGGATCATCCCCGGTGCGGATTTCCTCTTCCAGGCGCGCAAGGGCATCCTCCATCGGTTCGTGCAAAACACGCTCGGAAAGATCGGTTTTCCGGAACTGGAAACCGTAGCGCAGGATGCGGGCGGAGTCGGGATTCGCCTCCAGCCAGTCGGCAAAATCGCGCGCCCGGTCGCCAAAACCGTCGAGAAGCAATTTGCTGAAATGCGCGGGAGAGAGAATGCGCGGGCGCTCGGCCTCGATGGTTCCCGAACGCACCCGCACCTGATCGACCTCGTCGAGCAACTCGCTCACAAGGGAAAAATGAAACCGCGTCGTTCCAAAGGTCTCGATCGCCTGACTCGGCGCAACAACCACGCGGGTGTTTTCCATGGCATATTGGAAGTCGTGCGGGCGAATCATCGGGAAACACTACGCAATGGGGCGTTCGCATCAATCCCGGACACCCGCCCGGAAAGCGACAAGGCGGAGATTTCAGACATCACGCGGTCACCCAGACGCTGGTAGGTCGAACGGTCGGACTGGTCGATTTCCGCCGGGGAAAAATGAACCGGCCGGCCAAGAACAATCGTGATTTGCGGGGCGCGGAGGGATTTGGCATTTTTGGGAAAGGCCTCGTGGGCCCCGAAAATTCGCATGGGAAGGACCGGCGCGCCGGTTTTTGCAATCACAAGACCGATACCCGCGCGGGCCGGTTGCAGGCGGCCATCGGGCGAGCGCGTGCCCTCGGGAAAGAGAACCACCGCGTTTCCATCCCGGATTTTGCGGATGACCTCGCGCAGGGCTGTCATGTCATTCCCGTCGCGGTCCACCGGAATCACGTTCATCGCGGGAAAAAGCGGGCCGAAAAACGGCCATTTCAAAAGGGACTTCCGTGCAAGATAATAAACTCCCCGACGGCTGCAGATGCCCGCCAGCGGGGGATTCACAAAACTCGAATGGTTCACGGCAATGATGAGTGGACCACTCTCCGGCATGTGCTCGGGGTGGATGACCCGGAGGCCGAAGAAGACCCGCGCAAGGAGCTTCGAAAGGTTGTAAAAGATGTTGTAGACGAGCGTCATCGCGACGGAAGGCCCAGAGAGGCCAGATGGTCCATGACACGGGCGCAGACCTGGTCGAGGTCGAGGTCGGAGGTGTCGAGAACGAAAGCCCCGGCAGCCACACGCAGGGGATCGGCGGTTCGGCTCGAGTCGAGGCGGTCGCGTTCGGAAATCCGGTCGTTCAGGCCCTCGCGGGCGCGGCGGGCGCTTCGCACCTCGGGAGAGGCATCGATGTAGATTTTAAAGGGCGTTTCGGGAAAAACCGCCGTGCCGATGTCCCGGCCCTCCATCACCACCGGCCGGGTGGCGCCAACACGGTGGAGCTCGGCATTGACGAACCTTCGCACAGCGGGAAGGGCGGCGTAGCCCGAAACAAGCGCATTCACCGCCTCGTCGCGAAGGTGCGACCCGTCGATGCTTGTCGTGGTGCGGACTTTGCAATCCGCTCCGGGTTCGGCTTCGCAAACCAGTCCGAGATGTGGAAGTTCGCGTTCCACGTCATTCGGATGGGAGACATCGATCCCGCGGAGGATCATTTCCCGCGTCACCGCGCGGTAAAGGGCGCCGGAATTCACAACGGCAAACCCGAGGGTGGCCGCGATCCGGCGGGAAACGCTGCTCTTTCCCGATGCGGCGGGACCATCGATGGCGATGACTGTCACTGCCGGGCCTCCGGTTTGGCGACACCGCCCGAGAGTCCTGCCAGAAGGCGGTGGCGGCGTTTCACGTGCCCCCCGCGCTGCATGAGATGGAGGGTTTCGGCAAAGCCGGGGTAGGAGGTGTTCACACAAGCCGTGTCCTCGATGACCGTTTCTCCATCGGCAAAAAGGCCGGCGACCGCAAATGCCATCGCGATCCGATGGTCGTGGTGGCACGGAAGAACAGCCCCGTGCAGCGGACGGCCGCCGGTGATCGCCATGCCATCGGGGAATTCCTCCACCTCGGCTCCCATGGCCCGGAGATTCGAAGCCACAGCGGCGATGCGGTCGGTTTCCTTGACTCTCAATTCGGCTGCATCGCGAATGACGGTGGTGCCTTCGGCGAGGGCGGCAGCGACCGCGAGAATCGGGATTTCATCGATCACGTTGGGGATTTCGGAACCACAAATCGTGGTGGCGCGGAGTTGGGTGCCTTTGATGTCGATGTTGCCCACCGGTTCGCCATGAAGCGAGGTTTCGATCACTTCCCGGATGCGGGCCCCCATGCGGACCAGGACATCGATGATACCCGTCCGGGTGGGGTTCAATCCGACATCCTTGACCAGCAGGCGGGAGCCCGGTTGGGCGGCCGAGGCGACCAGCCAGAAGGCCGCGCTGGAAATATCGCCCGGCACGGTGAAATCCATCGACTCGGGAGTTTGCGGTCCCTCGATCGAAGTGCGGATTTCGACGAGGCGGCGGTCCTTGGGCGAGTTTTTGTTTTCCCAGATCTCCTCGCGGCGCGTTTTGATCAGGAAAAAATCGAACATGCGCTCCGTGTGGTCGCGGGAACGGACGTTTTCGATCACGGTGGTTGTGCCTTGGGTGAAGAGACCGGCGAGCAGGACGGCACTTTTCACCTGGGCGCTGGCGACCGGAAGACGGTAGGTCACGGCTTTGAGATCGCGTGACCCCTCGATGCGGAGGGGCGGGCAGGATTTCGGGCTCTCGGCATGGAGTTGCGCACCCATGGACACGAGCGGATCGATAACCCGCTGCATGGGGCGGCGTGACAGCGAGGCGTCACCAGTGAGACGCGAGGCGAACGGTTGCGCCGCCAGGATGCCCGACAAAAGCCGCATCGTGGTGCCCGAGTTGCCGCAGTCGATATCGGTGGCGGGCGGGGTGAATCGCCCGGAGACCCCGTCCACAACAAGCAATCCGGGCTCCGGATTGTCGATGACGACTCCCATTTGCCGCATGGCTGCGGCGGTGCTGCGGCAGTCCTCGCCCTCGAGAAAATTGCGGATTTCGCAGCGACCGTTCGAGAGCGCGGCAATCATGACCGCCCGGTGGGAGATGCTTTTGTCGGGGGGAACAGCCATTTCGGCGTCGATCGTCCGGGCGCGTTTCGAGCGGAGGGATTCTTGGGAAGCTTTCATGAATGGGTTGTGGAGCGCAGGGATTGCGAGAGTGTTAAAAAATCAAGGACTGCCTGGCGGTCGCCGGTCTCGATCGCGCCCCGGAGAGTCTCCAACCGCTCCTGGACGTCGGCAAGGGCGGTGGAAAGTTCGGATTTGTTGGCAAGAAAAATCTCAGTCCAAAGCCCGGGAGGACCTGCTGCGATGCGGGTCGAGTCGCGGTAGCCGCCTCCGGCGAGCTGGTTTCGGCCAGGAGCGCCGGCGAGCGCCGCTTGAACAAGCGCGGAAGCCACGGCATGCGGCAAGTGGCTGATCCGCGCCATGGCAGCATCGTGGGCGGCAGGTGTCATGTGATGCAAACGGCATCCAGCCGATGTCCAGAGGGCCTCGATGCGCGCCGCGGCCTGTGGGTGGGCTGCATCATCAGGCGTCAGAATACAGAGGGCGCTTTCAAAAAGATCCGCGCGCGCCGCCAGGATGCCGCTTTCCTCGGAACCCGCCATCGGGTGTGCTCCCACGAAACGCCCGCCGAAAAGCTTTTTCAAAGAGGCGGAAATTCCCGCTTTCACACTGCCGGCATCGGTCACTGCGGCATCCGCAGGGACGAATCCGGCAAAGAGGCCCGCGCAATGCATGATCGCCTCGGGATTCATGCAAAAGACGGCAGCGGATACGTTGCCCAGAACCTCTTCCGGATCGGTTGACACGTGGCACGCCGGGAGACGCGCGGCGGCGGCGGCGGCAGACGACCCGCTCCTCGCCCACACGGAGATTTGGTAGGGCGAGCAATCCCGCGAAAGCGCAAGAGCCAGCGATCCCCCGATGAGCCCAGGCCCCAGGATGGCGACGCGTTGCTTCAGGGAACCAAAAAAATCTTGCCCGAGTAGGGGCATTTGACCTCGGTGCCTGGAGGAAACCCTCTCACATCCACGTAACCGGCATACGGGGAGTGGGGACTGGCAACAAATCCCGCCTTGCCCGGGATGGGTGTGCCATAGGGAATGTCGCGGGCCACGGTGTCAACCAGCGGCGCCGGTGTGGGAGTCGGAACCGGCGGGGCAAGCGGGTCGGTGGGTTGGACATCGGTGTAGCCCTCGGGAGTGGGAGTCGGCTCGGGCGTCACGAACTCCGTGACCGTGGAGGGAATGTTGGCTCCGCGATAACCAAAGCGGTTCAGGTTTTTCGAACGGGGCTGTTGAGATTCGCAAGCGGCCAGGAGGACCACGGCGATCAGACATCCCGACACCACGATGGCGGATTGTTTCATAACTGGATCATTCAAAGCGATGATTGTAGGCCGTTTCAATGCAAATTTCCGCCGCCGAGATAGCCGGCGGCCAGTTTCAAAAAGGCTTCGACCTCGGAGTCGGCCCATGCGCTGGAGCGTCCCAACTCGCTGGCGAGCAAATCAGCCACCACGCGGGCCGACGCGGCAGCTGCCCGGGCGTCGAGGAAAAGCGCCCGCGTCCGGCGAGCCAGCACGTCTTCGACACGGCGGGCCAGTTCGTGCCGGGCCGCCCACACAACAACCGCCCGGGGGTAGGGCAAATCGGGATGAATCGGCTCCGCAAGCGAGGAGTCGGCGGCCATCAATTCCTCGATCACAGCGGCCTCGGTGCCATAAACCGCCAGGGCCCCGGGAAGCGGGGCGGCCGCAGGGCTTCTCCAGCCCAGCAATTGCAGGGACTCCGTAACGCACGGGCGATCGTCCAATCCTCCGATCACAGCGGCATGGTTCAACGTGTCCTCCGCCATTTTCCGGTAGGTTGTCCATTTGCCACCCACGATCGTGACCAGGCCCGAGTGCGAGACCAGGATTTCGTGGTTGCGCGAGATCGCCTTGGTGGCCGTTCCGTCCTTTCCCGGCGGGCGAACCAAGGGACGCTGGCCTGCGAAAATCGAGAGGATGTCCCCGCGGGACGGATCCCGGGCGAGGTAGCGGGCGGCATTCCGCAAAATGAAGCCGATCTCCTCGTCCAAAGCCCGGGGCTCCTCGTCGGCCTTCGGCATGGGTGTGTCTGTGGTGCCCACAAGAACCTTGCCATGCCACGGAATCACAAACAAAACGCGGCCGTCGTCGGTGTGCGGCACCATGATCGCCGAATCCCCTTGCAAAAACGAACGGTCGAAAACCAAATGCACGCCCTGGCTGGGTTGCACGGCAGGCGGCGCGGACGGATCGTCCATGTGCCGGATGGCATCGCTGAAGATGCCAGTGGCATTGATGACCACCTTGGAGGAAACTGAAAAGCGGCGGCCCGTTTCGAAGTCTTGAAATTCAAGCCCCGAGATGGAATCGCCGGTTTTTCTCAACGAGGCAACCGGGGCGTGGTTTAAAACCGAGGCGCCGTGGTGTGCGGCCGTGCGGGCGAGCGTGATCGCGAGGCGGGCGTCATCGAACTGGCCGTCGAAATACTCGACCCCGCCGAGCAAATGGCCGGGTTCGATGTTGGGAATGCGGGCGAGCGTCTCCTCGCGCGTCAGGAGTTTCGATGGCGCGAGGTTGAGGCGCCCGGCCAGGGCGTCGTAAACCTTCAATCCGATTCCGAAAAACGGACCTTCCCACCATTGGTAGCGGGGCACAACAAACGAGAGGTGGTGGACCAGATGAGGAGCGGAACGGTGCAGCAACCCGCGCTCGCGCAGCGCCTCCAGCACGAGCGGGATGTCGCCCTGCTCCAAGTATCGCACGCCGCCGTGCACGAGCTTGGTGCTGCGGCTGGAGGTGCCCCTGGCGAAGTCGCCCGCCTCGAGAAGCAGCGTGCGGAAGCCGCGGGTGGCGGCATCCACAGCCACGCCCAGCCCGGTGGCCCCCCCCCCGATCACCGTGACATCCCACATAGGCACGGAGGAGATGGTTTGAAGGATTTTTTCGCGGTTCATGTGTTGGACTCCCATTGGGTGGCCCGCTCGACGGCGCGGGACCAGATTTGAAGCTTCGAAGAGCGCACGGCCCCGGACCATTGCGGAGCAAACCTCCGCTCGATCGCAAAGGCGGGATCGCCGGTTTTTTGCCAGAGCCCGGCCGCCAATCCCGCCAGAAGGGCCGCCCCCCGGGCAGTGGATTCGATGTTCGCCGGGCGCTCGACATCACAGCCAAGCAGGTCCGCCTGGGTTTGCATGAGCAGATCGCTGGCGCAGGCTCCGCCATCCACCCTCAGTGTGGAAATCGGAAAGCCGGAGTCTTTGCGCATGGCGGTGACGACATCGGCCACTTGGCAGGCGATACCCTCCAGAGTGGCGCGGGCGATGTGGGCCCGCGTCGTGCCACGGGTCATTCCAAGCAGGGTGCCCCGCGCGTTCGAGTCCCAGTAGGGTGCGCCCAATCCCGTGAAAGCCGGCACCAAGACCACTCCACCACTGTCTGGAACCGAGGCGGCCAGCTCATTCACCTCGGGGGCCGTCGCAATAATTCCCAAACCGTCGCGGAGCCATTGAATCGCGGCCCCGCCCATGAACACACTGCCTTCAAGAGCGTATTGAAGCGGTTCCCCCGCGATCCGCCAGGCCACGGTGGTGAGAAGGCGGTGGCGACTGGGCACAGGCGCGGTTCCGGTGAATGCCAGAAGGAAACACCCGGTGCCGTAGGTGCATTTGATCATTCCCGGCTGGTCGCAAAGTTGGCCGAACAAGGCCCCCTGCTGGTCGCCCACTGCGCTGCGAATCGGAACCGCCGCCCCCAGAATCCCGGCGTCGGTCGTTCCCAAATCCCCGCTTGTGGCGACGATCTCCGGAAGCACAGCCACCGGAATCCCGAAAAGCCCGCACAATTCCTCGTCCCACGCACCGCTGTGCAAGTTGAACAGCATCGTGCGGCAGGCATTGGTGGGATCGGTGATATGCCGTTTGCCACCAGTCAGCTTGTAGATCAACCAGGAGTCGACCGTGCCCGCGGCCAACTCTCCGCATCCGGCCCGCTGCAGCGCGCCAGGCACCCTGTTGAGAATCCACCGCAATTTCGAGGCGCTGAAATACGGGTCCAAAAGCAACCCGGTTTTTTCCCGTATCAGCGGGCCGGCCTCGTTCAGCGAGGCCAGAAATTCCGCCGTGCGGCGATCCTGCCAAACAATGGCGGGATGAATCGGCTGCCCAGTGGCGCGGTCCCAGACGATGATTGTCTCCCGCTGGTTCGTGATGCCGATACCGGCCAGCGCGGAGGCATCCACCCCGGCTTTGGCAAGGGCTTCACGGCTGGTTTCGACCACCGAGTTCCAGATCTCCAAGGCATCGTGCTCGACCAGTCCGGGGCTTGGAAAAAACTGGCGGAATTCCTTCTGTGCGGAGGCGACCGGACGGAAGGACGCATCATACACAATAGCACGGGAACTGGTGGTTCCCTGATCGATCGCGAGAAGGTGGCTCATGGAGTGGGAGGGTGGAGGGTTTTTAAAAAGAGTGCGGCTAAAACCGCCCCGAGAAATGGTCCGACCACGGGAATCCATGCATAGCCCCAGTCGCTTCCACCCTTTCCGGAAACGGGAAGCAGCGCGTGCGCGATCCGCGGCCCCAGATCACGGGCGGGATTGATGGCATAACCGGTGGGGCCGCCGAGTGAAACGCCCACAGAAAAGACCAATAGTGCCACTGGCAGCGCTCCCAATGCCCCGAGATCGATCGGAAAAACGGCGCTGCCGGCTGGATTCCCCGAGGCGCCCTGGATGCGAAACACCCCGAAAACCAGAACGAACGTGCCGATGATCTCGCAAAGGAGGTTGGATGGCACATTGCGGATTGCCGGGGCGTTGCAAAATGCCGCCAATTTCACGGCCGGGTCGCCGGTCGCCCGCCAATGCGGAAGAAATGCCAGCCACACCAGCGTGGCGCCAAAGATTCCCCCGGCGAGTTGGGCCGCCATGTAGCCGGCCACCTGATCCCATGGAAAGCGCCCCGCCAGTGCGAGCCCGAGGGTCACCGCCGGGTTGATATGGGCCCCGCTGACCGATCCGAAACAATAAACCGAAACGAAAACCGCCAACGCCCATCCCGCCGTGATGGCCAGCCAACCGGCCCCCTGGCCCTTGCTTTTTGCCAAAAGAACCGTGGCCACCACGCCATTCCCGAGAAGCACCAGAAGTGCGGTTCCGAAAAATTCGCCAGAGGGAGAAAACATGAGTCCGACCCTACCCTCGCATGGCGCGCGGCGCGAGTTGGAAAAACTCCCCGGTGACAAACAGCCACAACCTTCTCCCGGGAATGCCTCCACCTCGAAAACTCAAGCGGAGTCTGGACGGTTGAGCCGCAGGCCGGCATCTTGGGGGGATGCCGATTTTTGACATTCTGGGACCGATTTTGCTGCTTGTGGTGCTGGGTGTCGTGTTGGCGCGCACGGGATTTTTGGGAGCGGAATTCATCGGACGCATGAGCGAGTTCACCTTCCGGGTGGCGCTTCCAGCGGCGCTGTTTCATGCGGCCGCGCAGTCGGGCGATCCGGATCCGCGCACGCTGGGTATTCTTGCCGCACTGTTGAGCGCCACATTGCTGGCGGCAGTGGCCGGCTGGGTGGCGGCCTCGGTGATGAGGCTTCCAGGCCCGTCGAGCGCGGCCCTTTCGCAAGGAGCCTTCCGCGGCAATCTTGCTTATGTCGGACTGCCCATGATGGCTTACGCCTTCGACGGACAACCGAATGGCGAGGCCCATTTTGCGGCCGGGGTTGTCGTCATGGCTGTATCGACGTCGTTTTTCAATATTCTGGCCGTGGTGGTGCTCCAGTCCGCCCACCACCGCCCCAGCTGGGCCTCCGTCCGGCCCGGCCTTGAATCGATTGCCAAAAACCCGTTGCTGATCGCGTGCGTGGCCGGATTGGTTTTCAATTTTGCGGGCGGGCGCCTGCCGTTGTTTCTGGACCGCACGTTTTCGACCCTCGGCGCGGCAGCGGTTCCGATGGCGCTTTTGACGATTGGAGGATCGATCGCCTTCATCAAATTGGGCGCACGGGTGGATGGCATGGCCGCCGCCGCGGCGTTGAAGCTGGTTTTTTTGCCCGGTGTGGTTTTTGTGCTCGGTAAAGTCCTGGCCCTGCCGCCCGACGACCTGCGCATCGCCCTGATCATGGCGGGATGTCCGACGGCGGCGGCCGCATTCGTCATGGCGCGCGAGATGGATGCCGATGCGTCGCTGGCGAGTGGCTCGATTGTTCTAAGCACAATTTTCTCGGCCCTCACGCTGCCGGTGGTTTTATGGATCTCCCGATGAGAGCGTGCATCGTGATTCCCTCTTACAATGCCGGCCCAAGGCTTGAGGAAACCATTCGGGGGGCGCTGGCGCACTGTTCCGCGGTGCGGGTGGTGGATGACGGATCAAACGACGGCTCGACGGAGGCGGGGCGGTTGCCGGAAGTGCGTTGGACGCGGCTGACGGAGCGTCGGGGGAAGGGTGGAGCGGTGAAGGCCGGTCTGCGCGATGCGCTGACGGAGGGATTCACCCATGCGCTGACGATGGACGCTGACGGTCAACATCCGGCGTCTCTTATTCCCGCGTTTTTGGAAGCCGGGCGCCAGCGACCGGAGGCGTTCGTTTGCGGAGTTCCGGTCTTCGATGCCTCGGCGCCTGCGCATCGGGTGCTCGGCCGGCGCATCGGCAATTTTTTCAGCACACTCGAATCACTGGGCAGTGGCCCGGAGGACTCGCTGTTCGGCATGCGGCTTTATCCTGTGCGCCCGGTGTTGGAGTTGCTCGAAGAGGATCGGCGTGGAGAAGGCTATGGGTTGGAAACCCTCCTTTCCGCACGTCTTCCAGGTCGCGGAGTGCCGTGCGTGAATCTCGCTTGTCCGGTTCGCTATTTTACCGCCGCGCAGGGCGGAGTGAGTCATTTCCGCCTGCTCGCCGACACCTGGCGGTTGGTTTGCCTCCACGCCACCCTGCTTCCCGGCGCGGCGGGCGATCTTTTTCGGCACCGTCGGCTTGTCTGGCCATGATGACTGTGGACTTTTTCAGCCGAGACCCGGTGGATTGCGCGCGCGAACTTGTCGGAGCGGAACTCGTCTGGAATGGCAGCGGCGGCCGCATTGTCGAGACCGAGGCCTATCTGTCCTCGGGTGACGAAGCCTGCCACACCTTCCGCCGTCCGTCGGCACGCGCCTTTCTTGAATCCGCCGAGCCCGGCACGGCTTACGTGTATTTGAACTACGGGGTGCACTGGCTCTTGAATTTTGTGGTGAAGGGGGCGGCGCGGGACGGCTTTGTGCTGGTGCGGGCCCTCTCCCCCACGCGGGGACTTGAAACGATGCGCCAGCGGCGAAAAAACGCCAGCGACCGCCAACTCTGTTCGGGCCCCGGCAAACTCACCCAAGCCCTCGCGATCAATGGTTCTCATCACGGATCGCCACATTTGGCCCGCGGCCTCGCCATAGGCAACCCGGTGGAAACGCTAGCCGGCCCGCGGATCGGTATCACCCGAGCGGTGGAGCAACCGTGGCGGTTTGTGGTTCCCTGTGATCCCTGCTTGAGTGTTCCTGTGGGATTTTTTTCAAAGAAAGAGTTGCCAAACCAAAACCGGCGTGTAGTTTTGCCACCCTTTTCCCATGCCAAAGCCCATCGCAAGAAGCAAAACGCGCAAATCCGTGGCCAAGCGTTTCAAGATCACCGGCACCGGCAAGGTTGTTCGCAACCACGCCTCGCGCCGCCACTTGATGGCGAGTAAAAACGCCAACAAAAAGCGCCACATGGCCAAGGCCGCCGTGGTTCACGAAACCGACGTGGACCGCATCAAGGTGTGCCTGCCGTTCAGCCACTGAGCCAAGCGCCCAACCCACAAATCCCTTCGACTGCCCTGGAGATATTCCGGGGATCACGGAGCCGGTGAGTCGAGGGATTTTCAAACAACCAACAACCGCTCCACGGAGGCCTCCGGCAACGGAGGTTTTTAACAATGCCAAGAGCCACCAACGCTCCAGCCAGCCGCGCGCGCCGCAAGCGCGTCATCGACGCCTCGAAAGGATACCGGGGACGCCGTTCCAAACTCTTCCGCTACGCCAAGGACGCCCAGATGAAGGGCAAATACTGGGCCTACCGCGACCGGAAGACCCGCAAACGCAATTTCCGCGCTTTGTGGATCACCCGTCTCAGCGCCGCCGTGCGTGCGGAGGGACTCACCTACAGCCGCTTCATCGAGGGGCTGAAAGCCGCCAACATCCTTCTCGATCGCAAGGTTCTCGCCGATATCGCGGTCAAGGACGAAGCCACCTTCAAAGCGGTTCTGGACAAAGTCCGCGCCGCCCTCGACAACAAAAAAGCCGCTTAAGCGGTCTTTGGAAGCAGGTCGCAACCTGCTCCGTCGAACCCAACCTCCCGCAAAGCGCGGTCTGCAAAGACCGCGCTTTGCGGATTTGGTTTCAGTTGCCGGAATTTGGCATCAACCCGATCCCCCACGCCACCACACATTGTCATGCAAGACCAAGTTGAATCCCTGCGCAATGAGGCGCTGGCCATTGTTTCCGCTGCCACCGACCAGTCCGCTCTGGAGGCCGCCCGGGTGCGTTTTCTTGGGAAAAATGGCGCGGTGACTGCGCTCAGCGAGGGCATGCGCCACGTGCCCAAGGAGGATCGCCCGGCCATGGGGAAACTTCTGAACGACCTCCGCTCGACTGTGACAACCGCCCTCGAGGAGGCCCAATCGCGCATTCTCGAGCAGGCGGATACCGCCGCCCTTTCGGAACTCGATCTCACCCTCCCCGGGACCGCCCGGGCCCGGGGATCTTTGCATCCCCTGACCCAACTTCTGGACCGCGCCGTCCAATCCTTCCGCCGCATGGGCTTCGCGATTGCCGACGGCCCAGACATCGAGACCGAGTGGCATTGCTTCGACGCGCTGAACACACCCGCCGACCATCCGGCCCGCAACGACCAGGACACGTTTTATCTTCCCGACGGGCGGTTGTTGCGCTCGCACACCTCCAGCGTGCAAATCCGCGTCATGGAGAACACCCCGCCGCCGGTGCGCATCATCGCCCCCGGTTCGGCTTACCGCCGGGACGAGGTGGATGCGACACACCTGGCGCAATTCACCCAGATGGAAGGCCTTTATGTGGCTGAACACGTCACGCTCGGCGACCTCAAGGGCACGCTGGAATTTTTCTTTCGCGAACTCTTCGGGTCGGGCACCGAAATCCAGTTTCGCCCCCACTTTTTCCCCTTCACCGAGCCGAGCTACGAGATCGATATCCGCGCCGAGGCACTGGGGGGCGAGTGGATGGAGCTGGCCGGATGCGGAATGGTCGATCCGGCGGTTTTCGAGGCTGTGTGCAAGCGGCGGGGGGATCGGGTTTACGACCCCGGCCGCGTATCCGGCTTCGCCTTCGGCTTCGGCCTGGAGCGCCTGGCCATGATGGTCTCCCGCATTCCGGACATCCGGATGCTGGTGGAAAACGATCTGCGGTTTTTAAAACAATTTTAAGCCTGTGAAAATTTCCCTGGGTTGGTTGCGCGAATATGTGGACTGCCGGTTGCCGCTGGCGGAATTGGAAGCCCTGCTGCGGCGGGCGGGACTGGAAGTGGCGGGGGTCGAGGAACGTGGCCTGGCCATTGCCAATGTCGTGGTGGCGGAAATTCTCGAGTCGGTTCAGCACCCGAATGCCGACCGGCTGAGCGTGTGCAAGGTCGACGACGGATCGGCCCACCCCCGCCAGATCGTGTGCGGGGCGAAAAACTACAAAGTGGGCGACAAGGTGCCATTGGCTCTTCCGGGGGCCGTTCTGCCGGGCGATTTCAAAATCAAATCCGGCAAGCTGCGGGGCGTCGAGAGCGAAGGTATGATGTGCAGTGCCAAGGAACTCCGCCTCGCCGAGGACGCCCAAGGCCTTCTCATCCTCCCTCCCGCAGCGAAGCCCGGCACCCCACTCACCGAGTTGTTTCCCGCTGAAACGATTCTGGAACTCGAGATTACCCCCAACCGCTCCGACTGGCTCAGCCACGTGGGCGTGGCCCGCGAGATCGCCGTGTTCACCGGCAACACCGTCACGCCACCCCGGCCGGCCTTGCCCGCATCCACGACCCGGGTGCCCGGCCTTTTGGCCGACGGGGCTGACAAATCGACCTGCTACACGCTTCGCAAAATCTCGGGTGTCAAAGTCGGCCCCAGCCCGCAATGGCTTGTCGACCGCCTCGCCTCGGTGGGCCTCCGCAGCATCAACAACGTGGTCGATGTCACCAATTTCGTTCTGTTTGAACTTGGACAACCGCTTCACGCGTTTGATGCCGCGAAGCTCTCGGGTTCCCTGCGGGTCCGCTCCTCAGTGGAAGGCGAGACCTTTGAAGCTCTGGATGGAAAATCCCACCCGCTTCCAGCCGGCTCGCTGGTCATCGCCGATGAATCCGGTCCAGTCGCACTCGCCGGCGTGATGGGCGGGGAATCCACCTCGGTGACCGAATCCACCACCGAGATCGTATTGGAAAGCGCTTTTTTCGACCCGTCCCGAGTGCGCCGGGCGGCGCGCGCGACCGGCCTTTTCAGCGATTCCAGCTACCGCTTCGAGCGGGGAGTCGACCCGGAAGGAGTCTTCATGGCCTCCGCCCGCGCCACCGAACTCATCCTTCAACTCGCGGGCGGCACCGCTTCGGAGGATCTCCAAACGGCCGGCGAGATCCCCGCCCGGCAACAAATCACCCTTTCGCCCGACCGCGTGCGCTCGCTCCTCGGGCTGGAGATTTCCGATTCGGAAATCGAAGCCGCCCTCGCCCGCGTCGGTCTGGGATGCGTGGGCTCCTCCGCATGGGAAATCCCGGGCTACCGCCGCGAATTGCACCGACCGGTGGACCTCATCGAAGAAGTAGCCCGCGTGGCGGGACTCGAAAACGTGCCCTCCCGCACACAGGGCATTTTTGCTCCAGGTTCGGAGGCCGATGCCGCATACGATTTCGCCATGGGACTTCGCCGCACCCTTGCAGGAGGCGGTTTTCACGAGGCCCGCACCGCCACACTTCTCTCCGGGGTCGAAGCCGGGCCGTTCGGCGATTCCGTGGCATTGCGGAACCCGCTCGGCGACGACCAATCCCGCCTTCGCAACAGCCTCTTCCCCGGTCTTTTTGCCGCCCTCCGCCGGAATATCGACCAAGGATCGAAATCCATCGCCCTTTTTGAAATCGGCCGCGTGTTTGCTTCCGAAGGGGAATCCGAACGCCTGGCACTGGTCGCAACCGGCGATCTCCAGGCCGCCGATTGGCGCGGCGAACCGGTGCGCTCCCGCGACATCTTCGACCTTCTGGGCGTTGTTCAAAATCTTGCCAACGCCGAGACCCGTCCACTTCCGAATCCCCCGGCCCCGTTTGGCGTGGCCGTGGAAATTCTGGTTGATGGAAAATCCATCGGAACGGCCGGCCAACTCCACCCTGCCGCCGCGCGTGAACTCGGGGCCACGGCACCGGTCCTTGCCGCAGTGTTCGATCTCGTTGTTTGGCGGCCCCTCGCGACGCGACAAACCAAGGTTTCCCCGCTGGCCAAGTTTCCCGGATCCACCCGCGATATCGCTTTCACAGCGCCCTTGTCACTTCCCTATGGAGACGTTCGTGCGGCCATCATTTCGCTGCAAGAACCCCTTTTGGAATCCATCCATCTCTTCGACCTCTTCACCGATGCCCGTGGAGAAAAAATCCCTTCCGACAAGAAATCCCTCGCGCTCACCCTTGGATTCCGCAGTCCCGACCGCACCTTGACAGCCGAGGAGGTCCAAGCCGCCACCGACCGCATCAAAGCAACCCTTCGCGGTCAACCCGGGTTGGAATTCCGGGAGTAGCAAGCCGCGCTCTTCAGCAGAAGGTCAATTTTCGAGTTCATGGCATGAATGGCAAGGGCTGCATTTTCCCCCTTTCAATAATATCCGGCGTCGAATACAAGCGCCCCGCCATGAAATCCACACTCCTTCGCGCCCTCGCAGGCTTCTTGATCGTCACCGCCACTCTCCCGCTGGCACAGGCCGCCCCTATAACCGTTGACGACAATATTACTCTCGCTCAAGTGGAAGCCGCCCAGAAGGCTTGGGGCCGCGCTTTGGTGCAAATCTCGAAAGATTACGAAAAAGGTGGACGCGAACTCGCCACCCGCACGGCCAAAAAAGTGATCGATTCCGCCTACGCCTACCAAAGCGGTCCGGTGCTCTTCAAACCAACCCTCACCGTTTCCCCCCAAACCTTCCGGATCACCCGTGAAGGAGCGTTGGCCTACTTTGTCGGCGGCAACAGCGATTTTCCCAACGACGACGGATTTGCCCTGAAAGGATGGCGCTCCTGCTCGATCGAAAACGAGGCTGTCTACATCAGCGGCGATCTCGCCATTACGATGGGCAAGGTCCGTCTCAAAGACAAAAACGGAAAAATCACGGAAGTCGACAAAACCTGGGCTTTCAAAAAACAGGACAACGACACCCTGCAAATCGTTCTTCACCACTCCTCCCTCCCGCACGCGCCTTGATCCCCGGATTCCGCCGGATTCAAGCCGGGAGGGATCCGGAAAAATGTGAATAACTTGGGAACAACCGGGCCCCGGCACAGGAGGTTGTTCACATCGTCTTTGTGAATGGATCGGAAACTGTTTATCGGTGGAGGCCATGACGCTCACCGAAATCCGTGAGGCCTTAGCCCTTTTGGGCACAGCCCCGACGCGCAGCCTGGGGCAGAATTTTTTGCACGACCAAAACCTCGCGCGGTGGACGGTGTCGCTGCTCGACATCCAACCCGGCGATCACGTGGTCGAAATCGGCCCTGGTCTGGGGGCGCTGACCTGCTTCCTGGCCGAGTTTCCCAACCGCCTGACGCTGCTCGAAAAAGACAGCCGGCTGGTGCCCCATTTGCAAACGCGTTTCGGGAGCACCCGCACCCGCGTGGTGCACGGCGACGCCTTGGATTTCGACCTTCGCGATTTGTGGGGCGAAGGCCCTGTGAAGATCATCGGCAATCTGCCGTATTACATTTCCACACCGCTCATCGCGAAATTCACATCCGCCCTCTCACCCGCTTCCAGACTCGTTCTGACGCTTCAGCTCGAACTCGCCCAGCGACTGGGTGCGGCGAGCGGAACCGGCGATTACGGAGCGATGACACTCTGCTGCGGCCGGCGCTGGGATATCCGTTGCGAACGCAAATTGCCCGCCTCGGTTTTTTATCCGCGGCCGAAAGTCGATTCGGCCGTGGTGACGATGGAGCGCAAGCTCCGGGGGCGGGTCAGGCCGTTGGACGACCGGGTTTTCGAGCGGATGGTGCGTCGCGGATTTTCCGCCCGCCGGAAGCAATTGCGGAATTTGCTGCCGGAGTTCAAAAACGACTGGCCTGTCGTGGCGGCGGCATTGGGTTTTCCGGAGACCGCGCGCGCGGAGCAATTGACCCCCTCGCAGTGGGAGGCGTTGGCTTTCACGGCCTGCCCCGCCGGTGCCCAAAATCCCAATGAGCGGTTCGACGTGGTGGATGAGGCGGACCGGGTTCTGCGCCCGGAGTTCCGGGATGTGATTCATGTGAATAACTTGTGGCACCGGGCGGTTCACATCTGGCTTCGGAACGCGCGCGGGGAGCTTTTCCTGCAACGGCGGTCGATTTGGAAAGACCGCAATCCCTCGGTGTGGGATTCGTCCGCGGCGGGCCATGTGGATGCCGGCGAGAACTACGGGGAGGCCGCCCGGCGGGAATTGCGGGAGGAATTGGGCGTCGAGCCGCCGGAATTGCGGGGGGGGATCAAGTTGGAGCCCACGGAAACCACGGGTTGGGAATTCATCGAGGTCTTCGAGGGGGTGCACGAGGGCCCCTTTGATCCCGCTCCGCTTGAAGTCGAAACCGGTGCGTTTTTTTCAATGGAAAAAATCCGGCACTGGCTGGCGGCCTCGCCGGGCGATTTCAGTCCGGTATTCCGCGAGATTCTGGCGCGATCAGCCGGAGCGGCTTGAATGCCATTGCCGGCGGCGGCCCGGTGGATTAGACCTTTTGGCATGATGGACCTTGTGCAAAAGGGCGGGCCGCTCATGTGGCTGATCCTCGCCTGCAGCATCACCGCGCTGGGGGTGTTTTTCGAGCGGTTGTTCAGCCTGCACCGCGCGACCATCCGCACCGGTGATTTCGTGCGCGGATTGGCGAATTTGATCAAAGCCGGGCACCTGGCGGAGGCGATTCAGGAATGCGCCGCCTCGCCCGGGCCGGTTCCACGGGTTCTTCACGCCATGCTGCTGCGCCACGCCTCGCCCCGCGCCGAGTTGCGCGATATCGCCCAGGAGGCCGGACAACTCGAGATTCCCCGCTTGGAGCGCAATCTGGCCCTTCTCGGCACCGTGGCCTATGCCACTCCCTTGATCGGACTTCTGGGAACCATGCTTGGGTTGTTAACCGCGTTTCAGCAAATCACAACCCATGGCGGATACGCCACGGCGGCTGAAATCGCGGGCGGGGTGTATGAAAGCCTCCTCACCTCCGCCGCCGCCCTCACCGTGGCGATTCCGGCGTTTGTGGCGCACAGCTATTTGTCGGCGCGGGTGAACGACGTGATGCACGACATCGAGCGGGCGGCGATCGAAATGCTCGAGATTCTGACCTCTCCGGCGCAACCGGGGGACCGGATTTGAAACTTCAGCGCTCCCCCGGCGCGCATCCGGCGCTGCTCTCCATCGCCCCGGCGTTGGACGTTATTCTGGTGCTGGCCTTCTTTTTGGTGTTGAGCACGTCGTTTTTGTTGCAACCCGGCGTGGCAGTCAGTGTTCCCGACTCCCCGTTTTTGCTGGCTCCACAGAGGAATCCCCTGGTGGTCAGCCTGACAGCGGCACCGTTGAGGACGATTTATTTTGAAAACGAACCCGCCACCTTGGACGAGTTGCGCCACAAGCTGGAGGCCCGCAAATCCCGGAATCACACCATTATCCTGAAAACCGACCGCCGCACCGGTTTTGAGGAACTGACCGCCGTGCTCAACATTACGCTTGGACTCGGCTACCCGACGGTGCTTGCCACGTCCGAGCAGCCATGAAAGCCGATGGATTGACGTTTGACTGGCCCCACCGGCACCGGTTGCACCTGCTTCTCCCGGCAATGATTCTGGTGGCCGCGCTGGGCCACGCGGTGATGGTGGTCGTTTTTTCGGCCAGCCACCCCCCGGCGGCATTCGATGGTCCGCGACCGGCCATGGTTTATTTTCTTCGGCCAGCCGAGGCCGAGTCGGGGGAACTCGCCAGCCTGCTGGCGGCAGACGACCCCGCTCTGTTCGCCCCCCTCCGGGGACTTCCCGGCAACGAACTGCCGAAAGCCGCGTATCCAGCCACCTATGCGGCGGCAAAACCCCAATTCGCCCCGTTGCCGAGAATCATCACGCCCCCCCCGGCGGTATCCGCAACGCCCCTGGGCCCGGTGACTGTGAATGTGGTTTCCCGGCCCCCTCCGACATTGCTGCGGCAGAAACCCCTTCTCAGGCTGTCGCCGGGACTCGCGGCGCGTTGGATCGGGGGCGGATCCGCCCCATCGGTGGAGGCCGCTCCTCCGGTGCGGGTTTTTCTCGGAGTTTTGAGCGATGGAACCGCGGGTTATGCCACTTTGGACCGCGAACCGTCGGAATCCGCCGTGGCGGAGGCGGCACTGGCCTTGGCACGCTCCCTCCGTTTCGCTCCCGCCGGAGCGATGGAGTGGGGATTCGTCGAGATCGAGTGGGGGGCGAAAGGAACCGCTCCATGATTCAGTTGCCGCTGTCCTGGCTGGTATTCACCGCGCTGTTTCTTTTTTTGGCTTGGATTCTGGTTGCCTGGATCGGCACGGCCTGGGCGCGGAGGCGTCGCGAGCGCGCCGAACTCCGGCGCTGGACCCGTTGTCCGGTGTGCGCCTTGCGTTTTCACCGTGGTCCGGGAAGCTGTCCCCAATGCGGAGCCCCGGCCTCGGGGGAATCGGTGCGGATTTTTTGAGAGACTGCCTCGACAGTGGCCTTGCAAGCCGATAGGAAAAACCATTGCCATGGACATTTTTAGTTTTCTCCTGAAGCCCGAACCGTTTCTTGCCTGGACCTCGGCAGCCAAAACGCTTGGGTTGCTCGGATTGATTCTCGGGTTGGTTTCCTACACGGTTTATGCCGAACGGAAAATTTGCGCGTGGATCCAAGACCGGGTCGGCCCCAACCGCACCGGGGTGCCACTCACCAAAATCCGGATTCTCGGGTTGGGTCAACCCATCGCGGACGCCCTCAAGCTCCTGCTCAAGGAGAATTTCATCCCGAACGACGTCAACAAATTTTACTATTTCATCGCCCCCAAGATTTCGATGGTCCCGGCGATTCTGGTGCTGGCGGTCCTGCCCTTTGGCAGCACACTTTTCGGAGTGCCGATGGTGATTGCCGATATCAATATCGGGGTGCTTTATGTGTTTGCGGTGTCCTCGCTTGGAGTCTACGGCATCGTGCTGGCCGGCTGGGCCTCGAACTCGAAGTATCCCTTTCTGGGCGGCATCCGGTCGAGCTCGCAAATGATCTCCTACGAACTCGCGCTCGGGCTTTCGGTCATTCCGGTGTTCAT
>CAMCXK010000026.1 GCA_945883435.1 Chthoniobacter flavus | reverse complement strand
CGCTGAATGTGGGCTTCGGCGCGAGGGCGTCCATGGCGGCCATGTTCATGCGGTGTTCGCGTTTTTTCGCGGGCAGGCGGATGTCCTTCTTGACCTCGAAGTTGGCAGGGGGAGGGAAAATGTATTTGGCCACGACGAACACGCCTGCGATGACGCCCGCGCCGATGTGCAGGGCGAGCACTCCGAGCAAAATCGAAACGACAAGGCGGCGTCGGCGTTTTCGGGCGGCATCATTCTCGGAGAGGATGTGTTCGACGTTGGTCATGGCGGTTTATTCCTCGGTTCCGGAGTCGGCAAAGGTCACGCCGGTGATGCCGGCTTGGGCGCAGGCGTTGAGAACGGCAACGATGCGCTGGTGGTGGGCGGCATCATCGGAATCGATCGTGACAAGGGCCTCGCTTTTGTTGGCATCGGCGGATTCCTTGAAGCGTTTGAGCGTGGCGACAAGAGCAGGGAGATCGGCATTGGCCGGGGTGTCCATCGGCTGTTCGTTGAGGAGGACGCGTCCGTCGGATTCGATGCGGATGCGCTGCTCGTCGGGGATGTCGAGGGTTTCCTCCTGGGCGACGGTGCCGGGAAGTCCGATATTGATGTCGCTCTCCTGCTTGATCGGTTTTGCCGAGACCATGAAAAACACCAGCAGGAGAAACACCATGTCGATCATGGGGCCCATTTGCATTTCCACGGTTTGGGTATCTCGGCGGCGGAGGCGCATGGAGGCAGGATGGTGCGGGTTTGCGGTCAGTCTTGATAGGTGCCGAAAATGACGTTGACGGCGCCGGCTTCGCTGGCGATGCGCATGAGTTCCTTGATTTGACGGCCGGGGGTGTTTTTGTCGGCGCGGACGTAAAGACGGAGGGGCGGGGTGACTTTGAAGCGTTCCTTGAGGTGGGCGGTGAGGGACTTTTTGTCCGCGGGATCCTGGCCGATGTAATAGCGCCCCTCGCCGTCGATGCTGATGATATCGCGATTCGAAAGGTCGGACGGAATGGTGGCGTTCGAGGCGGTGGGGAGTTTGATGTCCACTTTGACCTGCTCCTTGGAAATCTTGGTGGTGACCATGAAAAAGATGAGCAGGAGGAATGTCATGTCGATCATCGGAGCGAGTTGGAATCCGATTTCGTCCTCTTGGCGTTTCGGGAGTCGCATGGCGGCTCAGGATTGATGGAACTCGGCGGACGCGCCTTCGATTTTGATTTCGCCGCTCAGGAGATCGAGGAGGAAGGTGGCGCGTTTTTGGATATTGGCGACGTTGATTTGAAGGAGGTTGCGGAAGTAAAAATACAGAAACATCGCCGGGATGCCCACGAAGAGTCCGCCGGCGGTGGTGATCATCGCTTCGCCGATGCCGCCCGCGAGGTCGGCGGGTTCGGATTTTCCGGCGGCGAGCATGTCGAAGCTTGCGATCATACCGGTGACAGTTCCGAGGAGCCCGAGCATCGGACCGATGGTGGCGAAAACATTGAGGTAGTTGACCCAGAGGTTGAGCTTGGTCTCCTCGTTGGCGAGGGTTTCTCCGGCGGCCTGCTCCATCGAGGCCTTGTTCGAGAGGTCGCGTTCGAAATTCACTTTGAGGAGCGCGGCGGCCATGGTGTTGGCGAAAACATTCGGCTGGCTGTGGCAAAGCGAGTAGGCCGAGCCGGCATCGCGCACTTGCAGAAACTGGCCGAGGGCCTCGACCTGCGCGGGCGGCATCATTTTCTTTCCCTGGATTTGCAAGAAGCAATACACACCCACGGCGGCGGTGCCGATCGAGCAGGCCAGCAGCGGCCACATGAGGGGACCTCCGGCGAGAAACAGGTCCATGAGGGTTTTATCCTTGGGAGGTTTGGCCGCCGGTTCCTCCGCATGGGCGGTGGTCATGAGCCAGCAGGTGGCGAGAAGGGCAACGAGGAGCGGGAGTCGGGTTTTCATGGTTTCTTTTTCTTTTTGGGTTTTTCCGTCGGTGATTCGGGAGTCGGGGTCGGTTGGGGGGAGGAGGAAGCGAGTTCCTGGCGGGCGGCCGCCTCGGCGTCGAGAGCCCGCATGTCTGGAGGGAGCGAGGCGAGAAAGTCATTTGCGAGAGCCGCCTCGGGGGTGGAGGGATAGAACTGGGCCAGGTCGCGGGCGGTTTCGACGGCATTGGGCCAATCGCCGGCGAGGCGGTGGACTTCGATCGCCCCCCAGAGGCCGCGGGCGGCGCGGGCCAGATCGGTGCCGTGGAAAAGCGCCGGGTAAAGATACAAATCGAGTGTCCGGGCATGCAGGCGGTGGCGTTCGTCGATGACAAATTCGTCCTCCATCCAGCGCGGGTTTTCCTGAAGGAATGTGCGAAGTTGGCGTTCGGACGCCTGTGCGCGGATGAGGTTCGCCTCGATGAGGATTTCGGGGTCTTCGGTTTCCTCTGCCAGTTTGGTGGCTTCGTCCACGGCATCCGCGGCGCGTCCGCTGGCGACCATGGCACGGAGGCGGACCTCGCGGGCGCGGGTGCGGTCCCCCGGACGCCAGGAGGATTTTTCAACGAGGGAAACCAGATCCAGGGCGCGCCGGGCATCGGCTTTTTTGCCCGTGCGAAGCCAGGCATTACCCAGTGCGAGAGCGATGCTCCCGGCCGGCGACTCCGGCATTTCCAGCCAAAGGCGGGCTTTTTCCCAATCCTGCTCGAGGGCGGGGGCATCGTTTGGCGAGGCTCGTTGAAGGCGGTCCTCGAGGGCCGCGTCGGGGGCGAAGCGGATGTTCGCGAGATCGGCGCGGTTGAGCGAGACGGTGGCTGTGGCCTGGGCGGCGCCGCTTGAGGTGAGAATCACGCGCAGTCGGACAGTGCGGTCGTCCACCGACACGATGTCGCCGGTGCGTTGCTCACCATTTTTAAGGGTGAGAATCTCGGTTGCTCCAAGAGGGGCCGTGGATAGCAGGAGGATCGAAAGAAAGCTTTTCATCCTCCGGGTGCGGATGCGGGTTTTTGTGGCGGACCGCCGAGCCTGTCCAGATGCTGGCGGGCGGCCAGAGTTTCGGGAAAATCGGCGAGGTCCGGATGGTTGACGCATTCCGCATAGGTGCGGCGGGCGCTGAGGGGGTCCGGCATTTTTTCAAACGCCTCGCCGCTTCGAAGGTAAGCTTTGGCAACCCATGGCTTCCAGCGGCCGTGCATGACATAAAGCCGCTGGAAGTAGGGAATCGCCTTGGCGGGCTCGCCTTTGTCGAGATGAGACTCTCCCATCAGGTAAAGGGCCTCGGCTTTCATTTCACCCGGGGTGGTGTTTTGCTCCAGCACTTGTTCCAAGGCGCGGCGGGCGTCAGCCACCTTGCCACGATGGAGAAGCAAGCGGGCCTTTGCCATCATGGTGGGTGCGAAGAGGGCGGAGCCGAGATTCTCGCGCTCGAATCTCTCAAAAAGGTCCAGAGCGGCCCGTTCGTTGCCTTTGTCCATTTCGATCCGTGCGAGGTGGGCGAGAATACGGTCTTTCACGAGAGTGCGGGGGTTCCAGCGCAGGGTGTCGCGCAGAAGGCGTTCGGCGCGGACGGAGTCGCCGCCATCCAAATCCGCTTGGGCGAGATCGAGGAGCACGGCGGGATTGTCGGCCGATACGTCGGCCAGCGGGACCGCCTCCCTGAGAATCTCCCTGAACCGCGCGGGATCGGACTTTTTCCATGTTGCAGCGAGGGCCCAGCGGGCGCGCAGGCGAAGCGGGCGTTTCGACGCGGGATTTTCGGCCAAGCTCTCCAGATCCTCGCGATGCCGCGCCAAATCCTCGGGAGCGGACGACAGGCGGGCCAGGAACGGGAACAATTCCTCCACCGAACGAATCGCGGGATCGTTGCCCAATGAGCGAATGGCCTCCCAGGCGATCTCGCGGGCTTTTGCGGGTTCCTCCTTCTGGCGGTGATACCAGCCGAGGTTTGCAATTGCCTCCGCCACGCGCGGCGACTTGGGAAATCTTTTTACAAAATCCTGCATGAGGTTGCGGTAGGCATCGAGATCCTCGAGGAGCTTGAGCGCCTCGGCACTTCGGAAGGTCGCCTCGGCGTAATAGCGTTCATCGCCCGGCGGCACGGCGCGGAGAACCTCCAATCCGTCCTCCATGTAACCATCGTTCATCAGCGCATTCGCAAAATGGATGCGGGCCTCGTTGTTTTCGGCCTCGCCGGGGAACCGCTCGAGGTATTCGTGAAAGGCGTCCGCGGCCTCACCGTATTTTTCCTGCTGCATTTTCGAGTAGGCGATACGGAAGACCGCCTGGCCCATGTGGGTGCCATCGGGGTGTTTTTTCAGGAGCTGACGCATCGTTTCGATGGCGCGCTCGTGGTCCTTGTCCATCGAAAATGCCATGCCCCGCCAGTAAAGGGCGCTTTCCGCCAGAGGGTGTTGTGGATGGTTTTTCCGGAATTCCTCGAAGGCCGTGCCTGCCCGGGAGTTTTGCTCCGCCAGCAGCTGGCAAAACCCCTCGTTGAATGCGGCGCGCACACCAAACTCCGAAGCCGGGTGATCCTCGCGGATGCGGGCAAAAGCGGTGGCCGCCTCGGCTGGGCGGAGGCTGGCTTGAAGGGATTCGGCGGCCAGAAAGCGCGCCTCGGGCACGAACTTGGAAGCCGGGAATTTTTCGGCGAATTGATCGGCGGCGCGGACCGTTCCCGGCGAGTCCTCCAGGGCGCGGCGGCAGCGAACGACATTGATGCCCGCGAGTTCGGTGGTGACGTCCGAGGGGAGCGAGGCGACCAGATTTTCGAGGACCAGTGAAGCCTCGCGGTAGCGCTGCATGTGAAGGTAGACCATTGCCAACCGGAATCGGAGGGCGGCATCGAAGCCTTTGATCGGGCGGAGATTTTCCGATTCGCGCTGGATCTCTCCCAGTGTCCGCTCGAGCAGCCCCTTCCGGAAAACGTCGGGGGAATCGCCCAGCGCCTCGATCTGCTTTTGCAAGGTGGCAGCCCGCTCGTCCTGGTGGCGGAGGAGCCTGTCCCGGGTCCAGACACGTTGGAAACACAGCGCGGCCTTGCGAAGTTCGCCCGCTTCGAGAAAGCGGTTGCCCAGTTCCAGTGTGAGCATTTGGAACGACGCGATCTGCGGAATTTCCGCCATGCGGGGATATTCCTCTTGAACAAGGGCCAGTGCGGCGGCGTGGTCCGGGATTTGAAGAAGGGCATGCAGTTGATACAGCACCGCCTTGCCGCGATGGCCCGAGCCACCCCGCATTTGGCCGAACCACTCCGCAGCCGGTGCGTGCCGGCCCTCCAGGATCAACGCATTTCCGACAAGCAGCCGGGCGTCGGCGATGTGGCGGACCGCCGGGCGGGTGCGAACAAGAAACGCGTTGTCCTCGGCCCCCGCGGGAAAGCCGGCCAGAAAAACCTCCAAGGCCGAGCGTGCCTCGGGGTGGCGTTCCTGCTGGAAAAGCGCGCATCCCAGCCAGAATTGCAACTCCTCGCGGGACCCTTGATCCAGCGGGGGCTGGAGGGCCAGCGCCTCCTCGATCGCAGGGATCGCCTCATCGAATTTTCCGAGACGGACGCAACAAATCGCGACGGGATGTTTGGATTTTTGAATCGCCTCCTGAACGGCGGGTGACTGGCCGAAGTCGGCGGCCAGCTTGCGGTAGGCCTCCAGCGCGGCGGCATGGTCCCTTTGCGTGAAGGCCAGGCGGGCATGGTCATAAAGCTCATTGGCCGTCAGGCTCGAGAGATCGGTCCCTGCGGCCTGGGCGCAGAGTCCAATCGACAAGCAGATGGCGGCAATGGCGTGTGGGCGAACCTTCATTCCCATTTGGTCGGGAGAATGATCAAATATCGGCCCGCAATCCGCCGAAAGGGCCGGAATGTTTCATTTTCGTAACCTGACATTCCGGCCGAATGAGGCGCCGGCACGGCGGGCTTCGTGGAATTCCGGCACTTGAACTCCGGCGGTTGAAGTGAAAGATTCTGCCGCATCAGCAAGGATCACTACAGTTGGGAAACGCCTGACGAACCTGACCAGCGGCCATTTTTCGCCCGCAAACGCGTGTGGGTGCCCTTGGCCATTCTGGCAGGAGGCATGGTATTCGCGTGGATCGCCTTTGGAGTGCTTACCCAGCGCTACGAGGCGCGGGCGGAGGAATTCGATTTGAAGGAGGTCGAGCAAATGGAGGCCGCCTCGATTCTTTACGACCGGAAGGGCCGCGAATTCGGCAAGCTGTTTATCCAAAACCGTCAACCAGTTCCCTACGAGCGGTTGCCCGAAATGCTGGTCAAGGCTGTGGTTGCCGCCGAGGACAACCGGTTTTACGACCACGATGGCGTGGATTACATGGGCATCCTGCGGGCTGCCGTGACAAACTACCGGAAAGGCCGGATATCCCAGGGCGCGAGCACGGTGACGCAGCAACTGGCGCGGAATTCCTTTGAACTTCGCGAGCGCACCTACGAGCGCAAGTTGGTCGAAATGTATCTCGCGTGGCGCATTGAGAAGAATTTTTCGAAGAAGGAAATCATGGGCCACTATCTGAACCGGGTGTATTTCGGCAGTGGCTTTTATGGAGCGGAAGCCGCCGCCCAAGGCTACTTCGGGAAAAACGCCGCCGACCTCGGTATCGGCCAATGTGCAACCTTGGCCGGTCTTCTCAAAAGCCCGCAGGCCCTGTCGCCATTCAACGATCCCACCGACTCGCGCGAGGCCCGGAATTTCGTCCTCGGGCGCATGAGGGAACTCGGATTCATCACACGGAAGCAATACAACGAGGAGATCGAGGCGCCGATGCAAACCGTCCAGCGGAGGAATCCCTTCAAGGTCGGTTATGCCAACGAACTCATCCGCCAGCAGGTCATCAAGGCCCTCGGCTTCGAGCGGGCCATGAATGGCGGCTACCGAATCGACACCACGCTGGACATGGACTTGCAAAAAGCCTCCGACCAGGCGCTTCAAAAAACCCTGCTGGAGATCGAGGGCAAGCCGGGCTACCCGCACCCGACCTTTTCCCAGTATCGAAATGCCACCCGCCAGACCGAGGAGTCGATCCACCGCGGCAACATGTCGCTGAAAATGCCCGAGCCGAAATACCTGCAAGGAGCCGTGCTTGCTGTGGAAAACACCGCCGGAGGTATTCTCGCGCTGACGGGCGGCCGGGAGTTCGCCCACAGCGAATACAACCGTGCGATTCAAGGAAAACGGCCGGCCGGCACGGCCTTCACCCCGTTTGTTCACGCTGCGGCCTACGAGTCGGGCCTGTATCCCGGTGAGATTGTCCAGGACGCCTGCATCGACAACCGGTATGTGATGGTGGGTGGCGAAACCGGCATTCTCGGCGAGTGGGGTGTCGAGGTCGCAGAAAACGAATACGAGGGCCCGATGACCAGCCGGGATGCGTTCGTCAAAGGCAAGAATGCCGCCACTGTGCGGCTGGGTATGAAAACCGGATTGGACGCGGTCAAAAAGACGGCGGCGGCGGCGGGTATTTCTTCGCCCTTGCGCGATTACTCGAATTCCTTTTTGGGCAGCAGCGAAGCGAGTCTTGATGAGATGGTCCTCGCCTACACGGCGTTTCCCAACAGCGGGCAGCGGCCGGCCGACCTTTACATTATCCAATCCATCCGCGATCCGGCCGGCGAGGTGATCTTCCGCGCCGCGCGCAAGCGCTACAAGGCGATCGATCCTGTCGCTGCCTATCAGGTGCACACCGAGATGGTGGATTTTATGAAACGCGGCACGGGCGCGCTGGCCCGGGAGAAGTTCAGCTTGGGAGCCTTTCCGGCAGCAGGCAAATCGGGCACGGCATATGGGTTCACCGACACCTATTTTTTTGGTTACACGAACGCGGTGACCTGTGGTGTCTGGGTCGGTTTTGACAAGCCCACGCGGATTTTCCGGGGAGCCTTTGGCAAGGACCTGGCCCTGCCGGTGTGGAGTGCCGTGATGAATGCCGCTCAAGCCGTTTATCCGGCCCGCGAGGTCGCCCGGCCCGAAGGCTTGCAGGAGGTCGAGATTTGCACCGCATCGGGGCTCCTGGCCACGCCACGTTGCCAGAAACCCGGCGGGGACGGCCTTGCAACCCGCAAGGAATGGGTCTCCGCAAAGCAAGCGCCCGCGATTCCGTGCGATGTGCACGGCGGGGGCATTCGCAATTATGCCAAGGAATTCGAGGATGCCGACTGGCCGAGGGCTGCCGTGGCTGTGGACTTGTCGAAGGTCCGGCCTGTGGCGGTGGCGGCTCCCGCCTTGGTGGGGTTGAATGACGTTTACCGGTCGGTTCGCCCCGGAGCAGATCTTCCCGAGGACGTGCCTGTGGCCCGGGCGGTGGCTGTCAATGAACCACCGGCGGATCTTCCACCCGCCGCTCCCGGGGAAGTGGAGGTTCGACGGGCCGAGCCTGTGGGATCGGACGCCCCTCCATTGGAAGCTCCGGCCATTCAGCCCGAGATCCCCCAAGCGATCGATTTTTTCTGATCCTCTTCTCCGCGGCTGTTTGATCAATGCCGTGCCAACTCAAGCCGCGCCAGCCCTGCGCACCATTTGCCGCGCGTTACAATGCGGGGTTCCTCGAATCCCCCGGCTTTCAGGCCTGCACACACCTCGCGAATCTGGCTCTTTAAAATGCCCGAGAAAATCAGGTGGCCACCCGCCTGCAGGCGTTGCCGCAGGCCCGGTGCCGACTCGAGAAGAAGGCTGCTGAAGAGATTCGCCAGGACCACATCGACTTTTGGAATCCGCAGCGCCTTGCGCACATCGTGGACCAAGGCCCGCACATGCCGGCATCCGTTGCGCTCCAGGTTTTCCTTCACAATGCGGATGCACACCGGGTCATTGTCAAAGGCCACCACATCCGAGGCCCCCAGGCGCTCGCAGGCGATGGCGAGCAAACCGCTGCCCGTGCCAGCATCCAATGCCGTCCAGCCAGGTCTCAAGGCCGGCGCGAGATCGCAGAGCAGGCGCAGGCAGGTGGCCGTGGTGGCATGGTCTCCGGTTCCAAACGCCATGCCTTGGGGAATGACAATATCCCTGTGGTGGAGCGGGGTTTCAGGTTCGACGGAGTGGATGCGCAATCGGCCCCGGATCGGGATCGGAGACGCCGGCACGCATGGTATTTCCAAGTCGGCCGCGGAAAGAGTGCCCCCGAAGCGTTTTTGAAGCGGTTGCAAATCGCGGGCCGTTCCAAAGACCTGAATGACCAGGCAGCGGGAGCCCGGCTTCGTGCTCATGAGCACATGGCCCGGATCGATGCCATCGAGGCGGGCATGCCAGAGTTCCTCATGATCCACCGATGTTTTCCGTGTCCAGCGTTGCATGGCTCCACGATTGCCAACCGGAGGGGAATCTCAACTTCTTTTACCCGGTCGCGTCTTCCCGCTCCTCACCATTTCCGCACGCGGGAAATCCAGAAAATGGCAATGGCCGATCCCACGGCAAGGACATTGATGAGAAAAAACGGCCACACCTCGGATTCCCCGGGAAGTGGCAGACGGACATTCATCGAGAAAATCCCGATGACGAGATTCGCCAGCATGATCGCGATCGTCCAAATCGTGAACTGCTTGATGAGGGTGTTCAGGTTGTGGCTCACGATCGAGGCCCGTGCGTCCATGAGGCCTGCGATGACCTGCGAGTAGATCTCCGAGCGGCGGAGGCACTGCTGGTTTTCAATGATGATATCCTCCAGGATGCGCGTCTGGTCATGGTCGAGGCCCAGCCTGGTGGCGGAGGCTTTCAGGCGGTCGAACAGCGCGCCGTTCGAGTTGATGGCGTTGAGGATGTAAACGAGGCTTTTTTCCAGCGCGAACATGTTGAGGAGGTAGCGGGTCTCCATCGAGGTGATGATGCGGCGTTCCAGCGAGTCGGAGAGCATGTTGATCGCTTTCAAATGGCCTTCAAAGTGGCTGATGCATTGGTAGAGCAAACGGAGGAACACATCCTGCACTGAGAAAATGCGGAGCGGGGCGCGCCCCTCGAAAAGCGGGGCGTCGTCCGGCATGACCACCACCAGGCGGTCCTCGTAAAGAAAGACGCCGGTGGAGGTGAGCTTCAAAAGAAAATTGTCATCAGCCGAGAAGCTGCGTGGGCGTTTGAAGATGAAGGCCGCGTGGTCGGTTTCGAATTCGAGACGGGAGAGTTCGTCCGGGTCGAGCGACGATTGCAGCGTGTGGTAGTCGATGTTGTAGAATTCCTGCAGGTCGGCCTCGTCCTCCACGGTCGGACTGTTGAAGACGATGATCTGGGCCTCCGCTGCGTCGCAGCGCACCACGGCGCCGGCCTCCTCGGCGATCCGGTAGTAGGTGCGCAGACCGCCGGCCGCCGCTTCGCCTGGCGGATGCGCCAACTCGTCGATGAGGCCCGCAGTTGCCATGGCGTGACAATTCCGTGATTTTCCCTCCGGCGTCGATGCGATTCTCTCGCCTGCGGCCGCCAGACCGTATTGCCCATGATTGAAGAATCCGAATTTGCCGCCCTTCTCGCGCGCCGGCGCCACGGTGCGGTTTGGAAGCGCCATGAGATGACCGGAGTGAAGCGTCCCGTTTGGGTGCGCCTTCCCGCAAGCATGGCCACGCAGGCCGGCCTCGCCTACCCGGTCATCTACCTGGAGGGGGGCACGGAGTGGTTTGGCGATGCGAGCCACGGGCTTGCGATGGACGCTTGGGCCGATGAATTGGCGGGACGGGGACGTCTGGCCGAGTCGATTCTTGTCGCCACGGGCTGCGACCCGCAGGCCGGCCTCGCCGATTTCTCCCCGGAGCAGGGTGGGGGGGAGAGAACAGAGTTTTTTGTGTCCGTGCTCGTGCCCGCCATCGATGCGGCATTTCCCACCATACGCCACGGGCGTGCACGAGTGCTTGCGGGAACGGCGCTGGGAGCCTTGCATGCCATAGACACCGTGCGCCGCCACCCGTCGGTTTTTGGCGGCGTGGCGGGCTGGTCAACCTCCTTCGAGGACCTGTCGCAATCCCCTCCTGCCGCATGCTGGTTTCTACGGGCTTGGGGGGACTCGGCCCCGCAACCCGGCGGGCTCCGAATCGCCCTCACGTATGGTGGTCGCGGATTGGATGAATGCTACGAGGGATACCATCGTGATTTCGAGGCCTTGCTGACCGGCGGGGGCTGGCGGGCCGGGCGCGACTTTTCCGTGACACGCCACGTTTCAGCCGGTCATGGCCCGGAGCACTGGCGGCTCCAGATCGGTGCCCCCCTGGCATTCGTCTCCGGGCAGTGACGGAAGCGTGTTCCCGTTCCCGAAAAGTGCATCAAATCCCGCGACGCTGCGAAGTCAAACGCAGCCTCAATTTTCGTCGTCCGCGAACACCGTTTTCCAATCCTTTTTCATACTGACGACGATCCAACCCCTTTGAGGCGCCTGGTCCAGTCCGGCGCTCAAGCGTCCGACGGAGGAGTCTCTGTCATAGGCGAACTCGCGCTCTGCATCATCGTGGTGGAGGAGGAGGCCCAGGCGGGGGCCCGGGCCGGAGGTGGTCCACTGCAGCATGGCGACATCGCCGTCGGAATTGCCAAAAGCAAGGATGGGCCGCCGCCCGAAACGGGTGAGGATTTCTTGCGGCTTGCCCGGCCCGTTGCAGAGGGTTCCCTCCTCGGGCAGGAGCACCACGTCCCAGATGCCGGGCGAGGTTTCTTGAAATCCCGGCTTCGGACGCGATCCGACCACCAGCTCTGGTTCCACACCGTAAAAATCCTTCGCATACGCGCGGATGAAATCGAAAGTGCCCCCGGAGACGATCGCAACGGTGAATTGATGGGCGCGCAGATAGTCGAGAAGCTCGCGCATGGGCGCGTAGGTGGTCCCGCGCACCGGCTTTTCGAGCGCCGGATTGCGGGCGCTGGCGATCCACCGGCGGGCGGCTTGCTCGGTCTCGCCGGCCGGCAGGCCATCCATCGTGGCGGCGACGATGGCCGCAAATGCGGCGTGATCATCCTCCCGGCGCAGCCCGGTCAGGCGATACTCCAGCGCGGAGCGGAACGGCTCGAGCGTCGTCCACTCCGGATGATTCGGGGCCAGTTCCCGCAACCGGTCGAGCCCGTATTGGAATTGCACATAATTCGGCTGCTCGCAGAGCAGGGTGCCGTCATTGTCAAAGACGGCCAAACGTTCCTCCGGCGTGACGAATCCGGTTGAACCGGGCGTGGCAACCGTCTCCACAAACGCCACCAATCGGTCTTTCGCGCCGCCTGGAGCCCACGATGCCAGGGGCTCGGCATTCGTCGCTCCAGCGAATGAAAGAAGAACCGAGAGAAAAAAAACTCCAAATGTGGCAAGGCGACAGTGGGCCGGCGGTTTCATGGGAATCCGCGCGCCATGGGAACTTCCATCCCCGGCGGCGGCAAGAAAAACCGGAGCGCGAACCGGATTCCCGCGGGACGCGGGGGCGGGTCAGCGCGCCTTGAGCGAACTGACACTGGTGAGAATGCCGGCGATCATCGAGTAGGCCACGATGCCGACAAAGAGCGCCACAAGCAGGATGATGGCGGGTTGAACGAGGGTGGTCAGATGCGAGATGCGGGTGGTCAGGTCGCGGTCGAAGCGCTTGGCCGCGCGCTCCAGGGACGCCGCGATATCGCCGGTTTGTTCACCCACGGCCAGGATGTCCATCATGACAGGCGGGAAAAATCCCACACGGCGCAACGCTCCTGCGAGGCTCGTTCCCTCGCCCACGAGGCCGGATGTTTGGATGAGAAGGTTTTTGAGAAAGACGTTCATGGTGGCGTTCGTCATGAGCTGAAGTCCCTGCAAGAGGGCCACGCCGTTCGAAACCAGTGTCGACAGGGTCTGAAGCATTTCGGCGTAGAATTTGGCCCTTAAAACAGGCCCCACCACCGGCAAGTCGAGCACGGCGCGGTGCCACCAATCGCGACCCGCCGGGGTGCGCACAAAAAAACGGGCACCCAAAACGCAAAGTCCGATCAACGCGAAAATCGCCCACCACCACTGGCCGCAGAATTCACTCACCGAAATCAACAGGCGTGTGATCAATGGCAGCTTCTGTCCGGTTTTTCCCAGAAGCACGGAAAGTTGAGGCACCAGAAAGGTGAGAAAGACAAACATGAGCACGATCGCCGAGGCGAACACGATGGCCGGGTAGAGGAGCGAGGACACGACGCGCCGCCGCAGATCGCCGATGAGAGTGAGGTAGGCGCACTGGCGCTTGAGAATCTGCGGCAGGGCCCCGGAGGCTTCGCCGGCGGCGACCAGGTTGCAGTAAAGCGGGTCGAATGTTTTTCCGCACTCCTCGAGCGCGGCCGAGAAGCTGAACCCGTCACGGACCTTTTGCCGGAGGTGCGCGGCAATCGGCTGGACGCCCGACTTCTCCTGCCGTTGTTCGATCACCTTCAAGGCCCCTTCGAGTTTGAGGCCCGCCTCGAGCAATTCCGCCAACTCCTCGGTGAAATGCAAAAGCTGGGTCGTGTTCAGACGGGGCAGGGGACCATCGAAGGCGGCGGGAGAGGACGATTTTTTTGTGCCCGGGAGAGTGCCCGATTCGGTCAGGTGAACCGGCTGCAGGCCTTTGGCGCGGAGTTGGCGGTAGGCGTCGCTTTTCGAATGGGCCGCCAGCGTGCCGTTGGTTGCGGCTCCGGAGGCACTCAGCGCCTTGTAGGAAAAGTCCGGCATGGCGGGCTATTCGTCCTGAACTCCGAGTTCGCTGGTAGTGACGCGCACGACCTCCTCGATCGAGGTGATGCCCTTCGCCACCGCCTGCCAGCCCGCCTTGCGAAGCGGTTCCATGCCCTCGCGCATGGCGAGTTCGCGAAGCTCCGGCCCGGAGGCGCGTTTTTGGATGAGTTCCTGCAGGCGGTTGCTCATCAGGCAGATTTCAAACAGGGCGGTGCGCCCCGAGTAGCCGGTGCCGCGGCATTTTTCGCAACCCGAAGGGCGGCGCACGCGGTCTGCCCACTCCGCCGGGAAGCCCAGCGCGGTGAGTTTTCCCGGCGGGTAATGGGCGGGCTGGTTGCAATGGCGGCAGAGCCGCCGCACGAGGCGCTGGGCAATGAAGGCCCGCACGGCCGATCCGACCAGAAACGGTTCCACACCCATTTCCAGAAGACGTGTGATGCCGCTCACCGCGTCGTTGGTGTGCAGCGTGCTGAAAACAAGGTGGCCGGTGAGCGCGGCGCGGATGGCGATCTCGGTGGTTTCGAGATCCCGCATTTCGCCGACCATGACCACGTTCGGATCGCCGCGGAGAATGCTGCGCAGGGCCGTGGCGAAGGAAAGGTCGATTTCCGGCCTGACCGCGATTTGGATGACGCCGTCGAGCTTGTGTTCCACCGGATCCTCGATGGTCACGATGCGGCGTTCCTTGACGTTGAGGGTGCTCAGGAAGGTGTAAAGCGATGTGCTCTTGCCGCAACCGGTCGGGCCGGTGACGAGGATGATGCCGTTCGGGATCGAGATAAGATTGCGGATCGTGCGCTCGTTTTCGGGCTCCAGTCCCAGACCCGAGAAGTCGAAGCGCTGCTGGCCGAGCAGGCGGAGGCTCACGCTCTCGCCATGAACGCTTGGAATCGTGGCCACGCGGACATCGATCGGTTGGCCCGCGATTTCAAGGGCGATGCGGCCGTCCTGCGGGCGGCGGCGCTCGGCGATGTCCAGGCCCGACATGATTTTCAGCCGCGAGATGAGCGAGTCCTGGAGCATCTTGATGCGCTGGGGCACGGGAGCCTCGTGAAGAACCCCGTCGATGCGGTAGCGGATGCGGAGGTCCTGTCCCAGCGGCTCGAAGTGGATGTCGGTCGCCCCCTGTTGCAAGCCCTCGCGGAGGATCTGGTTGACGAATTTCATCACCGAGGCCTCGGAGTCGTCCTCGTCCACCACGGTCACCTCCTCGCGGGCGCCGCCGGGGAGGTCGTCCTCGCGACCCTCCAGCAGCTCCTCAAAGGTGTCCGCGCCCACGCCGTAGGTGGTTTTCAGCATGTCGTGGAGGCGGCGGCGCGTGGTCACCACGGGGCGCACCGGACCCTTCCAATATTGGGAAACCGCCTGCCAGGCGGCGTAATCCAAGGGATCGGCGGTGAGAAGGTGGAGTTCCCCGCCGTCGTCGGCCCGCTCCGGAAGCACCATTTGACCGAGGGCCAGGCGTGCGGGAAAGCGGTCGCGAACCCCCTCGATGGCTGCGACATCGGCCTCCTCGCGCCAAGGGAGGCCGAGGCGCTGTGCCAGCGCACGCAGGAATTCCGGTTCCGAGACCTGTTTGGAATCGAGGATCGCGGCGACCGGCGAGCGCTGCGCAAACGCCGCCTCGCGGACCAGCGATTCGCAGGTGGCCGTGTCGGGATAGCCCGCCGCCGTCGCAAGGGCCACCAGTTCGTCAGTCGTATTGATCATTGCTCCAAGGCCACCATTTTTTCTTCGGCTTTTTCGGCTCCTGCGGCGTGGGTGTCCAAAGAGCCACTGGGCGGGACTGCTCCGCGATGGGCGCCGTCATTTCGCGTCCATCGGAACCCAACGGCGTGCGGTCCCCCTCGTAGGCGCTGGCGCGCATCATGTCCTCATTCGAATCCACCACGATCGGTTGGATCATCACGATAAGCTCGTTTTTCGTGATTTTCGTTTTGGAGCGGCCACCCAGGAGGGAACCCACGACAGGAATTTCCGAAATGTAGGGAATGCCGTCCGTTCCGCGGTCCTTTTCCTCTTTGATGAGGCCGCCGAGAACGATCGTGGAGCCGTTGGGCACGCGGACGCTGGTGGTGATTTCCTGGGTGGCGATGCGGGGCACCGAGTTTCCGGAGACATTGTCGAAGCCGTTGATCGAGTCGTTGGTCTGGGCCACGATGAGGTTGACCTCCTTGTCCGAGTTGATGAGCGGGATGACCTCGAGTTTCAGAACCACATCCTGGTAGGCGATGTTCGAGGTGATCGCGCTGCCGTTGGCTCCGAAACCGCCACCGGTTGCCGAAGTGAGCGACTGGGTGGGGACGGGAACTTTTTCACCCGAGAGGATGGTGGCCTTGCGGTTGTTGGTTGTGTAGACGACCGGCCGCGACAAGGTGCGGAAGCGGTTGGTCGATTCCAGAAAGCGGGCGAAGACATCCACCGAGTCGGCGATGGTCCCGTAAATCGTGAGGCCCGAGAGTGCGGACAGGCCCGGGGTGAGCGAGCCGGGATTCACAATGCTGGCCGGATTGGGAAAACCGCCGGGGAAGAGTCCCGGGCTGAGCGCGGTGGCCGCGACCCCGCTTGCATCGCTGTTCCCGAGCAGATTGTTGATCGGCTCGAATCCCTTGTTGCGGATGAGATAGCTGACGCCGTAGTCGAGGTCTTTGCCAAGGCGCAACTGGCCGATGACCACCGCGAGATAAACCTGCTTCGGGCGGGTGTCCAAAAGGTCGAGAATCTGTTGGGTGCGGAGCTTGCTCTCCGGGGGGCCGAACATGATGATGCTGTTTGCGTTGCTGTCCGCGATCAGGCGGATCTCGCCGATGGTCACCGACTGGGGAGTGCCTTGGGACGACTCATCGCTGAGGCGGTCCGGTTTTCCAATCCCTCCACCGCTGTTGCTTCCGAGTCCCCCGCCGAGTCCGTTTTGGGAGTTTTGATTCGCACCGGTGAACGGATTGCGGTTGGTGTTGGTTTGGGATCCTTGACCGGTGCCGCCCTCCGTCTCCGAATCGGGATCGGAAAGCATGTCGCTGAGCACCGGGAAGACATCGCTGACCGGCACGTAATCCAGCACACGCGTGAGCGGTTGCTCGAAATTGCCCGCTGCGTCGAGTTGGGAAATCACCTCGCGCACGTAGCGGTAGTTTTCCACCCGCGTTACCACGAGCACGCGGTTCGTGCGCTTGTCCGCAAGGAAACGCGCCTTGCCGGCGATCAGGCGGTTTTCATACTGGGAAGGTCCTCCCTGCGCAGCGGCTTGCGCCGGGGGCGGTTGGGCCTCGCCATTGGCGGGATTTGCAGGCGGCGAACCGCCCGGGGATTTCGCGCCCTCCTCGGTGCCGAACATTTCGTCCAGCATTTCGACAATACGCTCGGCATTGGCCCGCTGGAGTTGGACGAATTCGGTCACCACACGGGCAGGCTCCACGTCGATGAGGGACAAAATCCCGAGCGCCTTGCGGATAACCGGTGTTTTGTCCGTGAGGATGAGGGCGTTGGTGTTCGGCACCGGGACGATCGAGCCGTAGGCGTTGATTTGAACCACGCCTTGAATGACCGCAGTGGCCTCCTCCGGCGTGATGTAGGAAAGCGGTTTGTAAAAACTGAACACCTTGTCGCCATCCTCCGGCAGGGCCTCCAGATCGTTGTAAAGGGGCAGTCCCTCGGTGCGTGGTGCGCGGCTCGGTCCCAGGATCTTGATCGTCTCCCCATCCACCGGAACAATGCTGTAGTTGTTCATGAGCAGGGAACTTTCGATGATGGCGACAGCATCCTTTTTGGGAACCGGCTTGGCGACGATGATCGAGAGTTCCTGCCCGGCGAGGTTCGAGTCGCGAATGATGCGCTTGCCGGTGAGGGTTTCGTAGAACGAGATGACGTCGAGAACCGAATTGCGCGGAAACGTGATACTGACCATCTCGTTCGGCGGGGGTGGCGCGGGTTGGCTGAGCGACGGTGTCACCGGGCTGCCCGGTGGAAGGACTTGCGGGGTCTGGGCCAAAGCCGTGCAAAGCGTCAGCAGAATGGCGAGCGGGATGCAGAGAGTGGGTTTCATTGATTTGGAACGGGCTGGGGAGCGGGTGGCTGCCCCGAGATCACGCGGCGGCGGATCACGCGGCGCGGCGGTTGGTTGGAACCGGGGGGCGCATTTGTGGCGACGACCTGTCCGGGCGGAACGGCTTGGGGTGGCCCCGGCTGGGGAGGAAAGTTTCCGGCAACCGGCGGTTGGGGCATTCCCTGGGCCGCTGGAGTTGATTCCGCGTAGCGCAAGACCGACTCTTGGCCCTCCAGACGCACGCGGGCGGTCATTTTTTGCGGATCGGAATCCGGCTGGAAATCCAAAAGCTGGTTGTTTGCACCATCGGGGGTTTGGCCGAGCATGAGGCGGTTTTGGGTGTTTTTGTCGAAGACGAAGACGACCGGCTTGCCATCGATCGTGGCGGCTCCGGTGAGAGAAAACCGGTCGGCCAGGGGGGCGCTTTCCTCGGCGGTGGGAAGCGAGAAGGGGGAGCGGTCGAGCAGATTTTGAAAGGCATCCATCGACCGCGGCAGAAGCCAAGGCGCATCCACGCTGTCACCGGCGGCGGTCTGGATTGCGAGGCCGATGGCCACAAGTCTGGCAAGGTGGGGTTTCATTCGGATTCGGCCCCGGCGGGGGGCGTCCCGGCACGGTAGAATTGGCGGATTTGCAAGTCCACCACGACATTTGGCGGCTCGGCATCGCTGCGGATGGCGATTTTATCGACCGTGCGCCAGTCGGCGGGCTTTTGAAGTTCGAACAAGAACCGGGCGACGGCCGCGAATGGACCGTGAAGTTTGGTTTGAAGCACCACGGAGTCCGCGTCCGGCGAGTCCCCGGGCGGGAGGAGGGATTCCTCGGCAATGCGGAGGGCGTTCGACTCGGCTTGGGAGCGCACGAGATTGAGCAACCGTGTGCTGGCCTCCTCCGCGCGGGCGGCGGGCGGCGGGTTGGCTTCGATCCATGCCTTGGCTGTTTCGAGAGTCTCTGCGGCCGCAATCCAGGATTTTCCGGTGGAAAGCGTGGATTTCGCATCGCGGAGACGGTTGGAGAGGGCCGCACGCTGGCTGGTCCAGGCGCGGAGGGCGAAGAGATTGAGCGCCACGAAAACCGCGGCCGCGAAAATCACCAGGAGCCGTTGTTCATTCCTCGCCAGTGGCCGCATCGGGTCGGGTTCCTTCCATTTCGAACCGCACTTTGTTTTTGCCGGCCAACTGGGGCTGGCGTGTGGTCCATTCGTAGTCGAGCAAGGGTTCGGATTTTTTCACCCGCTCTTGAAATTCGTAGGCTTGGGAGACATCGGCCGCCTCGCCGGCGATCGAGAGGCGCCCGCGGTCGTATTGGTATTGGGTCAGGCGCACCTGCTCGCCGGGGATTTCGCTGGCCACGGCCGCGAGTTGGTCCAGCGCAAAGAGGCGGGGATCGATCGAAGTGCGGAAGGCTTTCCAATCGGTGACGAGTCTTTCGGCGGCCGCCGCCTCGTCTTGCTGCCCGGCGATTTCGGCGCCGAGACGGTGCAACTGGTAGCGCTGCCAGCCGAGGTCGGCAGCCACGAGCAGCAGGAGCACACTGTAGACGGCCAGTGCGATCGTCGCCCCCAGGGCGATTTTTTTTGTCCGCGCCCGCTTGGCCACCGCGCGTTTCGCCCCCGGTGGATCGCAGAGGGAAGGACGCTCCGGCAAGACCGGGTCTGGAAAATTCCCCACCTGTTCGCATTCGACCCGCAGGGCGTCGCCCAACCGGCGGCGATCGTCGTCGCTGAAGCTCCCGACCAGAACGGCCTTCACGGGAGTGGATTCGAGAACACCCTCCGAGCGCAGGCGCGCCACGGTGCGATCGATCAAGCCGGTGAAGTGGACATCGACGGAGCGCTCGCCGGTGAAGGCGAAAAACACACACCCCTCGGCGCGCTGAATGGCGAAGCACAGCGCCTCCGGTTCCCGCCACACGATCACATCGGCCCAGCGGCGGGGGAACAGCATCGCCACCGGTTCGCAGCGACGGGTGAATTCGAAAAACTCCGGTGGAATGCCGTCGTCAACCACCGAAATTGCCAACGAGAGTGTGCGCCCGTCTTTTTCAAAAACCGGAATCGTGCCGACCGCGGCATCCTTTTTCAGAAGGTGGCGGCTGGAGAGTTCGAGTTCCGCCATTTCCTCCGCGCCTTCGGGAATCCAGAGGGGAATGGCCAGACAACTGGCGGCGGGAAGGCCGAGCACAAGGGACTTGTGGAGCGCGAGGCGTTTCGTGTCGGGATCGGCCACGCGGCTGGAACCGGCGGTCAGCGGGCAAAGCTCCCATCCGTCCGCTGCGGGGCGCAGGATGCCATCGGCGCGGTTCATTTTTCCTCCCAGCTCATAATGCGTCCCGGAGCGTCTTCCGGAGCGATAACAATGATTGTGTGCCGGACCCCGCCGCACCAGCCGGTGCTTTCGATGCGGCGGATGTTGCCGGACGTGTCGAAAAACTCCTCGAGAGCCGCCCGCTGGTTGGTTCCCGCTCCCAGAAAATCGGCCACGGCGGCAACGGATTCGAGGGGAAGGTCGTCCGAAGTGTCCTCGATGCCATCTTGCCCGGCGCGCAATTCCCGCAGCGACTGGCATTGCAGCGGCGTGAGTTCGGCGAGGGCGGAGAGCAGCGGTTCATCGGCGTGTTGAAGGCTGACCTTACCTGAATACCAGATTGTGAAAAGGCCCCGCCAGTCTTCCTTCCCGGCAAGGAGGGGGGCGAGACTCAGCACCGCCTCCATCTCCCGCACATGGCGCAGGGGTTCGTTGGGAGGGAATCCCGGCCGCCCCGCGCGCTCGTATTCGCCCCGCTCGGCTCCGTTGAGCGAAAGCAGGTCGTCCGCGTCGATCCAATCTTGAAGGGCGTCGATGGCCGCATCGCTGGCGGTGAGATTCGCGCCCCAAGCGGCGAAGAGGCGGTGGAAAATCTTGCGGTTTCCCTGGGCGATCCAGAAGTTGGGGTTCACCTTGGCCGCCTCGCTGTCGATGACCACCTCGTATCCCTCGGACTCGCGATCGCCGTGGCGCAGCAGCGGATGTCCGGGCTCCATGGAGGGATGGAGCCCCAGCGCGATCCCGTTCAGCGCCATCTGACGCGCGACGAAACGCTTTCCAGCTTGCGACTCGCTGTCCAGCCAACCCCGCACCAAGCCGCCTGTGAGAATCACCAGTCCGGCCAGAAACGCCAAACACCACAGCACAAGCGAAAGGGCGATGCCCCGGCGGTCAGGATGCAGGCGCATTGGAATCGGGTGGTTCGGGGGCCGGTGGCGGAGCCTGCGTCCCGGGTGGCTGCGGCGGTTGCAGGGGCGGAATCCAAAATTCGACCCCCACCGGGGATCCGGGCATGGCCTGGTAATCGAATTCCAGCCTCGCCAAAAGCGGCCGGCCGTTTCCGTCCAGCCATTCCTCCGCCCACTCGTTGCCGTTGAAAAATTGCCAGCGCACTTTTTCAACGCCCGGCAACAGGGGGATCCAGGCGGCTTGCTGAAGAAAACGGTCCAGATCCATGCCCTCGACGCCCCCGGGGATTCTCAAAATCGCAAACACCCGCGAACCATCGGCTTGCGGACGCGCTGCCAGAACCAGCGAACCGCCGCCCAGACTGGGCACGCCAAATGCCCCGGCCGCCTTTTTCAGCACCAGTTCCGGCACCGGGGCGCCCTGTGCGGATTTGGAGAATTGCAACGTCACCGAACCGTCGGCGGGAAGGTTCAAAAATGCATCACGGGCCACACGCAAGAAGGCCTCCAAACGCCGCGCGCCGGACTGCTCGTTTTGGACGGCCTTGGATGTTTCCAGAGCGGCCCTGCTGATCGAATAAACGGCTCCGCTGAGAAGTCCCAGGATGAGGAGCGCCATGATAACCTCGAAGAGTGTGAAGCCTCGGCGCAACAAGGTGGCGGAAGGCAGGGCTGTCATGGGCGGAAGACCAGGATTTCGGCGCTTTCCTCGGCTTTCGTCCGGCCGTTGGAGGTGGTCACACGGAGACGCCACAGGCCCGGGAGGACCTCGCCATTGGTGTTTTGAATTTCCGCAGGCTCGAAGATTTCCACCACCGAGAGACCGTTGTTCGTGCGGCCATCGATCTCCCGCTTTCCGTCCAGCGGGGGATTCGCCATGGCGCTGGCCAGGCGGCTTTCCAGAGCGGTCCGCGCGAACAAGCGTTCCCGCGCGCTCAGCGAGGCCTCGATAGCGGATTGCAACGCCCATACGAGTCCCGTCACCGCGATCGCAAAGACCCCCAGCGCAATCAGGACCTCGAACAATGTAAAGCCCTGTTGATCCCGAAACGTGCCCGGAGGACACAGGTTTCCAGTGCCGGTGCGGGAAAGGCCGGTGACGGTTTTATCCATTGTCGGGACGCAGGACCTCGCCTGTCAGCGGGTCGAAGCTGATTTCAAACCATTCCTTGGCGCGGGAGATTCTCAAGACCAGAGGTTCCAGAATGCCGGCGCCATTGAACTCCCACGCCTCGCCCCGCGCGGGCTTGCGAAAGCGGTCTTCGGTGAATCGCCTCACTTGCAGAGACCATCCCTCGGGAAGTTCCATCGACGGCAATCCCCCGGTGCCTGCCAGTCCCCGGGTGTCGAGGCCCAAGCGGCGGCCTTCCCCGCTCTCGAGGGCCGCCTCGCGGGCGGAACGCACCGCCTGCGCAATCTGCTCCTCGATTTCCTGTGCGGGAGATTTTTGAAAACCTTCCACAGCGAAGGGAACGGCGACGCCGAGAAGGATTGCGATAATGCCGAGGGCGAGAAGAATTTCAAAAAGCGTGTAGCCGCGCGATCGCCGGTTACTGGGGTTTTCCAGCGTCGTCATCGCTCTCCTTGCCATCCGGTCCGAGCGAGTAGATGTCAAATCCACTGCCTCCCTTGCCGGGATTGCGATAAACATATTCATTGCCCCATGGATCAAGAGGCACGCTTTTCATCAGTTGCTTCCAGCGGCGAGGGCGCGGTTCGGTGCCCGGTCGGGAAACCAGCGCTTTCAACCCCTGCTCGGTCGTAGGCATGCGGTAGTTGAGCATTTCATAGGTCCGAAGTTGCATCGTGATCGCTTCGATATCGCTGTCCACCCGCTGTTCCTTGGCCACATCGATATTGCCCACCAGCATATAAATCGCGGACCCCACCAACACGGCAATGATGCCCAGAACGAGCATGATTTCAAAAAGCGTGTAGCCCGACTCGCGAAGGCGCTTCCGTCGGAGGGCGGCTGGATTTTTCATCAAGCCAACCTATCCGCCCTGCGGGCGGTCTCGGCAAGTTTGAAAAAGAGGGGTTTTGACCGGACGGGGAAATTGCTACGGTTCGGCCCATGCGCATTCTTTCCGGCATCCAACCCTCCGGCACGCTTCATCTGGGAAACTATTTCGGCATGATGAAGCCGGCCATCGAACTTCAGGATCAAGGCGAGGCGTTTTACTTCATTGCCGACTTCCATGCCTTGACGACGGTGCACGACGCCGCGCGGTTGCGGCGCCACACGCACGAGTTGGCTTTGGACTTTCTGGCTTGCGGACTGGATCCCGCCAAGGCGGTGTTCTTCCGCCAATCCGACGTGGCCTGCGTGGTCGAATTGGCCTGGATCCTGAGCACCGTCACGCCGATGGGCTTGTTGGAACGCTGCCATTCGTTCAAAGACAAAACCGCGCGGGGTCAAGCGGCCACGCATGCCTTGTTCTCCTATCCGGTGCTCATGGCGGCGGATATTTTGCTTTATGACAGCGACCTCGTCCCTGTCGGGCGGGACCAAAAACAACACCTCGAAGTGACCCGCGACATCGCCATCAAGGTGAACGAGCTTTTTGGCCCGGTGTTCAAACTGCCCCAGCCCGTGATCCGCGAGGATACGGCGGTGGTTCCGGGCCTCGATGGGGCGAAAATGAGCAAAAGCTACGACAACGTCGTCGAGTTGTTCGCCGACGAGCGGGCTTTGAAAAAGAAAATCATGGGGATCAAAACCGACTCCACACCCGTCGAGGCACCCAAACCCGTGGAGGGGTCGGTGATTCTGGATCTTTTCCGGCTCGTGGCCCGGCCAGCCGAGTTCGAGGCGATGCGGGCGGATTTTGACTCGGGAGGCTGCGGCTACGGAGACTTCAAAAAGCGCCTTTTGAATGCGGTCTGGGATTACTTTGAGCCGATGCGCCGCCGGAGGGCGGAACTCGAAGCGCAACCGGGCCATGTCGAGGAGGTTCTCAAAGAGGGCGCCCGGCGGGCTGCGGCGGTTGCGGAGCCTGTGATCGAGCGCGTGCGCGGTGCGGTGGGCCTGGGAGGCTGTTTGAAATGAAAAAAATCATCGCCGCCCTCGCCCTCGTAATCCTCTTTGCCTTGGGAGCGATTTTCTGGATCGCCCTGACAAACCCACCTGCGGAGATTCCGCCCCCTCCTGCCAAGGAATCGGCCGCCGCCAAGCCGCGGCCGGATTTTGCCCCTGCGGCGGACCCGATGGATTCCCCCGGTGTGCGGCCATCCGTTCCAACCCCCGAGCCGATGGATGCCATCTCCGATATCCTCGCAAACCAAAATCTGGATTTCGACCAGTCGGTCGATCGGTTGCTGGCCGCACTGCCCGCGCTCGATGCCGACAGGCAAAGCGAAGCCGCCCACCACATCGCCAATCTGTCCGATGACGATGCGGCGCGCCGCTGGGCCGCACGCATCCGGGACCGTTCCCTGCCTCCCCCGGCGGCCGAGGTGCTTTACAACGATCTTCTCAACCGGCCGCATGATTTTTTGATGCCATTTCTGGCCGGCTTGGCCGACATGCCGGGCCATCCCCAGCAACTCGAAAGCTCAGAGACCCTCGAAATCCTCTACGGCCAGCCCGCCCCAGGGGTGAGTTGGTCGGCGCATCTCACGGCCCGCATGGCCGAAGAAAGCGCTGCCGAGTGAAATCGCGCGCTGGATCGGGCGTTCAGTCCGCGGCGGAGTTGCTCAAGCGCGCAAGCACGCCGAGATCTTCCAGCGTGGTGGTGTCGCCGGTGACTTGAACCCCGGCGGCAATTTGCTTCAGCAGCCGGCGCATGATTTTTCCACTTCGCGTCTTGGGCAGGGATTCGGCAAACCGCACTTCGTCTGGCTTCGCAATGGGACCGATCGCCTTGCCCACATGGTTGCGCAAAGCGGCGGCGAGTTCCTTCGAGGCCGAGTGGCCCTCGCGCAACGTGACAAATGCCACCACGCCCTGGCCCTTGATTTCATCGGGGCGGCCGACCACCGCGGCCTCGGCGACCGAGGCATGCCCCACCAGCGCGCTTTCCACCTCGGCGGTGCCGAGGCGGTGTCCGGCCACGTTCAAGACGTCATCGATCCGGCCGGTGATCCAAAAATACCCGTCCTTGTCGCGGCGGGCCCCGTCTCCGGTGAAGTAGCACCCTTTGACCTCGGACCAGTATTGTTTTTTGTAGCGGGGCTTGTCCCCGTGAATCGTGCGGAGCATCGAAGGCCACGGCTTGCGAACGACCAACTTGCCGCCCTCGTCGGGCCCGACCTCGTTGCCTTGGTCGTCAACGATGGCCGCATCGATGCCGAAAAACGGCAATGTGGCGGTTCCGGGTTTCAGGGGTGTGGCTCCGGGGAGCGGCGAAATCAAAATCGATCCGGTTTCGGTTTGCCACCAGGTGTCCACGATCGGGCAACGCCCGCCGCCGATATGGTGGTGATACCACATCCACGCCTCGGGATTGATGGGCTCGCCAACGCTGCCCAGCAGGCGGAGGGAGGACAAATCGTGCTTCGCCGGCCAGTCGTCGCCCCATTTCATGAAAGCCCGGATCGCGGTGGGCGCGGTGTAGAGGATCGTCACGCCCAGTTCCTCGATAATCTTCCAGAAGCGGTCGGGCTCGGGCCAGTTGGGAGCGCCCTCATAAAGCACGCAGGTTGCTCCCAAGGCAAGGGGGCCATAGACCAGGTAGCTGTGGCCGGTGATCCAGCCGACATCGGCCGTGCACCAGTAGACGTCCTCCTCGCGGAGGTCGAAGATGTATTTGGTCGTGGCTTGGGTTCCGGTCAGGTAGCCGCCTGTGGTGTGGAGGATACCCTTTGGTTTTCCTGTGGAGCCGCTTGTGTAAAGAATAAAAAGCGGGTGTTCGCTGTCGAGGGGGACAGGCGGACAGTTCGCATCGACTTGCAAAACCTCTTCGTCCCAGAAAACGTCCCGTCCCTCTTTGACCGTGACTTCCAGTTTGGCGCGTCGGGCGACAATCACCTTCCGCACCCGGGTGTCTTCCGCGAGGGCGTGATCGACGTTTTGTTTCAGCGTCACCAGTTGGCCCCTCCGGTAGCCACCATCGGCGGTCACCACGATTTCCGCCCCGCTGTCGGCCAGGCGATCCTTGATGCTGTCACTGCTGAATCCACCGAAAACGACCGTGTGCACCGCGCCGATGCGGGCGCAGGCCAACATGGCCACCACCGCCTCGGGAACCAGCGGCATGTAAATGAGGACCCGGTCGCCTTTCTTTGTCCCGTTCCGCTTGAGGACGTTTGCAAAGAGGCACACCTCGCGGTGCAGTTGATGATAGGTCAATGTGCGCTTCTCGCCCGGTTCCCCCTCCCAAATGAGGGCCGCCTTGTTGCGGCGGGGACCGTCGAGATGGCGATCGAGACAATTTTCGGCCGCGTTCAATTGGCCGCCGACGAACCACTTTGCAAAAGGCGCTTTCCAATCGAGCACCCGGCTCCACTTTTTCCGCCACAGAAGCGCCGCGGCCTCGCGGGCCCAGAATTTTTCGGGCTGGCGGATCGACTCCGCATGAAGCTGCTTGTAGTCCGCGAACGATTTGACCACCGCCCTTTTGGAAAAGGCGGCACTCGGCTTGAAAACACGTTGCGCGGTGGGCTGGGTTTTGGGTGGGCGACTCATGGGGAAAAATGGTGTGGCAGGGAGTGAAGCGAAACGCCCCCGCGATTTCAACCCTTCAAAATCCCCGCCAATCCGTGCAGCGGGGCTTCAGTGAGCCGTTCCCGTGTAGCGCACCCATTGCTGATCGGGAAAAAAAGGGGTTCCCCCTGTGTGCAACCGCAAATGGCCGCGCAGGCCGAGGGTCAGGCGATACTCTCGATAATCCACCATGGTGACTGCGCCCGAGCGTGTGTCGAAGTGTTTGCGGAGATCCTGCATGCGCCAGGCCCCGCCGGGTTCGCGCGCCAGGTTGCGCCATTTGAGGTCATTCACCTCCCATCCAGCCTTGCGCATCGCGTCGGGCACGACAACCAAACGCCCGGCCAACTCGTTCCCAACATGAGCGACGCGCAGGACACATCCATCAAAATGATCGCCTGTCCGAAGCCAGAGACCCTCGGGCGAGCCGTCCGCAGGCCACAGGAAGAAAAGAAACCCGGTCATGCCATGCGGGTAGTGGAAGCCGCGGTGCCCGAAAATGGCCCGGGGTCGCGACCGGTCCACAGGGCCGGGGCGAGCCAGGCCGCCAGCGCCAGCGTGCAAAGCGCCTTGAGCCACAAGTTGGTGAGCGGGAATATCGGCCACCCGTAGTTCTCGCTGCCCCAAACGATCGCGAGGAGCACGTAGGCCGCCGCCCGGCGGGCGCTCGCGTGGCGCAGGATTTCCATGGCTCCAGCCAGCGCGGTGAGGGCTGCGAGGATCACGTAGGAGTTCGTCTCGGTGCGCGGGTTGAAAAGCATGAGGTAGATCGCACCCGCAAGCGTCACACCGAGCGCCGCGCGCAAACGATCGGCATGCCTCGCAATTCTCAAGCTGATGGCCAGTGTCGCAAGTGCGGCCGCGATCCGAACCGCCCACATGAAATCATCGCCCGGCTGCAGGCCGAATGTCCGGAGCATCCCCGCCAAGTCGCACCAAGTGTGCCCCGACGGTCGCCCTGCCTGCAAAAAGCAACGAACAAAGTCCTGATACTGGGCAGCAACATAAGTCGGATCGGGGTGTGCGAACGGCAACAACAAAAGAAGGCCGGTGAACGCCGCCATCGGCAGGCGCAGTCGCGGAAAGGCCGCTCCGGCGAGCAGCATGGGAGCCAGCGAAATCGGTTTCAAGCCGAGCGAAACCGCAAAGCAAGCCGCTGCCGCCCACCACCGGCCACTGGAAACACACAAGGCCGCCAGCAGATAAAAAGCGGCCAGGGGCATATTCACTTGGCCATTCCGCGCACTGGCCAGGCAGGAGGGAAGAACCAGCATTGTGGCCAGAAGAAAAATCACGCCCCAGTTTTTCTTATCGAGGCTTTTCGCAGCCCACCAGAGCGCGCCGGCGAGAGAGCCGATCATCACCAGCCTCCACAAGGGCTCGCCCACCCGTTTGGGAAGGACGCGGAACGGGGTGTAAAAAATCGCCGCCTGCGGAAGATAAAGAAATCCGTTCCGTTTCGGATAGACGCCCGGCTCGGAAGCCCACCATTTTTCAGAGGCTTTGCGATACTCGGGAGTCACGGTCCGGCGATCGGGTTGGACCGCCACGATGACACACACCACCAGGGCGAAAACTCCCCATGCCATCCAGGCGGCACGCGCGGCGCGCCATTCTCCGAGGGTTTCCAACCACAAGGGCAGCCGGGCCCAAAGATGCGAAATGCGGAATGCGGTCATCCCCGCCAATTACAACCTCCGAAACAGCCGGGTGCAACCGCACAAAAAGAGTTGATGCCCGGCGCAAGCACTGAAACGCTGTTCCGATCCCTCCGCACCTCCCTCATGATGTTCCGCATCTCGACTTTCAACATGCAAAACGGCCAACCGTGGTGCGATGTCGATCCCGATGGCCGGCGGATCGATTTGGAGCGCACGGCGTCGTTCTTGCAGTCTCTCGAAGCCGATGTCCTCTGCCTTCAAGAAGTCGAACAAGGCCACGACGGCGGCGTTCAGATCGATCCGCCTCCGCACTTCGGGCGGTTGCGCGAACTTCTTCCGGATTACGACGCCGTGTTCGCCTACCCGGCCATCAATAAAACCGAAATTCCCTTCGGACTGGGGCTCGCGATTTTTTCCCGGCATCCCTTGACCGGATTCCAGTCCCTTCATTTGCCTGCCGCTCCGCTGGAATTCGAGTTTGCGGGCCGTTTGCGCCAGGCCTCCCCGCGATTGATGATCGAGGCGCAGACCCTCTGCGCCGGCCGCATGCTGCCGGTTTTCAACACCCACCTGCAGGCGTTTTTCATGATCGGGGGGTCGAGCGACGATCATCCGGAGCAGCGGAGGATCGTCGCCGAACGCCTCCGCTCGGTGGACGGAGGCGCGATCCTCGCGGGGGACATGAATTGCGCACCCGGGGAATCCCTTTTGGAGGAATTCCGGGAATCCGGTCTGCATACGGCTCAAAACCATGCCGTGACATGGCGGCGGCGGCCCTACGTGACCGACCACATTTTCTTCAAGGGTGGTCTGGAATTGATCGACGCGCGCGTCGTCCCCACCGGATGTTCCGACCACCATGCGGTCTCGGCCGATTTTTGCTGGTGCTGATCAGGTGTATTTGACGACCTCTTCGATCGTCGTGAGACCCTCGTAAATCGAGCGGAGGCCGTCCTCGCGGAGCGTGGTCATGCCCAGCTCGATCGCCTTCTGGCGGATGAGCACGCCGGGGGCCCGGTCGTTGATCATCTCGCGGATCGGATCGGAGATTTTCAACAACTCGTAGATGCCTTTCCGGCCCTTGTAGCCCGTGAAATTGCAGGCTTCGCAGCCCTTGCCGTAGTAAAAATCCTTGTCTCCGATGTCGTGAATGCTCAGCCCCAGCGAGGCGAGAACCTGCGGGGTCGGTTCGTAGGATGTCCGGCACGCGGTGCAAATCTTGCGGATCAGCCGCTGTGCCAGAACGCACTCGAGCGACGCGGAAATCAAAAACGGCTCGATCCCCATGTCCATGAGACGCGTCACCGCCCCGGTCGAGTCGTTTGTGTGCAGCGTGGTGAAAACAAGGTGCCCGGTCAGGGACGCCTGGATCGCGATTTGCGCGGTCTCGGCGTCGCGCGTTTCGCCAACGAGGATGCGGTCGGGATCCTGGCGGAGGAACGCCCGCAGAACCCTCGAAAAGGTCAGCCCGATCGAATCATTGATCGGCACCTGGATGATGCCGTCGATCTCGTATTCCACCGGATCCTCGGCCGTGAGCAGTTTTGAATCGATGGTGTTGATTTTCCGCAGGCAGGAATAAAGCGTGGTTGTCTTTCCCGAACCGGTCGGTCCCGTGACGATGAAAATGCCATTGGGTTTTTCGATGACCTCGAGAATGTGGGCCATGATATCGTCCGGCATCCCCAGAGTCTCGAGGTTCAGGTTGACACTGGAGCGGTCGAGCACCCGGAGCACGACACTTTCTCCGAACGCCGTCGGCAGGGTGGACACGCGCAAGTCCACCTGTCGGCCATTGATGACGCGCTGAATACGCCCGTCCTGGGGCAGCCTCCGTTCGGCGATGTTCAGGTTCGACATCACTTTGACGCGCGATATGACGGGCAGCGCGAGCTTGAACGGCGGCGGGTCCATCTCGTAAAGGGCCCCGTCGACCCGGTAGCGGATTTTGAATTCCGTTTCGAACGGTTCGAAATGAATGTCGCTCGCGCGGGCGGCGATGGCCTTGTCCAAAATCAAATCGACATACCGCACCACGGGGGCGGCATTCGCTTCGGCGGTGACCGCCTGAAGGTTGAACTGCTCGTCGGGGCCCTCCCTCACATCGATGCCCTCGCCCCCGAGTTGGGAGAGGATCTCGCTGATGTTCGAATCTTCCGACCCGTAGTGCTCATGAATGAGGCGGCGGACGGCCGGAGGAAATCCGACCACCTGCACGACCTCACGGCCCAGCCCGAAGCGCAAGTCCTCCAGCGCGCGCGCATTGAAGGGATCGGCGAGGGCCACGAAGAGGGTGTTTCCGGAGGCCGCAATGGGAAGAGCTCCGTGAAGCCGCGCCAGGCCGGAGGGAATCAAGCTGAGCGTCGACGCGTCGGGCTGGAATTGCGAGAGGTTGTAGGCTTCTGCCCCGAGGGAATCGGCGACGACCTGCTCGTAAGACGACTCGTCGGCGATTCCGGCATCGATGAGCACCTGCTCGATGGAGCGGCCTTCCAGCAGCGAGGCTTGAACACACTCGGAGGCCTGCTCGGCTGTCAGCAGTCCGCGTTCGACAAAAAGATCTGTGATGTGCCGGGCGTCCATATCGGTCAGTCCATGTCCGCCATCGTGGTGCTAATGACCTCCTCGGCCGTGGTCATGCCGGCGAGAACCTTTCGCACACCGTCCTCGCGCAGCGTGCGCATGCCAAGTTCGCGGGCGCGCTGGCGCAATGAGATGGTGGAGGAATTGTTGTTGATCATGTTTCGAACCTCGTCGTCCACCAGGAACATCTCAAAAATACCCATGCGGCCGCGATACCCCTTGCCGCGGCAAGCGTCGCATCCGGCCGGACGCATGACCTGCGATTGCCGGAGCATCCCGGGCTCGATTTGAAGGGCGGACATTTCGTAGTCGCTCAACTCGGCCGGTTGCTTGCATTTCGGGCAGAGGCGGCGCACCAACCGCTGGGCAAGAACCGCCCTCACCGAACTGGAAACCAGAAACGGCTTCACGCCGATGTCGACCAACCTGGCAATCGCGCTCGGCGCGTCGTTGGTGTGCAAGGTGGACAGCACCAGATGGCCCGTCAGCGAGGCGTTCACGGCAATGCTGGCGGTTTCGTAGTCCCGGATCTCGCCGATCATGATGATATTGGGGGCTTGGCGCAGAATCGACCGCAAGGCGGCCGGGAAGGTCATTCCGATGCTGGCGTTCACCGGAACCTGGTTGATCCCGTTCATCTGGTATTCGACGGGATCCTCGACCGTGATCAGCTTGCGGTCGGGCTTGTTCATGTAGTTCAGGCACCCGTAAAGCGTGGTGGTCTTGCCCGAACCCGTCGGACCGGTCACGAGAATGATGCCATCGGGAAGATTGATGCATTGCTCGAACTTCGCCTGGTCGTCCGAGAGAAATCCGAGATCGGGCAACCCCAGCATGAGAGACGTTTTGTCAAGAATCCGCATGACCACGCTCTCGCCGTGCACGGTGGGGATGGTGGAGACCCGCAGATCGACGGATTTGTCGCCCAGTCGGATTTGAATCCGGCCATCCTGCGGCAGGCGGCGCTCCGCGATGCTCATGGTGCGGGACATGATCTTGAGGCGGCTGACCATGGCTCCGTGAAGCCGCTTGGGCGGGGCCTGCATCTCCTGAAGCACCCCGTCGATGCGGAAGCGCACACGCAACTTGCCCTCGAGGGGTTCGATGTGAATATCGCTCGCCCGGTTGGTATAAGCCTCGAGAAGCAGCATCGAGACCAGCTTGATCACGGGCGCATCCCCCTCGCCGGCGTTCGATTCGTCGTCCTCAACCGGACCGCCCCCGGACTCCGCGGGGGCCATGGCCTTGAGCAACTCGGCGGAGGCGTCGTCGGCATTGCCGTAAAACTTGACGATCAATTTGCGGACCGCATCGGGTGTGGAGCAGACGAATTCCAGTTCGCGCCCCAGCTTGTAGGTGAGGTCGTCCATCGACTGCATGTCCATGGGATCGGCGACGGCGATCACCAGCACGCCATCGCGAAGGGCGACCGGAACCGCCTGGTAGCGGCGGGCGTCGTCGGCCGGCACCAGATCGATCACGTTGCGCTCCGCATGAACCTGGGAGAGGTCCACGAATTCCATGCTGTTCTGGGCCGCCAGGGCGCGGGAGACATCCTCTTCCGAGAGGGCTCCATTCCGGATCAGATGGCGGAGCGGGCCCCCTTCGTCGGCATCTTGACGTGCCGAGTCGATCTGCGCCTTGGTCAGAAGGCCCAGGTCTTGCAGAACTTCAAGCGTGTAATCGTCGTTCGGGGACACGTGGTGGACCGTGCCTTGTAAGCGAGCATTTCCTCCAAGTCAACGCGTCCGAACCAACGCTTTTTCCATCGCCGGGCGCCGGCAGATTTTGAAGGATTGCCCCATGAGCACCGCCCTTTCCTCTGTCAGCGATTTTCGCCGCAGCTACTCCCGGCCGCCGCTTGATGAAAGCGACGTGCCGGTGAATCCACTGACACTTTTCGAAACCTGGTTTGAAGAGGCCGTGGCGGCGGGCTTGGCAGAGCCCAATGCCATGTCGCTGGCCACCTCCGCGCCCGACGGCCGCGTCTCGTGCCGCACGGTGCTTTTGAAAGGCTGCGACAGCCGGGGTTTTGTTTTTTTCACCAATTATGACAGTCGCAAGGGTCGCGAGTTGGCCCGCAATCCGGAGGCCGCATTGCTTTTCCCGTGGGTGCCGATCGAAAGGCAGGTCGAGATCTCGGGTTCCGTGGAGCGTCTTTCCGAGGAGGAGTCCACCGCTTATTTTGAAAGCCGGCCGGCCGGCAGCCGCCTGGGAGCCTGGGTTTCCCATCAAAGCCAATCCATACCCGGCCGCGACGCCTTGCTCGAACGCCTGGCCGATCTGGAAAAACGCTTCGGCGACGGTCGCATTCCCAAGCCGCCGTTTTGGGGCGGTTTTCGTGTGCTGCCGCGGACCATCGAATTCTGGCAAGGTGGCGAGCATCGCTTGCACGACCGCATTATTTATGTGCGGGAGGGCGACGGATGGCGGATCGGGCGCCTCTCGCCCTGAGGCGCTTTTTGCAGGGAATCCCGGGAATCAAACCGCAAACAGACGCTCAACCACCGACTCGGTGTCGGCCAAATTTTCAAACAGCGCGTCCGGGGAATGTCTTTCCAGCTCGGAAAGCGGGAAATGGCCTGTTGCGATGGCCACGGTTTTGGCTCCGATGGCGCGTCCGCACTCGATGTCCCGCGGCGTGTCGCCGATCACAACAATCCGCTCCGGTGGAAAATCGATGCCGTGGTGCGCGAGGGCTTTGCGGCGGGCGAAATGACCAAGTTCGTTGCGGTCGCCATGATCATCGGCAAACGCCCCGAATTCAAAGTGGTGCCAGACGCGGTAGTGGCTGAGCTTGATGCGCGCCCCGCGCTCGACGTTGCCTGTGAGCAGCGCCAGCACCGCGTCGGGTCTGGCTTCGAGAGCGTGGAGCAGGTTGATGATGCCGGGCATCACACGGCCGTCGTGGGCGGAAATGCGGCGTTCGAGATGGAAGAGATACTCGTCGAGTAGCGCGGCGGCATTTTCGGGCGTGTCTGGCAAGGCGTGCTTGCGAAGAAGCTCCGAGGCGATGCGGGCATCCGTGTTCCCCGGAAGGTGGATGCCTCTCATGTCCTCCTGAAGGCCGAACTTGCTTTGCATGGCCTCGCAGAGGGAGGCCTCACCCGCCCCGCCGGAGGTGATGAGGGTGCCGTCGATGTCGAACAGGAAAAGTCGCGCGGCGTCAGTTTTCAATGGCCGTCCTCGTCGTCGTGCGAATGATCCTCCGGCTCGGGTTCAAGGATTTCACCGTGTTTGGTGAACTTGCGGTGCCGCTTGTTGGCCGGCAGGGGACTCAAGGTCATTCCGATCGCACGGCCCACCAGCTTGGGTTCCATGTCCACATGGGCCATTCCGGAGAGATCCTCCCGCACGCGCTGCACCACCAGCAGTCCCAGATCCTGGTGGGCCATTTCGCGGCCACGGAACTGAAGGTTGATTTTCACCTTGTTGCCTTTGTCGAGGAAGTCCTCGGCATGGCGGATTTTGGTGAGGTAGTCGTGAGCGTCGATGTTCACGCGGAACTTGATTTCCTTCACCCTGCTCACCGAGTGTTTTTTCTCCTTTTCCTGCTTGGCGAGATCATAGCGGAACTTCCCGAAATCGACGATACGGCAGACGGGAGGTTGGGCGTTCGGAGCGATTTCAACCAAGTCGAGCCCGAGTGCCCGGGCGCGGCGAATGGCCTCGTCCAGGCGCATGACGCCGAGTTGTTCGTTGGTGGCGGCAAGAATCACGCGCACTTCGCGGGCGCGGATTCGTTCATTGATCCGGATGTCTTTGATATTAATGGCTGGTCCTCTTTGTGGTGGTGGGGGGTGCCTCGCCACCCGACCGGGCAGCCAAGCGAAAACGGTCCGGAACACTCCGGAAAAAATCACGAAAATCCACCAAGGTCATGCGAACGAGGGCATCGAAAAAAAGCGCGGAAGCAACAAGACGATCATGTGGATTGCCAACTCAAAGAGCAAACCGGCGGATTCCGCAAGGGGATTTTCTGGAATTTTTCATCAAAACGGAAACACGTCGCCGCGGGAGCAGATAGAAGTTCGCCACGCGCCGTCAAAACGTCATCGGGGTGAAAGCCCGGTGTTCCATCAAAAACTCCTCGTCGGCCCCAGAGTAGAGGCCCCCGAAAGTGGGCGTTGGAAATCGGGGCGTGGCGTGCGCTTTGCTTGAGATTGTGAACGTGCGCCGCTCGCGAAGTGCGTGGTCCGCCCGCTTCCAGAGGGTGGATTGCATGCACTCGGTCGGCAAACGGTGGATCAGCCGCGAAGCTTCGTCCCAACGCTCCTCGCCGCTCAGAAGCATGGCGGCGTTCATGACCGGCGCGTCGTCCGATGGCCAGTGCCGTGCGCATTCGGTCCACGCGGCAATCGCCGCCTCCGTGTGCTCCATCCGGTAATGGGCCACGCCGGTGGCCAAAAGCGCGTAACCGGAGTTCCTGTTGACCGGCGGCATCCCGGGCAGGATGTCCCGCAAAAACAATTCGGGCGTTTCGCGGTGCGTCCAGGAAATCAACTCGCGGAACGACACCGCGCACTCCGCCTCCTGGGCTTGGAACTCGGCAATCAGGCCCTCCGCACCCTGTATGGCGGGCAAGGTCGCGGCCGTCGCCCCCGGTGTGCGGAGAAGATGTGCCACCAAGTGGTTTCTTGCACAGCCGATGCGGCCTTTGGAGGCTTGAAAGCGAGCGAACGCCAACTGCTGCCCGAGCACCTGGCCGCGCAACTTGTTGACCAGTTCTTGAAAAGCTTCGATGCGGGCGGCCGCCACCCCGCGTTGCCACTCGATCAAGCGCCCCGTTTTTTCGGGATGCCGGTGGGCATCCAAGGGCCGAACTCCGAAAAAACCGCCTTCGAGGCGGGTGACCAAACCAAGGAATTCGGAAGGCATCGACTCCAAATCCGCCGTCTCGAGCCAGACCGGTGAATACTCCCCGCGGTTCGCCTCCACGATTTCCTCCATCGGAAGATTCGCATAGCGCATCGCCAGTCGCAGACTCGCCGGCAAACCGGCCGCCTCACGCCAGAACCCAGCCAAGTCCGCATCAAAAAAAACCCGCCGGTGGACGTCCAAGTGCATCCGGTCCTCATAGGAAAACACCGCCAGAACGTGGGCCATCGCCTCCGGCATCAATCCCAGTCGGGCCGCCTGCCTGGCCATTCCATACAGACGGGTCAACGAAGTGTCGTTCGATGGGGCGGGCAGCGCCCGCTGGGCCTGGTAGGCGGATTCCAGGAGTCCTGCGGCATGAAGGGCGCCGGCGATCTGGAGTTGCACCTGGGCAGGCAGCTTTTGCCCGCAACGGGTCAGAATTTCCGCACATCGAACCGCCTCGGGAAGTCGGGCGGTGCGGTTGAAAACAAACAGTCCCAAAATCGCATTCTCAACCTCGTTGCCCCCTCCGGATGATGCCGCCCGCAGGGCCTCCTCCACCAAGCCCAGATCAAGAAGGGCCATGGCTTCGATCAGCCGGGGGGACGCATCCGCAGGAAGATTGTCGGAGTGGAACGGGATCATACCCTCCCGGAAAGCAGGAATCGCGCCGGACTCGACTCTCAGCCCGCAGGGTCGGGTTGGTCGGCGGCATCCTCGAACCGGGTGCACTTTTCCAGAAAAGTGAGTTTGACATCACCGGTGGGGCCATTTCGTTGCTTCGCGATGATCAATGTCGCCTTTCCCTCGGCCTCCTTTTTCGCCTCGTCATCCTCCGCATAATATTTTTCACGCAACAAGAGTCCGACCACATCGGCATCCTGCTCGATCGTTCCGGATTCGCGAAGATCGCTCAAGCGGGGGCGTCCCCCGGTGGTGCCGCGCTGCTCCGGATTCCGGTTCAACTGGGCCAACACGATCACCGGAATTTTCAGTTCTTTCGCCAGCGCTTTGATGCCGTAGGAAATCTCCTGGATCTCGATTTGGCGGTTGTCTTGCGCCCGTCGCGAGTTCGAGCGCAGCAATTGAAGATAGTCGATTACCACCAGGGCGATCTTTTCCCGGTTGTGCAAGCGCCGGGCTTTTGCGCGCAACTCCAGAATGCTCAGGCCCGGGGTGTCGTCGATGAACATCTTGGCTTTGGACAATTCGGCGGCAGCCCGCGTGATGGCTGTGAGCGCAGCCTTGGGGGATTTTCCTTCGCGGACCTCCTGGCTGTTCGCCCTTGCCCGGGAGCAAATCAAGCGTTGCACCAGTTGGCTGGCGCCCATCTCCAGGGAAAAAACCGCCACCGGCCGTCCTTGGTCCACACAGACATTTTCGGCGATATTCATGGCCAGTGCGGTCTTGCCCATCGAGGGACGCGCCGCGATCACAAACATCTCCCCCTCGTGCATGCCGTTTGTCATGACGTCCAGGTCGCGGAACCCAGTGGAAAGGCCGCTGAAGCCGCCTCCCGATCGCCGCAAAAGATCGATGGTTTCCACCGCTTCGTGGACCAGTTGGCGGATCGGCGGGGTGCCCGATTGGAACCGTTGCTGGCCGATCTCCAGCACCTTCGCCTCCACCTCGTCGAGAAGGATACGGACATCCCCCTGCTCCTCGTGCGCGCGGCCGACGTATTCCGTGCAGGTCGTGATCACACGACGCAGGAGATACTTTTCCATGATGATCTCACGGTAGTAGTCGGCATTCGCCGCTGTCGGAACAAAGGTGAACAAATCCGTCACCGCCACCGCCCCGCCCACCACATCGAGCATCCGCCGGTCCTCGAGTTCCTGCGTGAGTGTGATCAGGTCAATCGGCTTTCCCGCGTTTCTCATCTCGACCAGCAGGTCGAAAACCTTCTGGTGTGCCGTCAGGTGGAAGTGGCGCGACTCCATCTGCGCCATCGAGTCGTCGAGCACCGTGGCGGAATGTAAAATCGAGCCCAGCAGACCCTTTTCCGCATCGATGCTCTGGGGCAGCGGTCGCCGCGCATCGGGCAAGTAGACGGCGCCCATTTTCTGATAGTCGGGCTTGGCTGGAGACCGCTTGCGCGCCCCCTCCGGAGCTGATGTTTCGGGTGGTTGGGGAGTTGGGTCGGACATACGGAGAGCGTGAAATCTTATCTTGAAGCCCGCCACCATGAAAAGCAAACAGGCCGCCCGGAATGTCCGGCGGCCTGTGCGCGGGATGCGGATTGATCCGTCCTACTCGACGCTGGTCCTGCGGCGGGGCTTGCGCTCGGCGGCAGGCTCCGCGTCGGCGTCCACCGGCGCGGCAGGCACATTCACCTTGACGTGGATTTTGAGTTGGGCGGTCACGTCGGCGTGCAGCTTGACCGGCACTTGATGATCCCCGCTTTCCTTGATCGCCTTCTCGAGTTGCACAGCATGCTTGGGCAACTCTGCCAGCTTGAGATCGGCCACCAAGCGGTCATGCACATCTTTCGACGTGACCGAGCCAAAGGCTTTGCCTGTGCCACCGGCTTCCAGAGTGAATTCCAGGTTGAGTTTGTTGATCTTCGAAGCGAGTTCCTCGGCAGCAGTCACCTCCCGTGCCTCGCGTTCCGCACGCTTGGCCTTGAGGTGATTGATTTGACGCATCGAACCGGCCGAGATCTCCATGGCCTTGCCTTGGGGAAGGAGGAAATTTCGGGCGAATCCCCGACGCACTTTGACAATATCCGCCTCGGCTCCCAGATTTGGAACGCTGGCGGTCAGGATAACTTGAGTGAAGGCCATATAAAAAGTTGAGTTGGCCATTATCCCGCTCCCTTTCCGATAGTCAAGCCTCTCAATGCAGAAAAAACTTGTCGGCCGGGGAATTTGGGCTAGAGTTTTTCAATCCCTCGGCTGGATAGCTCAGTTGGTAGAGCAGAGGACTGAAAATCCTCGTGTCCCCGGTTCGATTCCGGGTCCAGCCACTCCCCTTCTTTATCAACGTTTTAGATAGTTGAAGGGGTTAAAAGCTACAACAAAGCTACAACATTTTCTCGGGCCTGGAAAAATGTAAGAAAAAGGAAAAGGTCAAAAAACCAGTTTTTGATTTGCTGAACTCCGAGGGAGATTTAGCGGGCGCTAATGGTTTTTTTACCTCTTGATTGCTGGGAGTAATGGAACGATTGGTTCTCGCTTTGGGGACGAGGGGAACCAGGGAAGTTAGATTGTTCCTCAATCCCACTCCGCGAAAGTTGTGGTGCTCTCGCTCAAAAGCGCCGAGCGAGTATGTGCGAGGTGCAAGAGAATTCAGTGGATTCGCATGATTAACGCACAATCGAGCGAGGGCAATGAACTCCCGGCAAGCCGCATCGATAGTCATACCCTCCACCTCTGCAAGCAAGGCGGGAGCATCGAACACCCGCCCGCTGCGGAAGCATTTGAGAAGTCGCCCCTCGGCAAAGATACTCGCGCTTGCGCGTGTGTCCGATCCATCTGGGAACTTGCAAGATTTGCCAGGCTTTCCCGGCCAGCCCCGTCGCAACCAAAGTTCGGAAATTGAAAGGCGCTTTTTGGCCAATGCCACGAGGCTTGGAGCTTTCATTTCCATCGTTCCTGCTCCTTTTTTGCATCAAGCCAGCGCTCAAATCGGTCCCACGCATCAAGTGGCGGAGGGACATCGCCAAACACTCGACGACAGAATCCTCTGAAGCGAGCGATCTCCAACGCTTCTGCTGCCAGCCACTCCACATTGGACCTCCGCTCCTCGTCGGCGAGATCATGGCACTCGGGGCAAAGTGCCTCCAAATCCTCAGGAAGCTCCCGCCACAATGTTTCATAGTGAAGATGGTGAACCTCCAAGATTTCGGACCGGCATCCACAACTTTCGCAGCGGCCTCTTGCGCTGGCGATCTTTTGAGGCCGAATCTCCATCCGCCAATCCGCTGCTGCCATACGGGCGAGATAATTTTCACTCCAGCGCTGGGCCTCTGGAGATAGTAGCGCGGGATTATCCAATCCAGGAAGCCACCCGGAGGGAGTGCGAGGATAGGACATTTTCGTTGTAACTGGTAAAGGACCTTGCCAAGCAGAAAGCCCCCAACTCAACGCCATCGGTAGGAATGAGGAGTGCCCCCGAAATTTGATCCACTTGTTATGAGAGGATTTGTTGGTTTTTCGGGTTGGTTTCGCTGTCTTGCGGAGCGGAGGCCGTAGGCCGAAGCGGAGCAAGACAGCGTGCGGCAAACTCCGCGGGGGTCAAATCCCCCAGCGAGGAATGCGGCCGGTGATGGTTGTATTTGTCGCGGTGCTCACGGCCCAGCACTTTCGCCTCCAGCTTGCTGCCGAAAAGTTCCACGTTGAGGAACTCGTCGCGCAATCGGCTGTTGAAGCTCTCGCTGTAGGCGTTCTCCCACGGTGATCCTGGCTCGATGTAGAGGGTCTTGATTCCTTTCCCAGCGATCCAGTCTTTGATCGCCTGCGCAATGAACTCGGGGCCGTTGTCCGAGCGGATGAACTCCGGGGCTCCGCGCTCCTGAACCAGCCGCTCCAGAACGCCAATGACGTCACAGGCTGTCATGGAGTATTCCACTTCCAATGCCAGGCACTCGCGGGTGTGTTCATCCAGAATCGGCAGCCATTTCAGCCGCCGTCCCTGCTCGGTCTGATCCCACACGAAATCGTAGCTCCAGACGTGGTTGATCCGCTCGGCCCGCAACTCCTGAGCTCCGTTGGCCGAGTTGCCCAGCCGCCGCTTCTTGCGCACCTTGGCCGGCACCTTGAGCCCCTCCTGTTTCCAGAGCCGATGAATGCGTTGATGTTCACTTGCCAACCCTCGCGCCGCAGATGCCGCGCCACGCTGCGATAGCCCGCACGCGTCTCCCGCCGCGCAATGCGCCGCATTGCCTTGATCAAACCGGCATCGGCACTCGGGCGTCGTCCTTGATATCGCTGGGTGCTTCG
>CAMCXK010000025.1 GCA_945883435.1 Chthoniobacter flavus | reverse complement strand
TGAAACTGGGCGAAGACGATCCTTTTCCAGTGAGCCGTGTCGATGGACTCCAACCCGCGAAGGCAGGCTGCGGCTTCCCAAGCTTGGGTGGCGCGTTCGGCGTGGCGCAGACCGGACTTGATGTCCGAGTGCGTGGTGTAGGTGCCCCGGTGATATTCGAAGTAGAGCTCGCCGCGGTGGGCGGGCAGTTGGGCGCGCAGCGGGTGAAGGCGCTCGAAAAACGCATCGATCCTCCCCCAAGAGACGGCCGGGAGTCCCGAGAGGCTGGCACAGCGCCGGGCCCGTTCGCACATTTCCTCTGTCACCCCTCCGCCTCCGTCTCCGTATCCCGTGGGAGCGAGGAATTCCGGATGGATATCGCATTGCCTGTGGGCGGCCGCACCGGTGCGAAGTTCCTTGGCCGACACCGTCTGGTTGTAACCATTGTTCTGGCAAAGGTGGGCCACCACCTCGCTCCCGTCGGCACCGATCCAGCGGAAACTCGAATAGGGAAACGCATTCAGCGCGTTCCAAGTGAGCTTGGTGGTGAAGAACGAATCGGCCCCCGTCTCGCGCATGAGCTGGGGAATGCAGGCCGCATAGCCGAAGACATCGGGAAGCCAAAGGACCGGGGAAGCCTTGCCGGTGAGGTCGTGGAATCCTTTTTGGCCGATCAGAAAACTGCGGGCCAATGCCTCGCCGCAGGCCAGCAACGTGTCGCTTTCGACATAAGTGGCGCCTTGGGCCTCCCAGCGTCCTTCCTGAATCCGTTGCCGCACGGCATTCATCAATTCCGGCGAAAGGCGCTCGACCGCCTCGTAGCTGGCCGGCTGGGAATATCCGAAATGGAACTCCGGATACTCTTGCAGGAGCCGGTTGGCGGTGGCGAACGTGTGGACCGCCTTGAACTCGCCGACATTTTCCGGCCACAGCCACACAAGATCGATGTGGGCGTGTCCCGTCAGAACGGCTGCCGGCGGCTGGTTGGCACCGGGCAAATCTTGGAAAGCCTCTTCCAAAACCGCTGTCGCCGCCTCGATCCCATCGCTTTCGAAGGAATTCAGCACGCGTTCGACCCAGCGTAATTGGCGCCGAAGAAGGGGCGGTAGAATGCCAAACACCGGTTTCGTTCCGTTGTGGGTGAATTCCTGTTCCCGCCCGGGAAAGACCTCTTTCAATTGCTCCCACAGCAAGTCGGCCAAAACCTGCAGGTCGCAATGCACGCGCCAAGCGGCCTCGTTGCGGTGGAGCAGGCTGGCGCCATGCAAAATGCCTCCCTCGGGAGATAGTCCGGTGGCCTTGGGATGCCAGATACCGGTCTGGCAAACCACCGATTCGATCCAGACGTCGTGGATTCCGGCCGGGAGGGGAGCCTGCCTGTGGGCCACATCGAACCCGTAGTATGGCATCCCATCGATGTAGAGGGTGGACTCGCATTGGTCCCGCCATTCAAGAAACAAGCGGCGATCGCCGGAAACGGCTGGAATTTCCAAGCGGCTCCACTGCTGATCCCAAAGGTGGCCGCGCACATGGGGAAACGCCGTCACCCGCCGGCGCGGCAATCCACCGGCCGATTGCCATGGCCTGTGCGTCGGGGAGGGATCGGTGCATTCGACATTTTCAATTGGACAGATGCTTTCCCAGATCATCCGGGACACACGTTCCAAGGCGGGACCGATTCGGGAGGGCACCAATTGAAGAAATGGGTTGGCAGGCAATATCACGGGGATATGACACGCGATTCGCCCGTTCACGGCAAGTAGCGCCTGCGCCTCCCGGTTGGAGGGTTTTGCGCTCGCCACACAGCAGCGCTGGTGACGGAAAACCGGAGTTTTGCAGGCGCGAAGTCCGGTTGCCGAAACATGGCACCCATCGGAAAATGAAATTTACAAAATGAACGACCTCATCGCCGAAGCACCCCTGCCCCCTTGCATCGAGGGTGTTGCGAAACCAGTGTCTTCGCGTGGCATTGCAGTGGTTGGCCTCGGGCGATCCGGAGTGTTTTTCCACTGCCGCCCCATCCAGTTGCATCCTGGTTTCCACATCGAGGGGGTTCACGACCGCAGACAGGAAATCGCTGGAAAGGTGGCCGGAGAGTTCAATTGCAGGGTGTTCAATTCCTGGAGCGACATTCTGAACGACCCGAAAGTTGATTTGATCGTGATCGCGCTTCCCACGGCGATGCATCACAGCTATGCGATGGAGGGGATCGCGGCAGGCAAGTCCCTGCTCGTGGAGAAGCCATTTGCCATCTCGTCGCACGAGGCGCGTGAAATCCAAGAGGCGGCTGCGCGCGCCGGGGTCTTTGTCGGAGCTTATCACAACCGTCGATTCGACGGGGATGTCCTCAGTCTGAAGAGAATTTTGAATTCCGGCATCCTTGGCCGCATTCTCAAAGTCTCGATTCACATTCACGCCTATACCCGGCGCCATGACTGGCAAACGCTGCGGGAATTGGGCGGCGGAGCGCTGGCAAACTGGGGCGCCCATGCGATCGACTGGTGCGTGCACCTGTTCGGCAAGGATCTGGTTTTCCGCCATGGACGTTTGCTCCAAGTCCTCAACCCCGGCAACGCCGAGGATTCGTTCCACTTGATCCTCGAACATGGTCCCACATCGATCGAAATCGAGTATCTCAATTTTGCCGCCCAGCCGCTTCCGAAATGGCATGTGGTCGGACAATTCGGCACAGCCATCAGCCGGAACAAGGAGTTTCAAGTGCGCTTCTGCGATCCCAAGCTCATGCAACCGCTTGAGGTCGACTCCAGCCATGCGTCGGATGGAAAGTATGGTGTGAATGAAAATCTTGGCTGGTCCGAATCGATCGTGCCATGGGATGACTGGGATAACTGTCCGCCTTATTTAAACGCCTTGGAGGCGCATCTCAATGGCACGGGCCCCGTCCCCGTCCCGCTGGACGAGGTGGTGTCGGAGCTTCGTCTCATGGAGGAAATCCGCAACTCGCCGTTGATGGATTTTCGCGCGGTTTAAGTGAGACGAACCCTCCGGAAAACCGGGTTCGCCGCACTTTTCCTGTGGTGCGGTCTCGGCACTCTCTCCGCCGCCGCGAACCGTGCTTTCCATGCCGGTTCCAATGGCACGCAGTTTTTGGGATCGATGGTGTTGTCGGATGGCACGCTGCTCGTGGGGGGATCCTGTCCGGATCTCGCATGGCTGCCAGCCGGCACTCTCGTGTCGACAATTTCGCCGGTGGCATCGAATGGTTCCAGCATCGCGCAGCAGTCGGTGTCCAGCGGCCGGATCGCCTTTCTCCTGCGCCTGTCGAGTGATGCGGCCTCGATCCTGCAATGCGTGCGGTTTCCCGCCAATGAAGTGGAAGAAATTCGTTGGATCAAAACCAATGCCGCCCCCGCCTCCCCCACGGCACACCTTTTCATTTCCGGAAAACGCGGTTCCGCCACCGAGGCCAAAGACAGCGGGGGGTATTTCATTGCCCGCTTGAACTCCAATTTTCTGTCAGGCGCCCCGACCGCCCTGGATTTCGTCTACAACCTGAAAACACGCGGAAAAAACACCGAGCATGCCGAGATCCAGCCCTGGGATGTGATGAGCGATGGCCGCATTGTGGCGCACACCGGAGGTCCCTATGAACCCGACTGGGCCGAGATACTGGTGCTTTCAGCCTCCCCCGGTGCGGATGTGGCCGCCAGCACCGCAGTCTCCACATTTTCGCAGCCTCTGCCGTTGTGGCGCAACCACACGGTTCGCAATGCGCAAGGAATCAACTCGACGCTGCTGGGCACGGCCACCCAGTTGCCGGGCGGCTCGACCCTGGTGGCCAGTCCCCTGGTGATGAAAACCCAGCGCACCGGATCGGCGGGACTTTTGCGATCGTTCACGTTTGAGGAATTCCACGCTTGGAAAAAGGACGAGAATGGATTTTGGCGCAAGGGCACCTACCCGCTGGATGCGTTTTGGAACAACTATTGGACCTTGCCGGAAAACGGCCCCAACAACGCCTGGGGTGCGGATGCCGTGGGTTACACGGGTTACAAGCTCTCGGGAACCGGCGGCTCCGAGGGGTCTCCCTACACCCCCCGCGTGGGAGCGATCGCGGTGGATCGCCGCACCAATCGCATTCTGGTCGGCTTGAATTGGCAGACCCGATTGCCCGCGACAAATTATCCGGATTTTGAGCCGGCCTTGCTCGTTCTGTCCCCCCAGGGGGGCATCGACTGGTGGGCGAGGCTTTACAAGGAATACAATGACAATGGAGCGGAGGCTCCGCGTGCGATCCATGAAACCGTGACACAGGTGGTTTCCACCACCCAAATCCGGATCGCCGCGCTCGCCGGCCAACCGCTGAACATTCAACGGCGCACCACCGGATCGGATGGATTTATCAACGGATACCGCCGCCTTTACTGGAAAGCGGGATCGGCGAATGGAAGCGAGGGCGTTCGATTTGCCAACATCGTCGCTTACGACGAAGCCACCGGGACTTTGACGCTGGAAAAAGCTCCGGCCAAACCGGTGTTGGCGGGAGATCCCCTGCTGATCGATGCCACCGAAATGTCGAAAACCCACACCTCCACGCCCGATCAATACATCGATGCCATCGCCATCGATTATTCCACGCCGGCTCAACCTACCGGCCAGGGAGCCGTGTTTTTTGTTGCCGCGCGGTGTCACGGAAACAACGTCTCGAACCTGTGGCCCGGCAACGCCATCACAGCCAATTCCGGCGGCCAAGGCTTTGTGAACAACTTCACCGGCAGCAATGGAAACATTCACATCGGCTGGATCGGAAAATTCCGCGACGAGGTCACCAAGGGCACGATCCTTGCCTCCACCTATGTGGCGGAATTCAACGAAGCGGCTGACTTCGGCGATGCCAGCGGCCTGTCAGGGGGATATGCGGATGCCAATCTCGACAACTGGCCCAGCCACAACGCGGGTTGGCCGGAACTGAACACCACCGGCATCGATTCCCGGATCAGCGTGGACTCGCAGGGGCGGGTGGTGGTCACGGGATACGGGCGGCGTGTTCATACCACGGCAAACGCTTTTCAGCGCAATCTCCGCCCGTTCCTGGCAGGGCAATTCACGTCCGTATCCTCGACCTCCTCCCAGGCATGCAGCAACCTCGCGGGATCCCGGCCCGATCTCCGGTTCTGCCGTATCCGCTGGAATGGACACATTCGCACCATCACCGCCTTTGACAACGCCACCGGGCAATGGACGCTCGACTCGCCATTCCCGTCCACCCCTGCTGTCGGAGCCTCTTTTCGCATCGACGAAGGGGTTGGGAACTGGGCGAATTTTGTGAGGGTTTACTCGGCGGATCTTTCCTCTGTCGCCTACAGTTCCCTCTTCAGCAGCACGTGGAATCCCGCCGATGGAACGGGTGGAGGACGGAACATGAAGCTCTTCGGCGCCCAACCGACATCCACCGGCGGTTTGCTGATCTCCGGATACCATGATGGCGGTGCGGGCAATCCGCTGCCGGTCGCAAACGAGGCGGCATGGGCCGCATCGAATCCCGCCGGCGGCAAAGCCCTGTTCGGTCTTCTCCACCCGGTGGGCAGTGGAGCGAAAGCTTTCCAGGCCATCGAGCCCTTCACGCCTCTTCCCGATCGCACCGTGGGCGATCCGCCTTTTTCGGTTGTTGTGCCCGATGCCTCCTCGGGCCTTCCAGTGGAGATTAGTGTCCAATCCGGCCCTGCCACCCTCTCTGGCAGCACCCTCACCCTTACGGGCGCTGGCACTGTGGTGCTTGCCGCCAACCAACCCGGAAACGATTTGTTCGCCCCCGCCGACGAAGTCACCACCTCGTTTGGGGTGGCCTCGTCGATGAGTTACAGCGCATGGATCGGACGGTATCCGTCACTGGTCAATTCCGGCGCCCTTCCCCAATCGGATGCCGACCGCGACGGCATCCCCAATCTCGTGGAATTCGCAACGGGGGGAAATCCAGAGGTTTTCTCAAGTGCTCCCCTCCCCTCTTTAGGCATGGGCACTTGGTCGGGGTCCCCCCACCTGACCCTGACAATTCCAAAGAATCCGCATGCCGCCGGAGTCTCCCTGCGAGTGGAGTCGAGTTCCGATCTCGCGACCTGGTCGGCCAACGGCACGGTCACGATTGAAGACACCTCCACGCATCTGCTTCTGAGGGATGCCTCCCCGCTGCCGTCTTCCGGCAAACGCTTCTTCCGCGTCCGCGTTCAAGCCCCTTGATCCGCGCCAGTCGCTTGGAGTTTTTTCCAAACGTTCGCTCGTTTTCCCGTCTTGACCCCCGGATAGGCGGAACAAAACATGCCCTCCGGCCTTGATTCATATTTCATCCATCAATCTGCAGGAATTTGTTCCCGGACCGGCAGCCCGCACTTTTGTGCGGAGGCCACCGACAGGTCTTGTTTCATCGCACGGATCAGACGCCAGGGCGACCGTTCCATGAGCCATTTATTCAACCATTACTCCACGGCGCGGCGTCCCGTCTTGCTGGCCGAGCATTCGCCGGCACGACCCGGAGAACTGGAAATTCAAGCCCGGCTTTACAATGGCGAGTTCGGTTCGGTCTGGACGACAAGCCAGGGAGTGCGTGTGGAAGTGGTTCATTTCGGCGACTGGAACCGCGAGGCGGGTCCGGACTTTCGAAATGCCCTCTTGAAGTTCGGGGACAATGCGCCGGCACGCGCAGATCTGGAACTGGACTGGGATGTGCGCGACTGGGAGCGCCACGGCCATGCGCGCAACCCGGCTTACGAGCAAGTGGGCGTTCATTTTTTCATCGAGGGCTCCGCGGAAAGGTTCTTCACGCGCACCCCCGGCCACCGCGATGTGCCGCAGGTTCGACTGGAGATCGAGCAACCCGCCGCACCCGTCCGGCCGTGCAGCGCCCCCTTGGATGAGCGCGAGGCGGCGGTTCTGGTGGAGGCGGCGGCGGAATTCCGCCTGCGCCGCAAGATCGACGTATTGGAGCGGGCCAGACGTTTGCATGGACTGGAAGGTGCCGCCTTCCATGCGATCGCCGCCGCGCTGGGTTATAAAAACAACCACATTCCCTTCCTGTTGGCTGCTCAGAAAGTGGGTTTGAAAGCGGCCGCGGGAAGCACGGGCGAGGCGCTTCTTTTCGGAATGGCAGGCTTCTTGCAACCGCGCTCGTTCGACAGCGCGGACGAGCCCACCCGCTGCTATTTGAAGCCCCTCTGGGACGAATGGTGGCGGGTCCGCGATGCGTTTCGAGGCGCGATTTTGTCGCCCGGAATGTGGCATTTTTCCAATATCCGCCCGCCGAACCACCCGCATCGCCGGATGGGAGCGCTGGCGGTCGTCGCCCGCCGGTTCCGTGAAGTGGCCCACACCCTGCGAAGCGGATCAGGAAAGGATTTTCAAGTTTTGCTGAAATCCCTCACCCACGAATTCTGGACGTCGCATTGGAATTTGTCCGCGGCTCCACTTTCCAAGCCGGTGGCGCTGATCGGTCCCGACCGGGTGCGGGATGTGAGTATCAACGCCTTTTATCCGTCTCTGGGATTCGATGCGGCGCGCAAGGCGCTTCAAGCCATGCGGGGGCCAAGCCCGAGCGGTCGTGTGGAGGCCTCTCTCCGCTGGTTGGTCGGCACCGCCGGCTCTCGGCTCTCGGAGTCCGCCTGGCACCAGCAGGGACTCTTGCAGCTTTACGCGGATTTCGGATTCGGCAGCGCCCGCGAGGCGTTTGAGAGGATCAGCCCGCCGCTTGGCTTGGAAATCCTTCCACGTGACGCACGGCCACGTGGCGCGTGCGGGGAAGAATGAATTTGCGAATCTCCACGGCCACGCCCGCCGCCCCGAATTCGGATTTCAGGCATCCCGCGATGTCGGCGGCAAGCGTCTCCAACAAACACCGAGGACGCTCGAGGGAAAGTTTTTCGATGCGTTGACACACCGCCGCATAGTCGATGGTGCGCTCGATCCGGTCCTCCATCCGTTCAAAAGCGGTTGGCGGCCGCATCCGGATGTCGATTTCCACCTCCTGGGGACACGCCCGCTCGTCATCGGGCACGCCGATGAGCGTTGGCACACGCAGCGACTGGATCAAAATCTCGTTCACAGCATGCGTTGAACCGCCGCGATATCCGCGGCGAGAATACTGGGATGCACCGCCAGAAGCTTCTCCGCGTTGTCGAATCCGGAGAGAACGGCCACATCCAGAATCCCGCCGTGCCGCGCGGTTTCGATGTCATGCACCATGTCACCCACAAAAATCGTCTCCTTGGGATCGAGATGATGCTCTTGCAGCAAGTCGCGGATCTTTTCCCGCTTGTCCATGATCCCCGTGTAGGCGACCTCAAAAAAATCCTCCACTCCGAGGCGGCCGGCTTGAATGCGGAAATGGGATGTTTTGATCGTGCTGAGCAAAAATGTGCGGCGACCGGTAAGCCGACAAAACTCCAGAAACTCAAGCGCTCCCGGGAGCAGATCGATCCGGTCGTTGAGTCCGAGGAAAAAGCGCTCATACAATTCCTCCAGCCCCTCCAATGTGGCCTCGGGCAGCAGGTCCGCATAAAACCCCGCAAAGGGCAACCGGAAGTGGTGGCGGAATTCCTCCCGCGTCAGCGGATCGCGGCCATACTCCCGGAAGATGCGGTTGGTGGCATCAAGCACCGCGGCAAGGTCGTCGGCGAGCGTTCCCGACCAGTCGAGGATCACGTTGCGAACCATGGTTCAAAAAACAAGCGAGACCCGGCCCCCGACCACAAGCGCATTTGGCACAGCGGCATTCGCCCCGGGTTGAATGATCCACTGCAGATCGGGTTGGACCACCAGCCAAGGCGCCAGCACACATTGATGGGTTGCCTCGATCACGATTTCGCAGTCGGACGGCGTGCCGCCCTCCGTTTGGAGGAGCGCCTGCTGGCCACCGGTGGTGTTTGCCAAGCCGAGCGCCGCGCCTGTGGTGTCGTTTCCGCGCCCGGGAATCAAACCGCGGTAGGTCAAGCCGGTATCAAAGAAAAAATCGACCACATTGCGATCGGGGGGAGTGAATCCCGAGCGCACAAAGACCCCCAATCCCTCGTCCTCCGCTTCGCGCCAAACCAATTGATCCAGCACGCCGTAAAAGCCGCAGTTGCCCGAGGCCGTGCGGGCCGCGAGGGGATCCGCCGCCGCTCCGCTTTGGAACCAGGCCCCTGTTTTGATGTAGCCTGGAAGCGCATCGCCTCCCCAGCGGATTTGGGATTCCACAAGCGCCGTGTAGCCATTCTCGGCGTCCAGCCTCCAGCGGAATCCATGGCGATTCACGTCCTGAGCGAAGACATCGCCTTGAAAAATCCCGGCCAGAACAGTCCAGTCCTCCAAAAGTTCCGCCTGCAGGCGCACGCCCAGCGCACCGACTGGATACACCGGTCCGCCGGATGGCATGTTCATCGCAGCCAGTGCGGTCCATCCGAACTCGGCGTTGAGAAATAGGCCGGCGTAATCGGAGACCAGAAACTCGCCATCCGGCGCAAGCTGGCCGATTTTAAGCGACGCTCGGCCATTGAAGAATTCCTGCTCGAGCCAGAGTTCGAACATCCGGAGGGTATTGAAGCCCGCAATGTTTGAAACCGTCAGAAAATTGCCCACGAGATCCGCGCTGGCATCCTTGCCGCTCAGCCAAAGCCATGTTGTCCCGGCTGTGAGCCCCTGAAGACCCGCGAGCTTGCCCAAATCGAGCTCTGCTCCGAAATCGAGCAGCCCGGTGTAAACCGCGCCCGTCTCGAGTCCCCCGGTGGTATTTCCCCACACCTCGGCCGAATATCCGGCGTTCAGCGTCACCCCATGCTCTTCGAGCAGCGGCCGCGCCCCCATCCACTCGCCGGTGAAGTTTTCCCGTTCAAAAAACGGCCGCGCCTCGCGATCGCTGGCCCAGCAGACATTCAGACTCCACACAAAAAACACCAGGGCAACCGGGATCGGAAATTTCATCCGCGCAAACTCACGATCCCGCTCTCCATGGTCAAGATTCTTCCATCCATCCCGCGACTCAAACCCCTACCCAAAGCGGCATGATTTCAAAATGAAATGAACTTGCTGAAACACGAATGACAATAGTAGTCTTGAAATGGATGGAAGCCCGCACGCCTGTTTTCGAGGACACTTTGGTCGAGGTTTTCTCGGAGTTGGCCGATTTATTCGGCAATCCGCGCTCGCATGGTCAGATTTACGGTTTGCTCTTCGCATCGCCGGAACCTCTCTCGATGGATGCCATCGCCACCCGTCTTTCCATCAGCATCGGTTCGACCAGTCAGGGACTTCGTTCGCTGGAATTGCTGGGCGCGATTGAGCGGGATGCAACCGGCCGCCAGGCGACTTTCACGGCAAAACTGGAACTCAAGGTGCTCATTTCCGGATTTGTCCGACAGCGTCTGGTGCCACGGCTGCACGCCAGCCAAGAGCGTCTGGCGACCTTGCGGCCTTTGCTTCCGGAGATGCCGCCCGCCCACGCCAGCGACTACGCTCTCCGCCTCAAACGAGTCACTCAATGGCACGACCGTGCCCTCAAATTCCTCCCACTCGCCCAACAATTGCTCAAATCCTAAGCGTGCCGGCCACGCCACCACCTGTGATTGCCTCTGGTTGCCGGCCTCGCCGACTCACCAAAGGCGGCAGCATGGGTTGATTTCGACCCTTGCGCTTTGGCAAATTGTCCATTGCCTTCAATCTTTTGAAAACCCCACGCTATCTTTTTGTCACCGGTGTGTTTCGTTCGGGGACATCTCTGCTCTACGCCTGTCTGAATCAGCATCCAGACATCGCGCTTCTTTATGAAGCCGAGCTGCAGAGCCACGATTTGCCAAAGCGACTTTTCCTGCACGACAACTGGCTGGAGAATGCCAATGCCTGGGGGAAATTTCTCTTCCGGCACGGATTCCCGCCTTATCCTCGGGAGGCGTCTGCAACGTTTTGTTGCCCGGAAGATTTCTACAATCACTATGCCGCACGCAAGAACGCCATTTACGATGGTGAAAAAAGCCCTACAAGGCCCGCCACCAGCTACCAAAATCATACTGGATTCGCATAGCGCGAGGGCAAATCGTTGCCCTCTCTTTCAAAAAATATGCAAAACAAGACTTGAACTCCTGTATTGCATATTTTAGAATAAGCCCATGATTGCACGCGAGATCGCAACGGAAATGAAAACCGTTTTGGGGGAATACCCCATTGTGACGATCCTTGGCCCACGTCAGGCGGGCAAGACAACGCTCGCCAGATCCATTTGCCATGAAGCGGATTATGAAAATCTTGAAGTGCCAGAGACGCGCGAATTCGCACAGTCCGACCCGAAAGCATTTTTGGCTCAGTTTTCTGGACAGGTCGTCATCGATGAAATTCAAAGGGTGCCAAGCCTTTTGAGCTATATTCAAGACATCGTCGACAGCGAAAAACGAAATGGACGCTTCGTGCTTACAGGCTCGCATCAATTGGAATTGCGGGGAGCCGTTTCCCAATCCCTTGCCGGTCGCACCGCCCTCTTGCGTCTCTTGCCTTTTTCGATCAACGAGCTGGCCAGCGCGGACGTAGTCTACGATCGATTTGAAGACTATGCCTTTCGAGGCTTCCTTCCGCGGATTTATGACTCCGGCCTGCGACCTACCGTCGCGTGGTCCAACTACTACCAGACATATGTCGAACGCGATGTGCGTCAATTGATTGACCTAAAAAACGCCTCCCTTTTTGAAAAATTTATCAAATTGCTGGCCGGCCGCACGGGCCAGCTGATCGACTATAGTTCACTGGCAAATGATGTCGGGGTTGACTCCAAGACGGTGCGCAGTTGGCTTTCCATCCTGGAAGCCTCATTCCTCATTTTCAAACTCCAGCCCTACTTCGAAAATTTCGGGAAACGCGTGGTCAAAAATCCTAAATACTACTTCACGGATGTTGGTCTCCTGTGCTTCCTCCTAGGAATCCGGGAACCCGAGCAAGTGACGCGAGATCCACTGGTAGGCGGCATTTTTGAAAACCTGATTATTTTGGAGTTTTTGAAGGAACGATGGAATCGAGGCCGTATCGCAGACTTCTATTTTTTTCGTGACAGCAACGATAACGAGGTTGATTTGCTGGTCATGGAGGGACGCGAAATCCTTGCGATGGAAATCAAATCCTGCGCCACATTCAATGCGAGCCTATTGAAAGGAATTTCCCGCATCAAAAAACTAATGGACAATGTATTCCTAAAAACATTCCTTATTTACAACGGCCACCCCTTCCAGCGCAGTGACAAAACAGAAATCCTTTATTTCCGCGACGCCGCACTAAAAATTCTCCGCCCCCCCTTTAGCGGCGCGTCTGTGACCGCCGAAAATCGGCACTCCCGGCGGTCATAGACCGCCGCTACAAACTCGCCACCGACTACCCGCCACTTCTCCTCATGCCCTCAACCCGCCGCGTTCTCTCCACCGATCTCACCTGCACCGACTACGAAACCCTAGGCGCACACCTCCTCGCTCGTTGTCGCCAACCCGGTCCCTACGCGGTCGATTTTTCCAACACTCACATCGTCACCATGCGGCGGCATGAGCCAACATTCGCAGCAACCACCGCCCACTTCGACCTTTTCATTCCCGATGGAATGCCCTTGATCTGGTGCCTGAACCGCCAAGGTGCCGCGCTCCGCGATCGTGTTTATGGCCCTACGTTTATGAGGAAATTCCTGGCCACCTGTCCGGCTGAGTTTTCCCACTATTTCCTCGGCGGCAGTCCAGAATGCGGAGCCAAACTTCGGGAACGCCTACTCGAAAGAAATCCGAATCTCAAAATCGTTGGTTCCTACCACGGAAAGTGCAGCGCCAAAGGCATATTTGAGGATGATGTCAAAGTCTTTCGAGAACTACAAACACTGGGCCCCGACTTCCTCTGGATCGGACTCGGCACCCCCAAGCAATACCACCTCATCCATCGCCTCAAACCCCTCCTCCCCGCCGGCATCCTCCTCGCCGTCGGCTTCGCCTTCGATGTTAATGCGGGCACAAAACCCGATGCCCCCGCGTGGATGCAACGCCTCGGCCTGACTTGGGCCTACCGCCTCGCCAGCGAACCCCGCCGCCTCGCAGGACGCTACCTTTACTGGAACTCGCTCTTTCTGTATTACCTGCTCAAAGAACTGGTCTCAACCAAGCCTAATTTATCGAGCCCGGCGTTTTAAATGTAGCGGCGGTCTATGACCGCAGGAAATCGGTGTCCTAACCAGTGACTTGAGACCTTCGCTGCAACCTCTTACCATTGAAAAAACCCCCTTTCGTTGTTTGCTGCACCGATCCTCACCCAGACGCCGGAAGCGAGCCCGGTAAGGCTTTTGCATGGACTCGCGCTCTCGCCACGCAGTTCGAGGTGCATGTCTTCTGCACCAGCCATGCCGCCGATCGCTGTCGACCGCACCCAGCGGCCAAGGACTGGGTCTTTCATAGGTTCTTCACGGAATTTCGTGGGTAAAACTGAAGCGCAAAGCGCTTGAAGGAGTAAAACAGCCAATAATTGATTCGCGACGCAATCCCATACCAACTTGCTTGCGTGGGAGTTGTGTCGCAGGGAGATCATTGGCACCCCGCCCCCAAAGGGGGATGAATTGGGCTTCCACCCACAAAAATCCACGAAGAACCTCGATTTGCTTCAAAAATGAACCAATCGGATTATATTATATCTTTTTCTGAGCCTGTGAAGGGAGCAAAATTGGCGATTGCAACTTTGCTTTTTTTTAACGCAAGGGCACAATTACCACCATACAAAAATTATGCCATTTTTTATCAGAAAGTTACAAGATTATCATATTTGTGAACTTAAGTAAGCTCATCAAATTTTTAGAAAATATTTTTTGGATTTTAGCGAATCGATTTATTCGAGTCCTAATCGGCGTTTTGACATTCAGCGTAATTGCAAGATATCTAGGCGTGGACAGCTTTGGTGAACTGAATTACGTGATCAGTTTGGTGGCAATTTTTGGAACGATTTCGACTTTGGGATTGGATGGAATTGTAATCAGGGAGATTGTTCACAATAAATCAGATACGCAGAAGATTTTGATGACTGCATTTTGCATGAGACTCGCAGGAGCACTGCTTGCTATTCTATTGAGCACTTTATCGGCTTTCTGCATGGAAGATGGATTGCGAACCGTTGTGCTTGTGAGCATCATTTCGCTCAGTTTTTTACCAAATGCTTTCGATGTAATTGAACTCTGGTATCAAAAATCAATACAAGCGAAAGTTCTTGCAAAGAATCGGGTAATTACTACCATGCTATCCAGCATGATGAAAATATCGCTCGTTTTCTTAAATGCGCCTATTGAAGCGTTTGCAATTATGCAGCTAGTTGAGTCAATGATATGCGCTATTGGACTAGCACTCATCTATCATATTGATGGAAAAAATCTGTTTAACGCAAGCCCATCACTCACTATCGCTAAACGTTTAGTTTTACAATCATGGCCACTAATAGTATCAGGGGTTGCCCTCGCATTATTTTTTAGATGTGAGCAAATTGTAATAAAAGAAACCTTGGGCGATAATGGCTTGGGGTTGTATTACGCCTCCGTGCGAATTATGGAGTTATGGGGTTTTTTGCCATTTGCAGTGTTATCTACAATTTATCCCACAGTTGTTCGCATGAAGACCACTCAACCGGAGGCTTACGAGAGTTTTTGTCAATTGCTTTACGATGTCTTAACTTGGCTAGGGGTAACTGTTGCTTTATTGGTTACCATAGCAGCGCCAATTTTTATCCCGCTAGTATATGGTTCAAGTTTTATTGCATCTGTTCCAGTTTTAATTATCCATGCCTGGACAGCGCCGGTAACATTTAGTGCAAGTGTTCGGGCTCAAATTATGCTGGTTGAGGATGCTACTATATTTCATTTGATTGTCGCAATTATTGGTATGGCAATTGCATTTCCAATGGCAATTTTTCTAACACGTCACTACGGGGTAACTGGCGCCGCCTTGAGTCTTTTTGCTAGTTTTTACTGCACGGGTTTTCTGTCATCCTTTCTATTTCGGCGACTACAAAAAAGTGGTTTCCAGCAACTTAAGGCAGTTTCTGCTCCGTTCAGAATCCCTTTAATATATAAGCAGGTCTTAATATTATGCAAAAGTTAGATTATAGTTATTACTACAGCAAATGGCACTCTAACTCCCCTGATGCAATTGAGCGGGAAGTCAATTTTTGCATCGACCTCTTAAAGCCATACATCAAACGTGGAAAGCATCAATCGCTTTTAGATGTCGGCTGCGGAACTGGCCTGGCCATGCTGGCTGCTCAAAAACTTGGAGTTGAGCATGTCTGTGGTATTGATGTTGATCCCGCTCAATCAGAAACAGGGCAATCCCGTGGCCTCGATATCATTTGCGTCGAGGATACAATTGATTTTCTTGCGAAGCAAAGCGCGCAGTTCGACATCGTTCTCTGTATGGATGTAATTGAGCACGTCGATACTCGTTCACAACTGTCTTTTACACAGGCAATCTACCGAACGGTTAAACTCGGTGGTAACTTTCTCTGCACCGTTCCAAATGCCAACTCTGCTCTCGCGATGCGATGGAGATACAATGATTTTACCCACTGCAGTAGCTTTACGGAGCATAGTTTAGACTTCCTACTGCATCATTCTGGATTCATTGATATTAACATTACTTCAATGGAGTTTCTGTCACGTCCAAAGTTCTGGTATCTTCCCGTAGCGGGCTCTCGCCACTGGTGGGCTTTTTGTTTTTTTCGTTGGTTTTGGAGATTGCAAGTGATGGCGGAATTAGGCCCACGCGCTGGTCGCATAACACCTCTTTCACTCAATTTATTGGGCTACGCAAGCAAATAGATCGAACTCGCTCTTCATATTAATCATTAAGTTTACTTTAGAATATTCCTATGCTTAGAATAGCGAGTTTCGATGTTTTTGACACAGCGCTGGTGCGGAATTACGCAGCCCCTCAGGATTTATTTTTGGAATTGGGGGAGGAGCTGCGCAATTATCATCTTATCCAAAAGGAACCTTCCTATTTTTTCTCGTCTCGTATCTGCGCCGAAACTCGTGCTCGCAGGAAGCTCTCCCATCAAGAAGCGACACTTCAACAAATTTACGATGAATTACAGACCGAGTTCTCATGGACAGATGACCGAATGATTCAAGCGATGCGGATGGAAATCCATTTGGAGGAAAATTGCTTGGCGGGGGTTCCGGCCATTCGCGAGAAAGTCTTGAGGGCGCGGAACCAATTCGATCGAATTTATTTTCTCTCGGACATGTATCTGCCTTCCGAAATCATTCGCAGAATATTGAAGCGCGAATTGCTTTGTTTGCCGGAGGATCGATTACTGGTGTCGTGCGAGTGCGGCTTGAGCAAACACACCGGTTCCATGTTTGAAATGCTTATTCAGGACATTAACGGGCAGCCGTTCGAATGGCATCATATCGGCGATAATCCTCATTCAGACTATCGAGTGCCACGGAAGTTCGGGATTCAAGCCACGCTCTTTGAGGACGCGCGCTTGCGACCCCGGGAGAACTTCTTGAGAAAAATCAGCAATTCCAAGCCACTTTTAAAAAGCAAAGTCTTGGGCGCACTACGCCAGTCACGTCTGCACGCATCAGCCGACTCAAAAAATCAAACAAGACCACCGATCGAGTCTTCCATAAACGTCGCAGGTTTTCTTATATTTGTATATGTATGGTGGATACTTTTTTGTGCCGAAGAACAGCAAATTAAAAGGCTGTATTTTGTCTCTCGTGATGGTCAGATTTTATCCCGTGTTGCAGGAGTGCTTAAAGAATCATGGAATCTTGAGGTAGACATCCGTTACCTGTATGGTTCTCGCCAAGCATGGCACGCGCCCGGCATTACCGACTTGAACTTCTCTCGTTTAAGCTGGCTCTTTGCTGGGAAACCCTCTCCAAGTCCAGCAAAAATCCTTCAGCGTCTTGGTTTGAACCGCTCAGAAGCGTCTTCATTTTTTGACTTTGCTCGTTCCAAGGGGGTCTCCATTGAAAAGATCGGTCGCGACGATCTCCTTAATATCATCAAAACAGATCCTTGGGGACCCTCTATTCTTAAACATGCCACAATCAAACGCACCGAACTTGAAAGCTATCTGTCGCAAGAGCTTTTTTTTGATGGCACAAAGTCTGCAATCGTGGATGTCGGTTGGCATGGAAATTTACAAGCAAGTTTGTCACGAAGTCTGAACGCAATGGGTAAAGACGTTAACTTAATCGGATTCTACTTCGGGCTTGTTCAGGGGGCTTCCACTCACCTAAATCTCGACATGTTTGGTTTTTACAATAATCTATTTGGCAGAATATTTCCTAATGAGGCATCTTACATTATCGAGCTTTTTCTTGCAGCCGATCATGGGACTGTTACTGGATACCAACAAAGCATGAACCTATGGCAACCAATTCTAAAATCCTCACGCAACGATCTTGCCCTTGAGTGGGGATTAGAGGAGCACCAGCAAAGCGTCGCACTCGCGGCCTCACATTGCGCGAAAGCCTTCCCTTTTCACTATCCCCAAATGCGAGATGTTGCAACGTTGGCTTGGGATAACTTTTTTCAGTTTTTCAACCATCCCACAAGGGAGGAGGTAGAAAGTTGGAGAGGTTTCCATTTTGCTAGCGATCAAGAGGAAGCATCTGTTCGCTCACTCGTTCCAAAATTCGACTGGTGGGAGGCTACGCGCGCGACCTTCGTGAATCGACACAGACCAGAAGGTTACTGGATTCAGGGAGCAAAGGCGATTAAACAAAGCCCATTTATTGGATTATATTACTTCTTAAAAAGAGGACTAGCAATTTTTAAATAACTTATGTATCTTGTCACTGGTGGATTTGGCTTTATTGGGAATGAACTCGTTCGTCAACTGTCTCAAGTTGGGGAGGTGGTTATCTTAGACAATCGGAACCGGGTTGCAGAGCGCATAGAGGATCTGGCTCATATTCCCTGTGTGGAAGTGGATATTACAAACTCCGATCAACTCCAAAGCGTGGTTCGAGATATTGCTCCAGACATCGTATTTCACTTAGCTGCGATTCATTATATCCCAGAGTGCAATGAAAACCCGGAGCGCACATTGCGTGTTAATGTCGAGGCAACGCAGTCCTTGCTGTCCGCCTGCGCCCGGACGCAAGTTGGTCATTTTTTACTTGCATCAAGCGGTGCAGTTTATGCAGATTCAATAAACCCTCTCTCTGAAAACAGTCGCGTCGATCCAGTTGATATCTATGGTTTGAGCAAACTCTTTGCCGAGCAACTTTCGAATTACTTCTCCCAACATGAGGGATTAAAAGTAACAGCTTTGCGACTTTTTAACAACTATGGTCCGCGTGAAACCAATGCTCATATCATCCCAGAAATCATTCGCCAACTTAAGAAGAGCAACGTGCTACATTTAGGAAACATCAAACCTCGACGAGACTACATACACACAATAGACACCGCTCAAGCTTTGAGGCGTCTTGCTGAAAGTCCACCAGAGAGATGGCGCGCTGTTAACGTATCCAGCGGGGTAAGTGCATCCGTCGAGGACTTGATTCAAATTTTTTCTTCTCATTTGAATCGAGAGATTTTAATTCAATCCGATCCTCTACGCTTCCGCCGTTCAGATAAATTGGTTCAGATCGCGGATATTTCCCTGCTTAAAAGTATCACCGATTGGGAACCTCAAATTGACTTTCAACAAGGGATCCGAGATCTCCTGCAATTTGAAGGTCTCCTTCCATGATCAAATCGTGCTTCCGCTTACTAGGGCTCATTGATAAAGCTTGGCTGTATGGTCGCTCGCTGAAATGCAATTCGCGGCCTCATTCCCCTAAAACAGCGGGTGCGGGCGTGCATGGCAGTCAAAAGATTTCGTTGCTCAAAGTAAACGGAGTTTTTTGGCCCTGCTTTGATACCCTCGCGCATAGCTTGTGGAGAGCTCAAGAAGTCACCCTTTTTCGACGTCATGCTCACTTGATCCATGGAGATATTCTTGATTTGGGTTGCGGAGATGGCATCTTTGGCAATGCGGCAGGATTCTCCGATTATATCTGCGGTATCGATTACGATCACGATTCTTTGAGTGTTCGCAAGCAGATACTGCCGAATGCAAAAAGCATATGGGGAGATGCTTCGTCCTTGCCATTTGCAAATGCATCGTTCGACGTCGTGGTCTCAAACTCGGTCTTAGAGCACTTACCCAAACTTGACGCCACGTTCCAAGAAGTTTTTCGAATACTAAAGCCGGGCGGGACGTTTTTGTTTACAATGACAATGGGTGAGTTTTCAAATCATCTCATTGCTTTGGGAGGGTTTACAGATAGATCTCATCTAATTTCACTATTCGGACACCTTCAAGAACCTTCGATTGCCGAAGTCCGCGGACTGCTAAATTCTACTTGTTTTCATGTGGCTGAATTAATTGAGTATCAGCCATTTTATTTTTCACAAATTTATCGTTTTTTACAATCTCCGGCCCTCCAGTTTGTTGAAAGGCGAATTCCTGCATCCCTGAAATCTCATTTGATTAAGACTCTCTCCAAGGCAGTCAGTTCCTCTCTTTCAAAATGCTCACCAAACAAAGGTGCCTGCATCTGGATAACAGCGACAAAACCGTGCTTATGAAGATTTGCTACCTTAGTCTTCTACCAAAATATGGAGAACCAGCAGGTTCGGGTGTTCTAAAAGTATCAGAGACCCTTTTAAAAGAGTATGAATCGATTCCACACGTTGAAGTCCATGCCATTTCCCTCCAAGACGGTTTACCTGAGGAATTTTCTCGTGTCTCCGGATCAGTGACATATCACTATCTTCCTTGCAAACCCAAGTTCAAGACTTTATCGGGATATTTTTTTGAGAAAAAGACACTTCATAAAAAGATTTTAGAACTATCTCCTCAACTTTGCCATGCTCAGCCGACTTCTGAATACCTAACGACAGCAACGGAATGGAATGGACCCCACGTCATAACAATACATGGTCTTGTGCTGAGGGAAACCAAAGGCGCGCGGCTTTTGTCTCGTGGAGTATTGGCAAACTTTATTCGTGAGATTTATCAGCGCCAGGCTGTTAATCGTTCCCAAAATGTCATTTCCATTTCCCCCTACGTCGAGGAATACATTCAAGGATTCGCTTCCCCAAAGATTTGGAAAATCCCTAATCCTATAGATCATGAGTTTTTTGAAATCCAGCCAGCTGTATCCGGTTCATTAAAGATAATCTGTGTAGGATTATTGTCAGCAAGAAAAAATCAAAAAACTCTTATTCAGGCATGCGCAATCTTAAAAAGTTTGAATATTCCATTCGAGTGCCACTTAATTGGCAGATCCGCTCCGGGTGCCTCCGAAGAATTGAATTCGCTTATTGAAGTCAATAGACTACAGGCTTGTGTGAAATTGCGTGGATTGCTTTCAGACAAGGATCTTATTGCTGAATATGCATGGGCGAACACTGTAGTTTTGCCATCCTTGGAGGAAACAGCTCCGCTCTCGCTTATTCAGTCTTTGTGTTCCGGAAGAATCACGATTGGAGCCAACGCAGCTGGAATCCCTTTACTTCTGGAGGGTGGACGCTATGGGCATCTCTTCGATCCTACTCTACCAATTTCCTTGGCCGACACTTTGGCGAATATCTCACGCAATGTTCAAGAACATATTCAAACGGCCGATAAACAGAAACTTGAATTAAAACAGATTTATCATCCTAGAAATGTTGCTTTAAGGACTTTTTCAGTATATCGAGAAATTCTGAATCAGCAAGAAACACGGAGGAGTTTTTTAAATGAATAGCCGCATTGCTCTAATCTCGGCTGCCGCGATTGCTTCGATAATCGCAATCATTGTCGGTTCATCTATCGCCGAAGAAAGCTACCGAGTTCTGTATCTGGTTATTCTAATTGCATGTCTCATTACATCAATTATCGCGCCACAGTTTCTCACTGTTTTAACGGTTTTTGCCTTTTCTTCCGGACTAACACTGCCTCAGTTACAGGGAAAGATGAATCTTTTTTATGTTTTTGCCGCTATTTTAGCCGGAGTTGCGACCTTGCGTCTCTCTATGGATCGTAAAACGCCGATTCTTTGGAGCAAAGCACACTCTTGGTTGGTTGTCTTTGCAGTCGTGATTTTGATGACTATGCTGATCCGAGGGGCTGGCTTACGTATACTCGGTGATGATAAATGGGGTGGTATGTTTTATATTCAATTGTTTATTTCTATAAGCTTGGTTTTTGTGGTGCCTCGAGTTTCTCTATCAAAAAAAGTATGGCGTCCGGTTTTGGTTGCAGCTGCCCTTGCACCCTTCCTTCCAGTGCTCTCCGGCTTCTTGGCCTCTTTTGGAAGTAGTAACCTCCTAGCGTTCATTCAAACCGATGCGCAAACAGGAGGACAAATTGCGAAGCTGGCGACTGGCGGCAGTGTTCAAGTCGAAAGGTTTTTCAGTCTAGGATACGCAGGGCAGTCGGCTTATAACATTCTTTTTTACTTTTTATCAATTCAATCCATTTTTGGGAGGGCCCTTTTTGTAAGCATCCCATTTGGAATTGGAATCCTGATCCTCGTAGGCCTGAGCGGATTTCGGAGCTCAATGCTCAACCTTGGGCTCTTCACTACACTCATGTTAAAAGTAAATAAGGCTATTTCAATTGGTCGAGTCCTTGTCTTTATCTTGATTGTCATCGGATTTTATTTATTTGCGTATCTCTTCAGTCCTTCCTTGCCGGCTCCGATTCAGAGAATGCTTTCCATTTTGCCTGGTATTACCGTTTCTGGCCATATTAGTTCGGATGCTGAATCCACGACAGAATGGCGGATCGAACTCTGGAAGCGTGGGCTACAGTTCATCCCAGATTATTGGCTTATCGGAAAGGGGTATGCCTTTAGTAGTCGCGAAATGCTTGCCGCAATGGATCCAAAAACGGGAATATTTGATCCAACGGATTGGGCAGTTATGCAATGTGCGTATCACCAAGGGCTCTTAAGTTTATTATTAGGATTAGGTATCCCAGGGCTTATTTCGGGAGTTTTTTTGTATTATCTTTTTGTTAAAAGACACCTCCAACTTCAGAAGCAGCAATGGACCGATCCCATTCTTTCAAGATGCCATCAAGTTCTTACAGTAAATATTTTAACTTCATTTATTATCTTTGCAGTTCTCTACGGCGACGTTCAATCATCATTCCCGACACTATTTTATTACGTGGCTCTTTTAGAGGGATTATGGGCAACAAATATCAGTTTATCAAGAAGAAATGAAGCGATTGACAAATAGTTTTAAATTGTTTATGCTACTCGAGATTTACAAATTTAGTCTATGTAAGATTTAACATATTGATTTTATGAAAGTCGCCATCGATACAAATTCTCGACACACAACGCGTGCTGGGACAACCCGCTATTTAGAAGGGCTTTTACGTGGACTAAAGCAAATTTCGAGTAGTGTATTGCATGTCGAAGAGATTTCTTGGCCGATTGATAATTTATCGTATAAGCAACCTCAAAGATCGCTAAAAACAGCTTATCGTGAACTGGTTTGGCCATGGTTGGTTGCACGCCCTCAAATCGCCAAGTCCAAGCCAGATGTCTTTCATTCTCCCACAGGTTTTTTTGTTACTCCTCCAGATAATGTGCCTCATGTTGTTACCCTTCATGATTTAGCAATGCTTCGTCATCCGGAGCGTTTTCGCAAATGGCAGCGATTCTCCGGCCCATATCGTCTTCGTAAACTAATTGATTCTAATCATATCATTGCAATTAGTAAATTTACTGCTGATGAAGCAGTTAAACTCTTGGGCATCCCTCCGCGTTTGCTAAGCATTATTCACCATGGTTGTGACTTCTCTCATGATTCTTCCGAGTGCGCTCCACGCAGCTTTTCTGTTCCATCTTCATTTTTTTTATTTGTGGGTAGTTTGGAGCCTGGCAAAAATCTCAACCTACTCCGTGAGTGCTATCTGCTTGCTGAGAAAAATGCTCTTTGTTTGCCTCCATTGGTGGTTGTCGGCGCGCGCTGGTATGGCGTCAAGCATGAAGGAAGATGGCCCGTGTCTTGGATACAAGCGGGTCGCATCAGCGATTCTGAATTAGTCTATCTCTATCGACGCGCTATGGCCCTGTTGTTTCCATCCAAATATGAAGGATTCGGTTTTCCGCTTCTGGAAGCAATGACTTTAGGGTGCCCTGTAGTTTGCTCCCGATTGGCGAGCCTTCCGGAAGTGAGTGGCGAAGCAGCGCTTTATTCTGAGCTATCGCCCATGCCATTCTTGGATGCTATGAGATTCATTTTAGCAAACGAGTCTTATAGAAGTGACCTTGTCGCTGCTGGTCGTGAGCGCGCGGCTCAGTTTTCCTGGAGTAAGTGTGCCTCTGAAACGGTAAATATATATAAAAACGTTATTATTTAAACAACTGATTTATGCGTATGGGAAAAATTTCTGATACCAATGTGGAATCCAATAAACTTCGAAGTTTCCTTGCCGAGAAAAAAGTCTGGGAGCAACTCGGCATTGATGACCCTCTGTGGGCCGTTGTTTCAAACGATCACAAGCGGGGGGGTAAATGGGATCGTGCGGAGTTTTTCCAAACAGGCGAACAGGACGTTGCCCGCTACCACGAAATTCTCTGTAAGAATCTGGGATGTGGAAATCAACTAGGCCGCTTGCTCGACTTTGGTTGCGGGGTGGGGCGACTTACTTTGGCTTGGAGTCGACGAGTTCACGAAGTAGTTGGGGTCGATGTTTCTGCGCCGATGATTGAGCATGCTAAATCAACCTTGCAAGGGATACCTAACGCAAAAGTTCTGCTTAATGCCTCTACTGATTTGAGTCAGTTTGAAGCCAATTCTTTTGATGTGGTCGCATCGCATATTTGTCTTCAGCATATCCCTCCCCAAGTTATACCTGCATACATTATTGAATTTGGGAGAATCTGTCGTCCGGGTGGAGTCGTTATCTTTCAGTTGCCATCACGCAACCGAACTCTAAAAGTCGCCTCAAAAGTTCGATCTTGGATTGTTGAGCATGCGCCATTCAGTCTAGGATCCTTCTACCGTCGGATTAAGGGAGGCTCTACAGTGCGCTTCAAAGTTCATTGCACACCAACTGATATTGTTATAGCCTTTGCTTCAAATGCTGGATTGGAACTGGTAAGTATTGAAGACGACTATTCTGCAGGCACTTCCATAGTGAGCCATATTTATGTCTTTCGCAAAAAGGGGTAACACCTCCTATCCGATGGCAAATCGAAACGCACAGTCCATTAATATGCTTTGTTATTATCAATGGTTTTTCTAGAATATTAATTTACAACACCCAAATATATTAAAATGAAATTGATCGGGCCGGGAAATCCATGCTTGCGGCAAGCCGCTGGCGACTTATGCGTTTACAGGGCACAATCTGAGTGCGAACACCCAAGGTCGCATGGAGCATGCGCGTTGGATTTCCCCCTCTCTATTTTCTTCCTTGATTCTTTTGCCTTGCGTGGTTGTCCAGCATCGCATCCGGAGATTCCTAGCACAGGCCTATCAGACTTTCTCTCTTTCCATACGCTATCGGAATGAGGGGGGAGTTTGCCATTGGAGCGGGGAACTCTCTGGTCGATGGCCGAAAGTCAAATCATGACTCAGCATCATCTTCTCGGAATAGTCGCTCGCGCTGTCCTGTTCGGTGTGTTTTGCATCTTAGCGGAACATTTTTTGAACGACATCACACTGACGCCATTTTTTAGCCTTTGCTTTTTAATGTGGCAGGCATCTCGCCGTTCGGCATTTGCAGTCTTGATCTCAGCGGTCGTTCTCTTGCTGTTTGTCTTATTCAGCCTTCGAAATCAGAGTCCTGGAAATATTTCTCTAAGAATTGGGAGTTTTTGTGTGGGATCCTCGTTGGCGTTTGCCTACGCACGGGCGCGACAACAGTCGCTTCAATCATTGGCCACCTCGCGCGCGATTGTTCAATCCCTTCCGGTTCCCGTGGTGGCAGCTGATTCCACAGGGGCGATTGTGGCTGTGAGCGACAATCTCTTAAAGCTGATTAGCGCTGATTTTCAACCAGTTGTAGGGCACTCGTTCCCTGATGTCTTCATGCGCAATCTTCCGCCGGGTGTTGCAATGAAGCGTTACTTTGATTTTTTCCAGCAAACAAGCAATTATCCAAAAGGACTTTATTTAGAACTTCAGGGAAGTCTTTTTTTGCCTGCGACCTTTCAAACAACCGGTTTTGGAAAAGATCGCTTGCTATTGGCCTGCGTGATGCCTGAGAGCGTGGATCCATCGTGAGAATCACTCAAGTTTTTAATCGATACCTTCAAAGGGGCGGTGAGGAAATCTCGGTGGAGCGTATTTCCGATGCGTTGAGTAAGCGTCACTCAATTTATCACTGTTACTTTGATAGTCGGCAAATGGCCGGAACAGAGACGATTTCAGAGAAATTGAATTCTGCCGGTCAAATCCTCTGGAATTTTCAGGCGGCGGAACGACTGCGTGATCACTTGGATGTTGTTCAACCGGATTTTGTTCTCTTTCATAATTTCCTACCATACGGAAGCGCGTCTGTATTGCATGAAGTTCAGCGCCGCGGAGTCAAGACACTGTATTACATTCATAATTTCCGCCCCTTTTCTGTAAATGGTTATCTTTGGAGCAATGGAAAACTCACGCTCTCAGGGTTAAAGAAAAACTTTTGGCCCGAAATTGTGACGGGGTCCTGGCAACAATCTCGTTTGCGGACATTCATCGCCTCCATGGCCATTAGCTTTATGCATAGGGCCGGGTTTTATCGAAAAATTGACCGCTGGTTGGCAATCTCCGATTTTATGCGAGCGACTTTTATCCAAGCGGGTATTCCCGAGGATAAAATTGTTACCATTCGTCACAGTGCGGTTATTGATCCTCTGAATGAGGATATTCATGATGCGGGCTACTACTTGTTTATCGGAAGACTGATATCTGCAAAAGGCATTCAGCCTTTACTCAAGACCTGGGATTTACTCACAGCGCGACTTGGTAGCGCCACACCAGTTTTGAAGATTGCCGGAGAGGGAGAATTGGCCCCTGAAATCGAATCTTTTGCGTTTAAAAATTCCAATGTTCATTTTCTGGGCCGAATCGATGGGGAGAACAAAATGAACCAGATCCGCAACTGTCGGGCCATGATTGCCCCATCGCTGTGGTGGGAACCGCTTGGAATTGTCACTTACGAAGCGTATAATTTTTGCAAACCCATGTTGGCGGCTCGGTCGGGTGGGCTTACGGAAACAGTGGAGCACAATCGGACGGGATTGCTGCATCATCCGGGAGACGCCAATCAACTCGCGGACCAAATTCTGATGCTTGAATCCGAGCCGATGAAAGCAAAATCTCTCGGGCAAAATGGTCGAGAGTGGCTCTGCAACCACTGCTCTGAAGATGAGTGGCTTTCGAAGTTCGATAATATTTTAAGCGGTTTTAAAACATAATAGACACCACAAAGCACTGATTGCAGTTCTTCGCGGATTTTTGCAGGAGCGAACCCTACGCCGCTCCTTCTGGGGCTTGAGGGTGCAATGATCTCCCTGTGAAACAACTCCCACGCAAGCAATCTGGTATCGGTTTGCCTCGTAACTCAATCATTAGCTGTTTTAATTCTACAAGCACTTTGCACTTCATTGTGAACCACAAAATTCTATAAAAACCATTGAATAATCTTTATATAAATATAATAAATACATAAACATAAAGTTTCGTATGATAAAATTACTTCAAAAAATTGCTGGTAATCTTGGCTATATCGTTCGCAAACGAAAGGGTGGCATCAGGCGTGCCGCAGTTGGTCAAACGAAGGCGGTTGATCATGCATGGTTAATGCAGAACATTCATGGCAAGAACATTTACACGGACTTCGATGCCGCTAAATATCCGAGCGATCCCTCCGGTTGGGGAAGTGACTCACCGGCGTTTGCAAAAGTTTTTGCCGAATTCAATCCTCGATTCGTGATCGAAGTCGGCACTTGGAAGGGCGGTTCCGCGCTTACAATGGCAAACTTACTGGATGGCAAGCCGGGAGCAACCATCTTATGTATCGACACATGGCTTGGAGCCATTGAATTCTGGGAGGATCAAAATGACCCCGCCCGCTTTAAATCGTTGAACTGCCTTCACGGATTTCCCCAAGTTTATTATACCTTTCTGGCCAATGTGTGCCATGCGAATGCGCAGGAGATCATTGTTCCATTTCCGCTTCATTCTGCATCGGCAGCTCTTTGGTTGATGCGCCAAGGCATTCAAGCTGATGCCATCTACATTGATGCGAGCCACGAAGAGGACGATGTCTATCAAGATCTTTTGGATTACTCACAAGTGGTGAAAAAAGGTTCTATTCTCTTTGGAGATGATTGGCTCTGGCTGGGTGTGCAAAACGCTGTAAAGCGATTTGCCGGTGAACAAAAACTCCCAATTACCCATATCGATGACAAATGGGTTATCAGATCTTGATAAAAAAAGTTCTGCTGGTGTTTCGCTTTCCGAGTCGTGTGCTTCAAACCGGAGGCCTGCGTTGGTATGCCGTTTTCGCCGTCAGGCGAGACGCCTGACCTACGATTGAGAAAAAGCATGGCCGACGCGGCCGTGTGCGGATCGGTTCACCTGTTTGAGAGCGAGCCATCGGTCTTCGACTGCATTGTTTCGCATCACCCCTCGAGGCGCGTGGTTGTGCGCCCGAGGCGGGCGCGCTACCCGAGACCATAGCAGGCGAGACGCCTGCGCTACAATTGAGAACGTCTAAAACCATCCTTCCTTTGGTTGACCATCGGCGGTCATAGACCGCCGCTACAGTAGAGTCCAAAAGCATTCGGCTTTTCTTCTTACACCTAAAATCTATTTTTCAGTAGACAAGTCTATTATTTTTGATAGACTAATCTATCAATCCTTAATTACCTTATGTTGCCGACCTATGAAAGAGCTTTTGTTGGGATTTTAGAAGAGCGTTTCCGCTCTCGCGATGTGCTCATTCAAGTTCTGATTGGGCCTCGCCAAGTCGGTAAGACCACGGGCGTAAAGCAACTCTTGCAGCGTTGGAATGGGCCTTTTTTTTATGCCAATGCGGATGGTTTACTGGTCAGTGACCGGAATTGGTTATTGGAGCAATGGCAAAAAGCTTTGGCCTTGGGTGATGGCGCCCTCCTCATCGTTGATGAAATTCAAAAAGTGCCCAACTGGGCTGAAACCATCAAGGCGCTCTGGGATTCCCAAACGGAGCGAGTGAGGGTTCTTCTCTTGGGGTCGAGTGCGCTTCAACTCCATAGCGGATTGACGGAAAGTCTCGCCGGGCGTTTTGAACTGATCCGCGTATATCAATGGAGATACAACGAATTGCACGAGGCTTTCGGCTACGATCTGACTCGCTACCTGATCTTCGGCGGCTATCCCGGCGCGGTTCCCTTTGAGGATGATGCCGACCGCTGGTATGCCTACATGAAGGAATCTATCGTCGAGGCCGTCATCGGCAAGGATATCCTCCAGAACCGAAAAGTTGCCAATCCTGCCTTGTTCCGCCAAGCCTTTGAAATCCTCTGTCACTATCCCGCTCAGGAAATCAGCTACACCAAGCTGCTCGGACAGTTGCAGGATCGCGGAAACACCGATTTGATAAAATATTACGTCGAACTCTATGGCGGAGCATTTTTGATCCATGCCCTCCAAAAATATTCCGCCAAAGCGTGGCTGGCGCGCAGTTCCAGCCCGAAAGTGATTCCCGCCTGTCCCGCGCTCCACACGATGGCGACCGGCAAGATGGATACCACGGATTCCGAGCGGCGCGGTCGGGTCTTCGAACTCGCTGTAGGAGCGGAATTGCTCCAATTGCCAGGTGAACTCTTCTACTGGCGCGAAAAAAATGCCGAAGTGGATTTTATCTATCAGTATCAAGGACAACTTTATGCCATCGAAGTGAAATCGGGCCGAAAAAAATCGGCTCAAGGCTTGAATGCCTTCGCAGAACATTTCCCTGGAGCCAAGCTCATCATCATATCGCCCGAAAATTTTCCTCAATTCTCAAAAAATCCAAGGGCTTTTTTGAGTCAAGTTGCCTAAATGTTTTCTTTTCTCGACTCGAAGATCAAGTATTTCTACTCAGTCATTGAGTAAAAATCCAACTTGTCGCATAAATTATTCACTCACAGTATATTAAAAAGAAAATTTTCCAGTGAGATGATCCGTTTGGCTTCGATTTCCCCGCGTCGGCTTCAGATTGTGATCGGCCCGCGACAAGTCGGCAAGACGACGGCGTTCCGTCATGCTGCGGCGCGAAATCAATAGTCTTGCCACTCCGCGAGCGCGGACTGTTTTCCATGACTTAGGCGCTTCATCCCGAGTTTGGGAGTTTAAATCACAGATAAAATAAAATACAAATAAATAACAAGTTTCTACAAATTAATAATAAATTTCTACTCCCGATCGCAACTTTCACAACCCTCTCCTGTCAATCCTGCTCATCCTGTCTTCCTGCCTGAAAATCCGTTCTTGGCCTCATTTTGCTGGATTCGGATTGATGCCAAGTCATGGAAAACTCATCTGCATCCAAAAAAAAACATGCTTTTTTTTCGATACACTCTAAAATAATCGCATGAATCGAGCGATCAAAAGTGACGTGGCTTCCGACCTTCAAGAAAAAATGGTCTTTGTGGGAGGTCCGCGGCAAGTGGGTAAGACGACATTGGCATTGTCGTTTTTGCCAAGCGGGTCGGAGTCCGATCCATGTTATTTAAACTGGGACCACCCGAGTGCCCGCAAAATGCTGCTGAGCGGGGGACTGCCAAGCCGGGGCGAGGTGGTCGTGTTGGATGAAATCCATAAATACAAAGGCTGGAGAAATCTCGTCAAGGGATTCTATGACACGAACAAATCGAGCCGGAAATTCTTAGTAACCGGATCGGCGCGTTTGGACCACTATCGCAAAGGAGGAGACTCCCTCCAAGGGCGGTATCATTACCACCGGCTGCATCCGTTTTCATTCGCGGAATTGGGCGCAGGCAAGGCAGACCTCGAGCAGTTGCTGAAATTTGGTGGATTTCCAGAGCCCTTTTTGGCAGCCCATGAGCGTCAATGGAAACGCTGGCAAAAAGAGCACTTGAGCCGTGTGGTAAGGGAGGATTTGCTCTCTCTCGAGCAAGTCCGAGAAATCGGCCAAATCGAATTACTGGCTCAAACGCTGCCCGATCGCGTGGGGGCTCCGCTCTCGGTCAACAACCTGCGCGAGGATTTGAGTGTCTCATTTGAGACGGCAGACCGCTGGATTCGAATTTTGGAAAACCTTTACTTTTGCTTCCGGATTTCGCCATTTGGCCTTCCGAAGCTCCGCGCATTAAAAAAGGAGCGCAAACTCTATCTTTGGGACTGGTCTGTTTGTGTGGATGAGGCCGCGCGCTTTGAAAATCTCGTCGCTTCAAATTTATTGAAATATTGCCACCACTTGGAAGATACCGAAGGAGAAGCCATGGAGTTGAGGTTCCTTCGTGACGCAGCCGGTCGCGAGGTGGATTTTGTGGTGCTGAAAAATCGCCAGCCGCTCTTCGCAGTCGAGTGCAAGCTCGGTGAGCGCGGATTGAGTCGTCAAATCTCCTACTTTGCGCAGAGATCAAATATCCCGAAGTTTTATCAAGTTCACCTCGGAGAGACAGATGTAGAGTTTTTGGAACACAGGGCTAGAGTGATCCCCTTTTTGCAGTTCTCGGAAGTTCTCGGTGTCTGAAGTTTTTTTGTTAAAAAACTCAAAATGAGCCGCAAAAATTCTGATAACAGTCCTGTTTTAGATTCACCAAATGTGAGACTTCCTGCGCGGGTTCTCTTGATTGAAACAGTGGAGTGTTAATCCACCGGAGAGCCAAGGATGTTTCCTCCTCGTTGTTACTCCGGCAAATTATTACTCCACCCTTTACATTGCCGTAGCAATAATCCCGATTTTTTATATTAAATTATATATAATTTATTAAAAACAAATAAATAACATAAACCTAAAAATTAATAATAATTTCAGTTTTGATCACACCTTTCACAGTCCTCTCCTGTCAATCCTGCTCATCCTGCCTTCCTGTCTAAAAATCCGTTCTTGGCCGCTTTCAACAAAAAATCCCCCGCTCCTCATCGGTTCATCCGGTATTCCTTTGGAAACGTTCTTTGAAAACCCTCCCATCTTGTGATCCGTGTTGCTCCGTCAAGGCAGATGGCTTGGCAAACGGACATCGCCCTCTGAGCGATCAGTTTTTCCTCGGGTGGGGGTCGCGCGGGGTGGTAAGGTGTAGCTGGATGCTTTGTTTGTTCCTTCTATTGTTCGCCGTGGCCGGGGCGGTTCAAGCCGAGGATCGGCCCGATGCGGGTGCGATTCTGGAATCCGCGCGCCTGAATCCTTTTGGCAGCCGGATTCAATTGCGGGCGCAGTTGCGCGTGGGGTCGAAAAAAACACCGTTTCAGATTCGCACGGGAGATGGAGCCGTGAGCTATGAGTTCACCGGGCCGGACGAAGCTTGGATTTTAAGACCCGGAGAGGAGGCTCCTGTTCTTCAGCATGCGGAGGGGAATCGGCTGCAAAACATTCACGATTTCACCCACACAGTGCGCAGTGACCTTGTGACGCTGGAGGATCTGGCGCTTCGGTTTCTGTATTGGCGGAACCCGCGTCTTCTCGGTGAGGAGACGATCCGGACTCGCCGCGCGTGGAAAATCGAAATGAACACGGCCGAACCCGGTTCGCCCTATGGAGCAGTGCGTGTTTGGATCGACCGGGAGTCGCTGGCCTTGCTGCGCATGGAGGGCTTCGATCGCACGGGGCGGCCGGTCAAACGCTTCGAGGTCGTCTCCGCCCAGCGTCTTCAAGACCAGTGGATGCTCAAGCAAATGCGTATCGAAAAACTCGATCCCGAAACCCGCAAAACCATTGGTTTGGCCTATGTGGAAGTGCTGGGAACGGTCGAGGATCCTTGATTTCAGGGGTCCCCTGGAAAGTCATCCCCGAGCGGGATCCCGCGCGAGGGATTGAAGCAGGACCACCGATTCCGCGAGATCGGGAGCGGATTTGATTTCACGAGCGAGTTGCCTTGCGGAGTCGCGCAGCGCGGCCTTTTTCAAAACAGTCTCGACGGCAGCCGCCAGACTCCGCACCGAGATGCGGCGACGATCAAGCACCACGCCCGCCCCCAGCCGGCGAACCCGCGAGGCATTGTCCGGCTGGTCAAACGAAAAGGGCACAATCACGGCCGGCAGTCCCGCGCGCAACGTTTCCGCAGTCGTGCCGATCCCTCCCGCATGGACCACGGCACGACTGTGCGCGAGCAACTGGCTCAGCGGCGCGTAATCGATGGCAAAAATCCTCTCGGGATCGACCGCAGGAATCCGCGGGTTGCGTCCGGTCAACAGCACCGCCCGAATGCCCAACTGCTCTGCGGCAGCGGCCGCCACCTCGTAAAATCGGGGTTCGAAATGCGCGATGATCGATCCCAATGTGAAAACCACGGGAGGCTCTCCGGCGCTCAAAAACTCCTCCAGCCGGGGGTCGAGCCGGCCATGTTCGTAAAAAGGAAAATTCGTTTGCCGGCAGCCGGCTGGCCAGTCGCGCTGGGGCGGAGCGAAAGCGGATGGGAAGAGAACCAGCGTGCCCCGAGGCGAGTGCTTTCCTTGAAAAATCGGATTCCGCCCGCGTGGCAGGCCTTTCTCCTGTCGTAGCGCGTGGTAGGATGCCGCCCAGCGGTCGGCAAGCCACTCTCCGAAGAGGTAAGCGAGGCGGTGGGGCCAAGCCCCCAGATGCCGGAATGCATGGAACCATGGCTCGTTGGCCAGCACGGGCGGATCGATGGCGGAGAAAAGCGAGTTGGGCGCGAGAACGTAATTCACCCAAGGGATGCCGCGTGCCCCCGCTGCGATCGATGCGGTGTAAACCAACTCCGCCGCCACCAACAGATCCGCATCCGCACAAGCCGCGCAGAGATCGGCATGAGTGTCGGGCAGGTTCGGAAAAATCAAATTCCGCATGAGACGTTCGGGTCCCTTCCGGAGATCGAAAAAATAGGCCAGTTCGGCGTCCGAGCGGGGAATCTCCGGCCGGAGGGGACGGAAGCCCAAGCCGGCGGAGCGGATTTTTTCCTCATAGCCGGCCGCACTGGCGACCGTGGCCCGGTGCCCTTGACGCACGGCCTCCCGCGCCATCGCCATCGCGGGGTGCAAATCGCCAAACGAGCCGATCGCGGCAAAAAGAAAATGGCTCATGCCCGGGCCAGGCTCATGGAATCCAGCCCGGCAACGCGGCGGCTTGTCGCATCCAGCCACCGATGATCCCGGCGTCGAAGGGGGTGTCCTCGTAAAGGTCGATCCAGCGCGCCTCCCCGCTTTTCGGAGTCCCGCCGGGCGGCACCGGATCGAGCGAGGTGCCTTTGAAAAATGTGAGTTTCACGTAGCGGGTGAAGACGTGATACGACACAAACCAACCCGCCTCCCCCGCCCCGTAGAATGGCGAGTTCCAGCGCACCGCCTTGCGCACGCCGGGGACCTCCTGCTCGATCAGCGCGTCCAATCGGCGCCCCAGCCCGCTTTTCCATCCGGGCATGGCGGCGATATAGGCCTGCACCGGCGCGTCCCCATCGGCTTTGGCGATTTGCGGATTGCCCCCGGAAAGGAGCGGCACGGCGGACTTGGTGGATTTCATAAAACGGGAGTCATCGAGCAACCGGATCGGGGTGATCAAAATCACGGGGGGCGGGCTTGGCAAGAACGGGCGCATTGCTAACTTGGCCGGCATGCAAAACAAAGCTCTCGCGGAAGCCCGCTGGATTTTGGGGGTTCTGATCGCCCTGTGGCTGATGGCACTGGCATTGATGCCCCTGCTGTGCATTCCGCTGGCGGCGGCGGTTTTGTTCACCTTCTGGTTTTTCCGCGACCCCGAGCGGGCCTTGCCACCGGATACGCGTTTGGCCGTGTCGCCCGCCGACGGAGTGGTTACGACGATCGACGAAGTCGAAGAGGATGAATTTCTGAAAACGCGGATGCGCCGCATCGGCATTTTCCTGTCGGTTTTCGACGTGCATGTGAACCGCGCCCCGATCGCGGGTGAGGTCACCCACTCGGAGCCGAAGCCCGGACTTTTTCTCGATGCCCGCGACCCAAAGTCGTCGTTTCTGAATCAAAGCCGCTCGTGGGTGATCCAAGGTGAAAAATCCACCGTTCTTGTGAAACAAATCACCGGAGCGATTGCGCGGCGCATATGCCCCTGGTCGGTTGTCGGCGACCGCTTGGGGCGGGGCCAGCGGTTTGGAATGATCCGCTTCGGCTCCCGCACCGAGCTTTTCCTGCCGATGGAGGCCGAAATCCTTGTTCAAACCGGCGACCGGGTTCGTGGAGGAGAATCCCCGGTCGCCCGCATGCCATGACCCCGCATCCCGGCGAGCCGAAAATCTACCTGCTGCCGAATCTCATGACGGCCGGCAACCTCTTTTGCGGGTTTGCCGCCACGTTGCGAATCATCGAAGCCGCCACTCTGGTCTCGAATGGCCACCCGCCGGGATCGCTTTATCACGAGGCCATCGCGTTCATTCTGGGCGCCTGCGTGTTTGACCTTCTGGATGGGCGGTTGGCGCGGCTCGGCGGACATGAAAGCCCGTTCGGGCGCGAGTTCGACTCCCTGGCCGACACGGTGTCCTTCGGCATCGCCCCGGCGCTGCTGGTGTATCAAATCGTGCTGCGCGATTTCCAACGAACGGGATGGTTGATCGCCTTTTTCTTCCTGTTGTGTGGAACCCTGCGGCTCGCCCGCTTCAATTGTGTGGCTGCGGCGAGCGGTGACAAGCCCGACAAGGATTTCCACGGCTTTCCGATTCCCGCGGCGGCCGGATTGATCGCGTCGCTGACGCTTTTCATGCTGTGGATCCAAGCCGACGACCGCACCATCGGCCCATGGAAATTCGCCTTGCCGGTGCTGCTGCTTTTCCTGTCCTTCATGATGTTCAGCCATGTGCGCTACCCGAGCTTCAAAAGCGTGAACTGGCGCACCCAGCGCTCGATCCCCGCCTTCCTGGGGCTCATCGTCCTCCTGGCATTCACCGCGATGAACTACCAATGGATGCCGGCTCTCTTGTTTGTGTCGTTTTTGATCTACGGATTCGTGCGGCCGTTCATCTCGAAGGCGATCCGCCGCGAGATCGAGGAAGACACCGAGGAGGAGCTGCGCTGATCCCATGCCGGATTATCCCGTCCACCATCTCAGCCCGTTCGTCTTCGAAATCGGTGACGGATTTGGCCTGCGCTGGTATGGGGTGGCTTATGTCCTGGCGTTTGTGGCCGCCTACGCGCTCGGGGTCTGGCAGTCGCGGCGCGGGTTCAGCGACATTCCGGCTCCGGCGGTCGGCGATTTTATCACCGGCACGGCGCTTTTTGGAGTGATCCTCGGCGGTCGGCTTGGCTACATGGTTTTTTACGACTGGGCGGCCTTTTCCGCGAATCCGCTGGTGTTTTTCAAGTTTTGGGAAGGCGGCATGGCCAGCCACGGCGGCATCCTCGGCATTGTGGTCTTCACTTGGATCTATGCCCGCCGCCATCGGATTCCCTGGCTGAATGTCGGGGACAGCCTCGTTGTCGCGGCCCCGGTCGGGTTGTTTCTGGGACGCTGTGCGAACTTCATCAATGGCGAACTTTACGGGCGTGCCTCGACGGTCGCCTGGGCGCGGTATTTTCCCTCCGAGTTGCATGAACTCCCGCCGCGAAAGGTGGAGGAAATCCTCGACGCGACCGTCGCGGCCAACCCGCTCTGGAACTCGGTGCCCGCCGTCATCGAAAATGCCGGCGACCCGCGCGTGGGCGCGATTCTGGCTGGGCATCTCATCCCGCGGCACCCGTCCCAGGTTTACGAGGCGCTTCTCGAAGGCGGGGTGCTCTTCGCCATCCTGTGGATTCTCCGCACCCGGTGCCGGTTGCCCGACGGGGTTCTGACCGGTGTTTTCTTCATTGGCTATGCGGTCTTGCGGATCGCAGGCGAAGCCTTCCGCGAGCCAGATGCCGGGCTCACTTGGGGACTCACGCGGGGGCAGTTTTTGTCCTTGTTTATGATCCTGGGTGGCGCGGCCTTTCTGCTCCGGGCCTTTCAAAAGCCAACCTTCCCGCAGGCCTTGCGCCGGATGTCCGGCAAGAGAATTTAGGCTGCGGCGGGGCGCTCCTCGCGGGCCGGGTTTTCGGCAGGCGACTCGCGCTTGGGATAAGCGATCCGGGCGTGGAGCATGTTGCAAAGGGTGAAGCGGAAGCTTTCGGCGGCACGCCAGATTTCGGACAACGTCAAGGGTGACTCCTCGAGTTGCCCCTCATCGAGACGGGATTTGATGATCGAGCGCACGAGGTCTTCGATCCGCTGGGGCGTCGGGCGTTCCAAGCTCCGCGAGGCGCTTTCAATGGCGTCCGCCAGGCTGACGAGGGCGGCCTCCTTGGTGCAGGGACGGGGGCCGGGATAGCGAAACGACTCCTCACTGACCTCTGGAATGTCATCGGCGCGGAGATTCATGATTTTACCGCCCAGACGGGCGTCCTCCTGCTGCTGCAAGGCGCGTTGCAAAAAGTAGGAAACGGTCGAAGTCCCATGGTGCTGGCGGATCACATCGATGATCTCGGAATTGAGCTTGTGCTTGAGCGCCAGGTCAACACCCTCTTTCACGTGGGCGATGATGATGAGCGCGCTCATGGTGGGCGTGAGTTCGTCGTGAGGATTGTCGCATTGGCCCATGTTCTCGGTGAAGTAGTGGGGTTTCACCAATTTGCCGACATCGTGGAAATACGAGGCCACGCGGCAGATCGTCGGGTTGGCTCCGACGGCCTCGGCGGCGGCCTCTGAAAGATTGGCGACGGCCAGGCTGTGGTGGTAGGTCCCGGGCGCTTCAAGGCTCAGGCGCTTGAGAAGCGGGTGGTTCAAATCGCTCATTTCCAGCCATGAGATGTCGGTGGTGATTTTAAAAAGGTGCTCCAAAACCGGGAGCAGGCCGCTGACGACAATCGATGTGGCCAGTCCGGTGGCAAAGGCCGCCAGACTCTGCCAACCGATCATCCCCCAGTCGGTCTGTGCCGGGGATTCCCAGATCACCGGCCCGATCTGGCCGAAGGCGGCGGCGAGAACCCAGGTGGCGAGGCCGACATAAACTCCCGCCCGCACCAGTCGGCTGCGCCGCCGCACCTGGTGGGTGACAAACACTCCGATGAAACCGGTGATCAAGGAAATGACGAGGAAAACCGGATCGATGCGGCCGATCAAAAACGAGCCCCACAAGCTGCAAAACACCGCCGCATAAAGGCCGTGATTGCGCCCGAGCAGCACCGAGAGCACCAGCGGAGCGAAGGCATAGGGCATGAGCAAGGGAGCCAGTTGAAGGTCCAGAAAACCGCCGGCTGCCTGGCTGAGGAGGATTTTGACGACTCCCAATTGAGCCAGCATGGTGGCCATGACAAGGCAGAGGAGCGAGTTTCTCCGGAAGGTGGCGGGATGGTTGATCCACAGTTGAGCCACGGCGGTGGCGAAAATGAGCAGGCACAGGAGGAACTTTTTGGCAGGCTCCTCCTGGGCCCCCGTGAAGATCAATCCGGCCAACCCGGCTGCAAAGGCGAGCAACACCACGGCACGCAACGGCCAGCCGGTTTGAAGAAAATCCCTCAGGTCGCTTTCCTCGATGCGGCGGCGCTTTTTGGCCGAAGACAGGCCCTTGCCGACAAGTTGCCAGCGCTTGAAGAAGTCGATCATTTTAAATGCGGCCCTCCCGGGAACCCCGGTGCTCCTTGTAAGCCAGAATGACAGCCTGCACAAGAGGGTGGCGGACAACGTCCTTTTCCGAAAAGACATGCATTCCGATGCCGGGGACCTCGCGCAGCGCCGCCACGGCCTCGACCAACCCGCTGGGTTTGTTGCGAGGCAGATCGATCTGTGTCACATCACCTGTCACCACGCACCGGGAGCCGATGCCCAAGCGTGTGAGAAACATGAACATTTGTTCGGTGGTGGTATTTTGGGCCTCGTCGAGAATGACGAATGAACCGCTGAGTGTGCGGCCGCGCATGTAGGCCAGCGGGGCGATTTCAATCGTGTTGCGGTCGATCAATTTTTGCAACTCTTCAGGTTCGAGGAGGTCGTTGAGCGAATCGTAAAGCGGCCGCAAGTAGGGCAGGATTTTTTCCTGAAGATCGCCGGGGAGAAACCCCAAGGCCTCACCCGCTTCGACAGCGGGGCGGGTCAACACGATCCGGCGGACCTTGTCCTGCTTGAGGGCGGCCACGGCACTGGCCACCGCGAGAAACGTTTTGCCAGTCCCGGCCGGGCCGATTCCGAAGGTGATGTCGCGCTGCTGGATCGCCTGCACATAGGACTTCTGGCCCACAGTGCGCGGAACCACAGGCGGTTTGCGGGGAGAGCACTGGATGCGTGTGTCGAGCAGGCTGGCCAGCGGCTCGCTGGGTAGTCCGCCGGTCTCGGCGTCCAGCACGTGAAAAAATTCCCGGCGTTCGATCACAAGTCCCCTTTTCACGGCGGAGTGCAATTGCTCCAATGCGTGCCGGGCCTTGGCAACCGCCTCGGCCGGCCCGTCCAAGCGAATCCATCCATCCCGGCTGGTAATGCGAATCGCCAAACGATGCTCCAACTCCCGCAGGAGACGGGGATCGCCGCCATAAACCGCCTGGGCGATGCGGGCATTCTCGAACTCGAGGGTGGCCGATTCCATCCCGCGGTTACTTGTAGGCGTAGACAAGAGCCCAGCCGGTGCGCTCCTCCGGAGATTTCAGCACCGTGACGATCGCATAGTAGGTCCCGGTCCGTGCGGGAACGACGCGGACCGCGGTGAGGCGGCCGGGTTTGAGCGTCTCGGCGGTGGCCAGCTGGCCTTTGGCATCATAAACGGCCACCGAAAGAACGGCATTTTTCACATCGGTCCCGAGGCAAAACCAATACTCGTTGCCCCGGAAAAGCTGGGCTTGCACGGCCTGCTGATCCTTGACCCCGAGGTCGCCGCCCCAGGCGTCCTCGCGCACAGTGAAACCCCGCTTCACATAGGGATTTGCCGCCTCGTAGGCGAACGAAAGCGCGTCATCGACGTAGGCCCGGGCCGCGGTCATGGCGCAGAGGGCGAAGCAGGCGGAGAGAATCCAGCGTTTCATGCGGTCAAGCCTCCCGGGTGGAAATCTGGTTCACCAGATCGTTGGTGAGCTTGTGAATGCGCTGCACGTTTTCCAGCGGCACCGCGTATCCCTCGGGGGCCTCGATCAAGGGGCGCAGCGAGGCGAGAAGCTTGCGCACACGCACCACTTGGGTATCGGCGGCGAGGCGCTTGTTCGAGAGCGTATCGAGTTTCTTGGAGAAAAAATCCAGAAGGGCAGGCTGATTCAGCAACTCCGCCGCATCGGGCGTGTAGTTTTTCCGGATGATCGAAGTCAGGACCGAGGTGCCGCGGATCCAGCCGCCCACGCTGACGAGCTGGGCAAGGTCCTCGTCCCCGAGTTCCTGCATGGCTCCTTTTACATCCTGAAGAGCGCCATCGAATTCCCGGCGGACGGCATCCCACTCCTTGACTTCGGCTTTTTCGGTGATGCTTTTGCTGCGCTCCAGAACGGCTTTTTCCACATTGATCGCCTTGGAGAGCGTGAGCACACGGCGGCCGATTTCCTTCACTTTTTCCGGGTCTTCGGCTTCGACGGCCACAAATCCCTCGGCAATGACGGTGCCGAGGAGCAAGGCGACCTGCGCCCGGTTGCCGGATTGCTGGCCCAGCGACTCGCGGATTTCAGCCCGCCAATTCGGGCTCCCCAGCTTGTCCAGCACGGCAAAGACCTCGCTGGGCACGGGAACAATCACCTCATCGATCGATTGGGCGGGAAAAGCGGCCAGGTCCACCGAATCAGGGGACGGATTGGCCTGAAGCGGATGGACGGCAGAGACAACGAGCGCCACCGCGAGAGCCGGCCATGTCAGTGTCGGAATTTTCAAAATTGGAGTTTGTTGCACGCGGAGTGTCTGGATAAGACTGCCGCCTCCAAAACGTGGAATGAATTCCGACAGATTACAACATCTTCTTCGTGCCGCCAGGGGTGGGAGTTTCCTGGTGGTCGGCGACGTCATGCTGGACGAGTTTGTCTGGGGGCGGGTCTCCCGCATCTCTCCCGAGGCGCCCGTGCCGGTCGTGGAGGTCGAGCGCGAAACCGCCTATCCGGGGGGCGCCGCCAATGTCGCCCGCAACCTGCGGCCGTTTTGCCGCGAGGTTCATTTGTGCGGACTCGTTGGTGAGGATGCCTCCGCCCAGCGCCTCCGGCACCTTCTCGAGGGGGAAAAACTCTGCGCTTCCGCGCTGGTGGCCGATGCCGGGCGCCCGACGATCGTCAAAACCCGCATCGTGGCCCGCCAGCAACAGGTCGTGCGCGTGGATCGCGAGCGGCGCCGCGATCCCGATGACTCGCTGGTGGAAATGATTTGCGAGCGGGTCGCGAGCCTGCTGCCCGGTGTGGAGGCGATGATTTTCGAGGACTATGGCAAGGGGTTCCTGACCGCCACCCTCAAGGCGCGGTTGACGACCCTGGCTCGGACAGCCGGTCTTTTCATCGCGGCCGACCCGAATCCCTCGAACCCGCTGGACTGGTCGGGCGTCGATCTTTTGAAGCCCAACCGGGCGGAGGCGTTTGCCATGGCGGGCCGTCGCGACCCCGGTCCCGCTCCGGATCCCTTGAGCGATGCCGCCCTGCTGGAGACCGGCCGCCTGTTGCAGGAAAAATGGCAGTTGCCAACCCTGCTCGTGACCCTCGGCGAGCACGGCATGATGCTCTTCCAAGCGGGGCACGCCCCGTATCACACCCCGACACGGGCCAAGGAGGTCTTTGATGTCTCGGGGGCCGGCGACACTGCCATCGCCCTTTACACGCTCGCCGTGCGAGCCGGGGCCACACCATCGGAAGCCGCCGAGATCTCCAATCACGCCAGCGGCGTCGTCGTTGCCAAATTGGGCACCGCAACCCTCACCGTCGAGGAGTTGTGCCACGCATTCCGGCAGGATGGATAAACATCGGGCGGTCTTTTTCGACCGGGACGGCACCCTCATGGAGGAGGTCGACTATTGCAACGATCCCGGCCGCGTGCAGGTGTTTCCTGGCGTGCGGGACGCGTTGTGCCGCCTGCGCAAGGCCGGGTGGCTTGCCATCGTCGCGACCAACCAAAGCGGTCTTGCCCGGGGGCGCATCACTCCCGCGCAATATGCAGCCGTCCATGCCGAGTTTCTCCGCCAAACCGGTGGCGAGATCGACGGGACCTATTTTTGCCCCGACCATCCCGACCGCCCCTCCCCTCGCCGGAAGCCCTCGCCCGGCATGCTGCTCGAAGCCGCCGGGGATTTCCGCATCGATCTCGCCGCCTCCTGGATGATCGGGGACAAGCTTCTCGACGTGGAATGCGGTCGCCGTGCGGGATGCCGATCGATCCTCGTGCAGACGGGCTATGGAATCGACACCGAACCACCGGACGGCGTGGAAGTCGCTTCCGATGTCGTTTTTGCAATTCAAAAAATCCTCACCGTCGAAGCACAGGATCGGGGACGATAACGGGGACTTTGGCCGAATCGTAAAGCGACTTGGCCACGGCAAGAAATTGCCCGATCTCGAGCGACCCGCCGATGTTGCGCGAGGGAATAATCGACTCGCACGCCTTGCGATGGCATGAACCGGAAGAACGCGTTCACGAACGCAGGTTCCCACCAGTGGGCGATGTGGAGAAGGAACTTCGCCTCGGGATCAGCCTCCAACACGCCGGATTGCAGGTCCCGGATCGCAGGCGTTGTTACTGAATCCAGAATCCAGAGGCTTTTCCGTTTTTCATAAACAACTTGGCCACAAACTGATCTTTACCTGTTTTGGGAGTTATTTTCCAAAGATAAACCTCATTCCCCTGCTGGGATAAACTCGTGAGGAATGACAAATCATAGCCACCCTTTAACACGGGAGCCAATTGCTGAACGGCCTTGCTGAAGATGTCTTTTGTGATTCCCGCTTGAAAAGCCGCGTTCCCTGGTCGTTGGAATGCCGTGTAATTTGCGCTCTCCGTGGCCTCGAGCAGTGTCTTGAGAACGTCGCTCGCCGCTTGCGGCACCTCCTCGGCCAAGGCACAGGCTGCTGACAGAGCGATGGCAGCAACCGTTTTCACGAATTTGGGTTTCATTTTAATGAAAAACTTGGACGCAGACTCTGCGTCTTTTTCATCTTTTTTTCGAATTTATTTTTCGAGTGAAAGGCATGCCAGAGTCGTCCGTTCAGAATCCGCGGAAAACTTCCAATCACGGGCTTGATAAACACCCCACCACCACCATGCGTGGCACCAAAAATGTCGTTATTGGGGACCGCCCCCCGCGGTGAGATCGTTTTCGATTTCTTCGAGGGATTTGCCTTTTGTTTCGGGAAGTTT
>CAMCXK010000024.1 GCA_945883435.1 Chthoniobacter flavus | reverse complement strand
TGCGGCAGCGGGAGATGGTGGAAAAACTCCAGGTAGCAGTAGATCGCAATGCCGAGCAGGCTTCCCACTCCATAGTTGATCGCCCAGATCGAGAGGAGGAAGTAACCGGTTTCCCGTTCATACGCATAGCCGCAGCGCGGGCATCCATCGAGCGGGGTGAAGTAGTCGCGCAATCGGCGGATTTTCAGCAGAGGCAGAAAAACTGGCCGGGTCCCGCATTCGGGACAGCGCAACATCAGCGCGCGCGCGGTGTAGAGCATGGCTCTGTGGAAATCCTTGTTCATGGCGCGGGGTATTCAATGCGGTCGATGCGATAGCCATTTTGCTCAGCGATGGCCGTGATGTGCCGCAGCTTTTCTGAAGGCAGAGAGGGTGATCTCGCCAGAATCCAGAGGAACCACCGCGATGGGTGGCCAACAAGGGCCCATGAGTAGTTTTCCTCGTCCAAACCCAAAATCCAGTAATCGCCCGCAAACGGACTTCCCGGGAACTGCACCTTCAATTTGGCATTTCCGGAATCCGCCACCGGCGTCGCCGTGCCTTCGACACGGATGGTGCGGCCTTGCGCATCGCGGCAACTGTTCAGAACCGACACCCGGCCGTTGTCCCGCAGCTCATAGTAGGCCGTTGAAGCGCGAGCACAGCGGCGCTGGAACCAATTCGGCGTTCGACCGATCTCATGCCAGTGCCCCGCGTAGCGTTCCAAGTCGACACGCTCTACTGTGCGGGGACGGTTGGCGCAGCCCGGGAAGACGAGTGTGATGAGCATTGCAGGGAGTAGTAAACCCGCTTTCATTCGGGCATGAGGTTAAGCGCAGCAACGGCATTTTGCATCGCAATTCTGGGTTTGATTTCCTGCGGACCCGGCGAACGCCGCGCCGATTTGGTTTTCATCAACGGCGCGGAACCCGAAACCCTCGATCCCGCATTGATCACCGGCCAACCCGAAGGACGAGTGGTCAATGCCTTGTTTGAGGGATTGTGCGCCTTCGACAGCGCAGCCCGACCGGTTCCCGGAGTGGCTGAGAAATGGACGGTGTCCCCGGATGGAAAAACCTACACGTTTCGAATCCGTGCCGATGCCTTCTGGAGCGATGGTCGACCGCTGACAGCCCGTGATTTTGTCGAAAGCTGGCGCCGGGTCCTCGACCCGGAAACGGCCGCTGCCTATAGTTATCAACTTTACCCGGTGAAAAACGCGCAGGCTTTCGCCGAGGGACGTCTCGCAGAGTTCAGTCAAGTCGGCGTGCGTGCGCTCGATGACCGCACCCTCGAGGTCGAGTTGGAAAGTCCCACGCCATACTTTCTGGAGTTGACCGCCTTCCCCACGCTTTATCCGGTGCCGTTGCATGTCATCGCGCAGACGGGCGACGATTGGATCAAGCCGGGCAGGATCGTTGGAAACGGCGCGTTTGTCCTGGAGGATTGGCGCATCAACGACCACATCCGGCTTCGAAAAAATCCGCATTATTGGAACCGCGACCGTGTCGAACTCGAAACTGTCGATATCCTGCCTATCGCGGATGCGAATGCGGCATTCAACTTCTACGCCAGCGGCCAGGCAGATCTCGTGATGGACAAGGGCCTCGCCCCCCCGGCGCTGCTGGAGGATTTGAAAAAACGCCGGGATTTCCATTCCGCGCCGTTTTTGGGAGTTTACTTCCTCCGCTTCAATTGCGCCAAAGGTCCATTTCAAGACGCACGGGTAAGGCGGGCCTTCTCGCTGGCGGTGGATAAAAAACGCATCGTCGAAAAAATCACCCGCGCCGGGGAATCACCCGCCGGCGGATTCGTTCCTCCGGGCATCAAGGGTTACGGCATCGCAGAGGGCCTGCCCCACGATCCCGTGGAAGCCGCACGACTCTTGGCCGAGGCCGGCTACCCCGGCGGCAGGGGATTCCCGCTCGCGCGGTATCTTTACAGCAAAAGCGAAATGAATGAGGCGATCGCCATCGAGTTGCAAAACATGTGGCGCGAGGCACTCGGGGTCACCGTCGATCTCGCGCGCCAGGAGTGGAAGGTCTATCTGAATTCCCTTGAGCTTCTCGACTACGACATCGCCCGTTCCAGCTGGGTGGGCGATTACCCGGACCCCAACACGTTTTTGGACTTGTTTGTCACGGGCGGCGGGAACAACCGCACGGGATGGAGCGATCCGGCCTACGATGCACTGATCCTCGAGGCCTCCCGCGAGGTCGATCCCGCACGGCGCTTTGCCACGCTTCTCAGCGCCGAGCGGTTGCTGGTGGGGGAAGGGCTTCCCGTATGCCCGCTGTATTTTTATGTGGGCATCCAGCTTTACGACCCCCTCAAGCTGCAGGGTGTGGAGCCGAATGTTTTGGACGAGCATCCGTTGCGACTGATCCGGCGAACTGGCGCCCCCGGGCCCGCTTCAAAGCCGGGTGTCCTGAAGTGATCCGGCACGCCAGAGCGTGATCAGGTTCAAGACAAACAAAACGGCAAAATAAAAACTGTGTCGATGCCACTCCAGAGAGCCTGTGACCCACTCGAAACTCCCGACCCAATCCAGAATCACTCCCCAGGTGACCGGCGAGGCGCCGAGTCCCAGGCTGGTAATCACAGTGAAGAGGGCAAAAAAGTGGTTGCGCCCCATGGCGGGCATCGTGGCAAACATGACACGGGCATTCGCCACATTGAAAACCGCCCCCGCCGCGCCGGAGAGAAAATTCAAGGCCGCCACATAGCGCCTCCGCCCGGGCAGGAGTCCCGTGGAAAGGCAGAACCAGCCCGCAATGACCAGCGCAAACATACCCAATGCCAACATCAGCACCACCCGGCATCCCCGCGCATCCAAGAGTCGGCCTGCCGGGGGAAGCAGAATCAAAGCGCCGCAAAACGACACCGCCGTCAGAAACAGAACCTCCGAAAGATCAAAGCCCGGGAGTTCATGCAGGTATTCGACCGTGAACACCCCCAGACTCCCGACCACCAAAACATAGAGCAAATTGAAAACCAACAAGCGGTGAAATGGCGGGTGGCCGATCATGGCACGCCACGGCACCGGCTCGGATGACGTGCGCATAACCTCGGGTGCGGCGACATCGGGCACCCGGCGCAGAAACCAAAGCGAAATGCCGCCGGCCGCCGCGCTGATGCCAAAGACCAGGGAATATTCCCACTCGACCGCCTCTCCACCCATCACAAGCGAGGAGGTGACAAGAGCCACCAGCGATCCGCAGAGCATGAACACCTGGTCCCGCGAAAGAAAACGTGCTTTTTCCTCCTCGGGAATCAGCGAGGCAATCCATGGCATCCACGCCGCGGACGAGGCTCCACGCAGAAAATTGAACACCAGCAAAAGGCCGGCCATGAGCACCAACTTCGCAGGCGCATCCAAAAAATCCGCCATCGGGATCGCTGCCATGAGAACAATAAACACCGTCCGGATCCCCCACCCCGCAAGCACCAGGGACTTGTAACCATACACCGGCAAAAACCGCGCCGCCGGCAACTGGAAAATGGTCATGAGCGGAGTGAAGGCGGTCATCACCCCCAGCACGGTCGATGTCGCTCCGAGGCTCTTGGCAAAAAGAATCAACGGTGCGCCAATGATGATCTGGAACGTGATCGCATTGAAAAACGAGAACCCGTGAATGTGGCCCACTCCCCGGGGCATGCGCGAGGAGGCGTGGGTGCCGGGCGGAGACACGTGGCGTCAGTTCTCCGGCGCGGGCAGCGGATAAACGACGCCCGGGCGGAAGGCGGGAGCCTCGGTTTTCGGAGGCTGGATCAGGCTGCGCTCGATCAAAACGGCGTCCGGCGCGGCCGTGAGATTGTAACTGCCCTTGCCATCAGGCATCATCGGGGTGCCCCAAGCATTTCGACAAACAACAACCTTCGCCGGAACGGGGGTTCCGCGGAGTGTGTGGTTGTTCAGATCCGGCAACTCCGGCGACACCAATGTCGAAATCAACGACCCTCCCGCGATTAAAAATGTGACCATGCCCACTCCATAATCCTGATTTTTTCCCCCGCAAAGCCCCAATTTTCCGACCTCTGGCAAGCCCTCCCCTCGGGAGACCACCGAAGATCGTTTTGGCATGCGCTTGGCAGGATGTGGCGCGATTCTTGCTTCAGGCAAAAACCACAATATGTAGTGGGTCCGAAAAAATCATGCCACTACAGGAAGTTTTCCTTTGACGGGTCCATCGGGAAAAAATAAAAGAATTCCCAACCCTGATTGGAGCGTAACCGAGTCCGCGGGGCGCCCCTGACCAAGACGTCCTCGACACCACGAAACACCATTCCACAATACTTCCAATGGCCACCACCACCATCACCCTCGGAGACCGCCAGTTCACCCTCGACCGCGACAAGGCGGAAGCCGCATTTGCCGCCAAGCGGGTCATCAACGGACGCCAGACGATGTTTTTCAATATTCTTCCCTTGAAATACACGTGGGCCTACGACCTCTACAAAAAGATGAAAGCGAATCATTGGGAGCCCGAGGACATCCCGATGCAGAAGGATTGCGAGCATTGGCGCGACACGTCGGGCCTCATTTCAGAAGTGGACCGCTGGATCATCAAAATGGGGATCGGCTACTTCTCCGCCGCCGAAGGCATCGTGGGAGACAACATCCTGCATGTCATTCGCGAGTGTGTGACCGCGCCGGAACTCAAACTGGCCCTCGGCCGCCACGCGCAGGAGGAAAACATCCATGCCGACTCGCTGGTTTACATGATCAGCTCGCTGGGCATCAACCCGCATGAATGCGAGGCCATGTTCGAGGACGTCACAACAATCAAAAACAAAACCGATTTCGTCGTCAGCAACAGCCGGGCTCTTCGCCGGGACATGGATCTCACCGACCCGGAAAACAAAACCGCGCTAGCCAAAAACATGTTTTTGTTCGGCCAGTGCATGGAGGGCACGCAGTTCTACGGCTTGTTCGGAATGATTTTGGCTCTTTACCGCCAGAACAAGTTTCCCGGAATCGGTCAGATGTTCAGCTACACACTGCGCGACGAGTCGAACCACATCGAGCTTCTCCGCCAGCTTTTCCAGGATTTGGTGGACGAGAATCCGGAGATCTGGACCGAGGCGTTCCGCGAGGATCTGCGGGCCACCATGCGCGAGGCGATCGCACTGGAGAAACAATTTATCCGCGACTGCCTGCCAGTGGCCGCCGTCGGACTGACTGCCGACGAGTTCTGTCAATACATCGACTACATTGGCGACCGTCGACTGGTCGGAGTCGGTCTGGAACCGCTCCATGCCAGCCTTGCCAACCCCTTCCCCTGGCTCTCCGAGATGATGGAAATCCGAAAGGAAACCAATTTTTTCGAGGGCCGCGTGACGGAATACCGCCGGGGCATCGACCTCGCCGGCGTCAGCGACGACGATCTCTGAAAACCACCCCCTGGAACCCGCTTTTTTACCCGACCCACACGCCATGCCCCGCAACCTGACCCTTGATGAAGATCTGGCGCTCAAGCGCCTTGTCACCACTCCCCGCGAACAGAAGCCCGACTTTTCCTGGCGCGAGGCGATCGCCTCGCCGGCCCACCCGCTCGACGGCATCACCGTGACACGCCACTCGGGCGAGGAGGACCTTTTCGACCTCTCCGATGTCGCCGACGAAATCGGCGCCGCGCTCACCGACCTGCTTCTCTCGCGGGAGGAGAAAAACATCTTCAACGAGCAAAACCGCGGGTTTGTGGCCAACGTCGCCCACTCGGTGGCCACCAGCCTGGCCGAGAAAGCCCAGCGCACCGGTTCACTTCGCCTTTCCGAGCACGACCTCTCGCTCTTGATCGAAAAGGCCCTCATCGAAAACGACGCCCACGATGTGGCAAAAAGCCTCGTGTTCAAGCGCTCGATCCGCTCGATGGGACCCAATGCCTCGCTGCCCATGCCCAGCGAACCGGTGAATGTGCGCTTGATCCGCCGCAATGGCACCGTGGTTCCCTGGATGGAATCGAAAATCGAGTCGGCATGCCGACGGGCGTTTCTGTCGATGAAGGAAAATGCCGACGCCGCGGCATCCATCGCCCGCGGCGTGACCGACAAAGTTCTCGCCCGCGAATCGGCCTTCGTCCACATCGAAGACGTGCAGGACCTCGTGCAAGAGGAACTCATGCGGCAGGGCTTCTACAAGGTTGCCGAGAGCTACATTCTCTACCGAGCCCAGCGCTCCAGCCTGCGCGAGCACACGGCCGCCACCGAAGCCGCGATCGAGACCCAGGACATCCAGGAATCGCTCATCATGGTCACGCAGCGGGATGGCCAGAACGTTCTCTGGGACGGGAGCGAGCTGCGCAAGCGCATCCAATTCGCCATGATCGGCCTCGACCTGAACATGGATGCCGTTCAGATCGAGCGCGAGCTACGCCGGTCGCTGGCCACCGAGGTGAGCGAGGACATTCTGAAGAACACCGTGGTTCTGAACGCACGCACGCTGATCGAACGGGATGCCGATTTCGCCAAGTTCGCAGCCCGCATCCTCCTGTCCTATATTTACGAGGAGGTCCTCGATTGGCGGATCGCCCGCGACGGGATCGAAACGCTCCGCGACGCCCACCGGAAAGCCTTCAAGTCCTATCTGCGCACCGCTGTCGGGATCGAGCGCCTGTCGCCAAAGCTTCTCGGCTACGACCTCGACCAACTCGCCGAGGCCCTGGACCCCACCGCCGACATGGACTTCGACCACCTTGGCATCCAGACGCTTTACGACCGCTACCTCATCGTTGACAAAACGCGCAAACCCTCCCGCCGCCTCGAAACCCCTCAATTTTTCTGGATGCGCGTGGCCATGGGCCTTTTCATCGAGGAGCCCGGCCACCGCGAGGACTGGGTAGTCCGGCTTTACAACCTTTACAAAAGCCGCCGCTTCTGCTCGAGCACACCCACCCTGTTCAATTCCGGCACCCTGCACAGCCAGCTTTCCAGCTGCTATCTCTACAAGGTGGACGACTCGATCGAGTCGATCATGCAGCGCGGCATTGCGGAGAACGCCTATCTTTCCAAATGGGCCGGGGGTCTCGGGGGATCCTGGACGGCGGTTCGCGGCACGGGCAGCTATATCAAGGGCACCAATGGCGAAAGCCAGGGCGTGATCCCGTTCCTCAAACTCCACAATGACCAGCTCGTGGCCGTGAACCAAGGCGGCAAGCGCCGTGGCTCGGGTTGTGCCTATCTGGAGACCTGGCACAACGACCTCGAGGATTTTCTCGAACTCCGCCGCAACACCGGTGACGACCGCCGCCGCACGCATGACCTGAACACCGCCAACTGGGTTCCCGACCTTTTTATGAAACGCATGGAGGCCCGGGAAAACTGGACCCTTTTCCGCACCAACGAGGTGCCGGACCTCCACGATGCCTACGGACGCAAATTCGAGGAACGCTACGTCCACTACGAGGAACTCGCCCGCCAAGGCAAGATCAACAGCCGTGAAATCCCCGCCATCGACCTCTGGAAGCAAATGCTCAAAATGCTCCTCGAGACCGGCCACCCGTGGATCACTTTCAAGGATCCCTGCAACCTCCGCAGCCCGCAAGACCATGCTGGAGTAATCCATTCGTCGAACCTCTGCACCGAAATCACCCTCAACACCAGCGAGGATGAAACCGCCGTGTGCAACCTGGGTTCGGTCGTGCTCGACACCCACCTCCGCGCCGACGGATCCCTCGACCACGACATGCTCCGCGACACCATCGCCGTGGCCATCCGCGCCCTCGACAACGTCATTGACATCAATTTTTACCCGACCGAGGCCGCCAAGCGCTCGAACACCCGCCACCGCCCGATCGGACTCGGCGTCATGGGGCTTCAAAACGCCCTTTTCAAGCGCGGACTCGGCTTTGCCTGCCCCGAAGCCGTGGACTTCAACGACGAGTTCATGGAGGCGATTGCCTACTACGCCTATGCCGCCTCCAGCGACCTCGCCGCCGAAAGGGGTGTCTACTCCAGCTACCGCGGTTCGAAGTGGGACCGAGGCCTTCTCCCTCAAGACACGGTGGACCTGCTGGAACGCGAACGCGGTGTGAAAATTGACGTGCCCCGTGGAGGCCGCATGGACTGGTCGCCCATCCGCGAAAAAATCCAGCGCCAAGGCATGCGCAACTCCAATGTGCTCGCTATCGCCCCCACGGCAACCATCTCGAACATCATGGGCACCACTCCCTGCATCGAACCGAACTACAAGAATCTCTATGCGAAGGAAAACCTTGGCGGGAAATTCACCATTCTGAGCACCGAGCTCGTCCGCGACCTTAAAAAGATCGGCTTGTGGAACGCCCGCATGCTGGAACAAATCAAGTATTTCGAAGGAGAACTCGGCAACATCGAGGAAATCCCGGCAGCCATCCGCGAGAAGCACCGCACGGTGTTTTCCATTCCGTTCGAATTCGTGATCGACGCCGCCGCCCGCCGGCAAAAGTGGATCGACCAATCCCAGTCGGTGAACCTCTTTATCGGCGAACCCGACATGAAAATCGCCAGCCACATGTATCGCCGGGCTTGGCACACCGGCCTCAAAACCACCTACTACCTCCGCACCCTGGGCGCCTCCAGCATCGAAGGCCCGACCACCAGCGTGAAAAAGGAACTGCGTGGCGTCGTTGCCGGCTCCAAATCCGAATTCACCCCGGAGGAAAAACTGGCCTGCTCGATCGAGGCCATGCGCAACGGCGGCGAGTGCGAGGCTTGCCAATAAGCCCGCACCCGGATCCTGGCACAAGTCGAAAGGGGAGAGCGGAACACTGATCTGTCTCGCTCGATCCTTGTAACTTCATAACTGCGGGTTGCTTTCACGCAAAGCTGGCTTCATTTTCCGAAATGGGACGAAAAAATCCCCGCTTCACGGAGCTTTTTCCGTGCGGCTTTTGATGGCATGAATCCACTCACCTTGTTTGAGACTGAAGCAAAGTTTCGAAAGGGCGATTGTCTCGGAGGCGTGTGGCGGCTATTGGGGGCTTCGATTGAATATACCTTTTGTCATGTCCAGTCCCATAAAACTCATTGGCCTATCGGGCAGCCTGCGCCGCGTGTCTTGCAACACCGGACTTCTGCGGGCGGCGCAGACCTTGCTCCCGGACGGCGGCCACTCGCTCGAAATCTTAAACCTCGTTGCTGTGCCGTTCTACACCGCCGACTTGCAGGAAATGCCGTAGATTGTGGTCGATCTCCTCGCCAAAATGGCTGACGCCAATGCATTCGTTTTTGCTTGCCCTGAATACAACTACTCGATCGCACCGGCGCTGAAAAATATGATCGATTGGGCCTCCAAGGTGGCGGACAATAGAATTTTCGATGGCAAGGCGATGGCCATCATGGGCAGCGGCGGGGGCATGGGCCGCTCGCGTGCGCAACACCACCTGCGCCAAGTCTGCGTCGACCTGAATTTGCATCCACTGAACAAACCCGAGGTCTTCGCTCGGTCTTACGGAGGCGCTTTCAACGCGGAGGGCGACCTCCTGGACGAGAAAATCAAAAGCACCATCAAGCAGCAGATGAAGGCACTCATCGACTGGTCCCGCCGCCTGCGAATATGATCTTCCCCGGCGGGCGCCTGGCTGTGAAAATCCAGATCGCTTTGCAATACATGGTCCTCCATCCGGCCGAGTCCGGACAAGAGTGGAATCTTCAAGTGCAAGTCACACCATCATCCCAAAATTGATCAAAGGCACGTTGATCGACTGATCAAGTCATCAGACTGGGCGTGGCCGGGAGAAGTAAAAAGCCATGCTTGCCTCATGCCGATCCGGGGGATTCGGTGACTCTCGCGACTCGCTTGGGGAGTTGTTGCAGGATGACGAAAAAAAACCGGCGGGTTCATGACAAACCCGCCGGATGGTTGAGGATTGGTGGTCTGTTAGAATGCGAACGTTACTTTACCGCCGCCCCAGACGGTGCTGGGCTGGGTGATGCCATACAGATCTTGGAAGGCGTAGCTGTAGGCCACATAGCCGGAGAGAGTGATGACGTCGTTGATCTTCCAAGGCAGCGCGACACCGATCTCCAAGTTGTTGGCTCCATCAAATTGCTGGAGGTCGCCGTCGAGGTTGTAACCGAAGTTCAGCCCAAAACCGATCCACGGATCGACCGACAACACGTCAGCCACAACCGGCACACTGCCGTCCAAACGCAGGTTCAAGAAACTGCTTGCGGTGTTTACAAGACCATTGGCCGCACCGGTGTCGTTGTCCGGGCCGAGGTTGAAAAAGTAGGTCACGGACGGTGTCAAGGACATGAATCCGAGATCGATCGCGTAAGCTACTTTGGCGTTCAACTCATTGGCAAAGTCTTGGCCGCCGGGAGGGAACACATAGTAAAAGATGTAGCCCAGACCCACGGTCAAATCGCCGAACGAACGCGCGTAGTTCAGATATCCATCGAACTCGCGGTAACTCGCCTTGCCCATGCCGAAAGCCATCCAGCCGCCCACGGTGAGCGTGTCCACATCGGTTATATTCCAGGTAAAACTGGCATCGGTCCACCAGAGACCGTTGCCGTAGCCGTTTGTGCGGAGCGTGTTCAAACCGCGGAACATGTAGAGGCTGTCGTAGCCGGTGCTCAAGGCGGCACCATACCACGGGGTGGGTTCCTCCTCGACGACCACGACCTCTTTGAAGGTCTTGGTGCCGGCTTGCAGGGGAGCGATCGCAACAGCGGCGAAGCTGGCGAAGGCGACAACGGATTTTTTAATTTTCATGGATGTTTTTGTTTAATGGTTTTTCCGAAGCTTCAGGTCAAAACCCTCCCCTTCGGCATCCTCCGGAAAACTCCGATGGACGTGGCACAGATAAAGCACAGGGCGTGCCAAGTTGTAAACCCTTAATTTTGAGATAAGCGACCTCGCCCACCAACCGCACTGCCTAAAAATCGCCATGCGTTCACCGAGGAAAAGATCGAAATTCCACAGCGCCCCGTCAATGCTCGGTGGCCTTCTCCGCGCCAAGACCAGTATTCGCCCGCACCGTGAGTTCGGTGAATTTGTCCTCGGATGGAATTTCCTTTGAAAAGAGAGTTCCCAGGATGGCACCGGCAAACCCGATCGGAATGCTGAGCAAGGCCGGATTTTTAAGCGGGAACAGGGCTTGGTCTTTCAGGAAATCGGGACCGACGGCGATCAGGAGAATGCTGGCCACCAACCCGGTGGAAAGTCCGGCAACGGCTCCCGCCGTATTGAAACGCTTCCAAAAGATCGAAAACACCAACACCGGGAGGTTCGCGCTGGCAGCGACCGCAAATGCCAGGCCGACAAGGAAGGCCACATTCACACCCGGTCCCAGCACGATGGCGATGATGATGGAGAGGGCTCCGACGGCAAAAGCGGTGATCCTCGCCACCAGCACCTCCTCGCCAGGCCGGTGCTCCTTGCCGTGGTGAATGACATTCGTAAAAAAATCATGCGCAAAACTTGTGCTGGCGCTGATCGTCAACCCCGCCACCACGGCCAGAATTGTGGCAAACGCCACCGCGCTGATAAACGCGAAAAACACCTCTCCGCCCAGCTTGCGGGCCAGTTCCGGAGCAGCCATGTTCGTGCCGCCATGGCTCAACACGTAGTCGGGCCCCAGGAGGCTGGCCGCGCCGAATCCGAAGAACGTCGTCATGATGTAAAACAGCCCGATGATTACCATCGCCCAAACCACGCTGGCGCGCGCGGTTTTCGCATCCGGCACTGTGTAGAAGCGGATCAGAATGTGCGGAAGACCGGCGGTCCCGAGCATCAGCGCCATGCCGAGCGAGATCTGGTCCCACGGATTCGTGAACACCAGGCCGGGGGTCAGGAAGTTGCGCACGATTTTTTCCCCGTTCGGACCGGTCGATTCGATGGCCGTGAGGGATGAGAAGAAGCGCCCGAGGTCGAACTGGTATTGTTGCAGCACCAGAACGCTCAGGAAAAGGCTGCCGCTCACCAGAAGCACGGCTTTGATGATCTGCACCCAGGTTGTCGCCAGCATGCCGCCGAAGACCACATACACCACCATGAGCACGCCCACGCCAACCACCGCGACTTCGTAAGACACCCCTGGTATCAACTGGCGCACCAGCACCCCGGCACCGACCATCTGCGCGATCATGTAAAAAATCGAAACCGTCAATGTGCTCACCGAGGCCGCCGCGCGCACTGGGCGGGGTCGCAGGCGGTAGGCGAGCACATCCGCCATCGTGTATTTTCCGGCATTTCGCAACGGCTCCGCAACGATGTAAAGAACCGTGAGATAGGCCACCAGAAAGCCGACGGAATACATGAATCCGTCATACCCATTGGTGGCGATCATCCCCGCAATGCCGAGGAAGCTGGCGGCGCTCATGTAATCGCCCGCGACCGCCAGGCCGTTTTGCCAGCCTGTGATGCGGCGCCCGGCGGCGAAGTAGGCACTCGCCCCGGAGGAGCGGCGGGCGCTGAAATACGTGATGACCAAGGTCGCCGCAACGAAGGCTAAAAACATCCAGAGGGCCGTGCGGTCCTGAACAGCGGCTGCCGCAAAAAGTGCTGTGGTCATGGTCAGTGTCCCTCCCCGTGGCCGAATTTTTCGAGCAAAGCGCGTTCCGCGCGGTCCCATCCACTGGCGGCAAGCACGTAAACCAGTGCCAAGAGCCACGCCATGCCGAACTGGGACAACGCAAAAAGATATGCCAGATTCGCATCGCCCCAGACCTTGCGGTTCATCAACTCCGGAAACCAGCCCACGCCCACGGGCAGGGCAAAGTAGTAGATGAGAAAAAAGACGGTGGCGGGAACGACGAGCCTCAGCTTTCGACGGACCAGCACGGAAAATGCGGGGTCTCGGGCGATGGCATTCCAATCGGGGCTCGGGGGCTCGGGGGCGGCGCTGGGGTTGCTCATGGGAAAGATGTAGATTGAATTGGTTCCGCTTGTCGAGCGGTCAAGACCCTGCCACTCCAGAAACGTGCACACTGTCATCCACTGGTTCCGTCGCGACCTCCGCCTCACCGACAATACCGCCCTCCATGCCGCCTCCCAAGGCGGCGCGCGGGTTATTCCCGTTTTTATCCTCTCGAAGTGGACCACCAGCCACGCGTGGACCGGGGCGAACCGCCAGTCGTTTTTGTGCGACTGCTTGCGATCTTTGGATGCCAACCTGCGCGCAATTGGAGCACGCCTGATCCTGCGCGAGGGCGATGCGGTCGAGGAACTTTGCCGATTGGCCAAAGAGACGGCTGCGACCGAGATTTTTTTCAACCGCGACCCGGATCCTTGGGGACGAAGCGTCGAGGAACGCCTGACCAAGGCCGCTGCGCAGGAGGGCCTGCACTGCCGCGCGTTCAAGGATGTGGCGATTCATGAGCGCCAAGAGGTCCTGACCGGAGCAGGAGAGCCCTTCCGTGTTTTCACACCCTACTCGCGCGCTTGGGCCAAGCTTTCCAAACCGCCGGTCTTGCCTGCGGTGAAAACCCTCCCCGCCATTCCTGAAACGGCTTCGCTCGAGCTGCCGGACCTGTCACGCTGGAACCTTCCCCCGGCCGGTGGAGGACTGCTTCCCGGCGGGGAAAAAGCGGCCCGCGAACGCTTGAAGGATTTTGTCGCGCGCCGGTCGCTTCACTATGCCGACACCCGTGATTTGCCATCCGTGCCAGGCACTTCGCGCCTTTCCCAAGACCTGCGCTTCGGCTTGCTCTCGCCCCGCGAAGTCCATCGCAAATGCCTCGACGCCGCCGACCAAGCCGATGCCACCGGCCGCGGAAGCCTCATGAAATTCATCGCCGAGATCGTTTGGCGGGAGTTTTACATGCAGATCCTCTGGAATTTTCCCTCGGTGCTGGAACTCGAATTCAATCCAAAATTCCGCGGCATGACATGGCCGGGCGACCTCCGCGGCCTGGACGCCTGGGCCCATGGCGAAACCGGATTCCCGATCGTGGACGCCGCCATGCGCGAATTGCGCGAAACCGGATTCATGCACAATCGCTGCCGCATGATCACCGCCATGTTCCTGACCAAGGATCTGCATCTCGATTGGAGACTCGGCGAACGCCACTTCATGCAGTTTCTCATGGACGGTGAAATCGCCAGCAACAACGGAGGTTGGCAATGGAGCGCAGGCACAGGCGCCGACGCCGCCCCCTACTTCCGCATCCAAAATCCCTGGAGCCAGACCCTCCGCTACGATCCCGACGCGGCCTATATCAAAAAATGGATTCCCGCATTGCGAGACGTTCCAGCCAAGCGATTGTGCGAACCTCCCGCCCCGGGCACCCGTCTCGCCCGCGACTATCCACCGCCCATCGTTGATCACGCCGCCTCCCGCGACCTCACCCTCGCCCTGTTCAAATCCGCTGGCAGTCGCTGACCCTATCTGAGACATTGTGACGCCTTTTATGGCGCACTCTTCATCCACTTTGAGACAAAGTGACTGCATTTTGAGCTGTGATTTTTCCCTGATTTAAAGCAATTCATTTTTATCGAACAGGATGTATATTTGATATTTTTTAGGAACGGTCCTTGCTTTCCCAAAGGCCAACTTTTCAACTATGGGAAAAATTTTAGGAATCGATTTGGGAACGACCAACTCCTGCATGTCGGTAATGGAAGCGGGGGAGCCGGTTGTTCTGGAAAACTCCGAGGGCGCACGGACCACTCCGTCTGTCGTGGCTTTTACTAAAACGGGCGAACGTCTGGTCGGTCAGGCCGCCAAGCGCCAAGCGATCACGAATCCCGCCAACACGATTTTTTCGGTGAAGCGGTTCATGGGCCGCAAGTATGACGAGGTCCGCAGTGAGGAACATCGCGTTCCTTACAAGCTCGTCAAGGCGGCCAACGGCGATGCTCACATCCAGGTGGAAATCGATGGCAAGCCGAAGACTTTTTCGCCACCGGAGATTTCGGCGATGATTTTGGCCAAGCTGAAAGCGGATGCCGAAGCCAAGCTTGGCGAAAAAATCACCGAAGCGGTGATCACCGTGCCGGCTTATTTCAACGACTCTCAGCGCAACGCCACAAAGGACGCCGGAAAAATTGCCGGCCTCGATGTCAAGCGCATTATCAACGAACCGACCGCCGCGTCGCTGGCCTACGGCCTCGACAAGATGAAAGACGAGAAAATCGCGGTTTACGATCTGGGTGGCGGCACGTTTGACATTTCCGCACTGGAAATCGGCGAGGGGGTTTTTGAAGTCCGGGCAACGAATGGCGACACCCACTTGGGCGGCGATGATTGGGACAACCGCATCATGGACTGGATCATCGCGGAGTTCAAATCCGACACAGGTATCGACCTCTCCAAGCAGCCCGATGCGGTGCAGCGTATCAAAGAAGAAGGTGAAAAAGCCAAAATCGCCCTTTCTTCGACTCAGGAGTTCGAGATCAACCTTCCGTTCATCACGGCTGACAATACCGGTCCGAAACACATTCAGAAAAAACTCACCCGCTCGAAGTTGGAGCAACTCACAGACGACTTGTTCGAGCGCACGCTCAAGCCGGTGCGCGACTGCCTCGGCGACGCCAAATGGAGCAAGTCGGATGTCAACGAACTCGTGCTGGTCGGCGGCATGACCCGCATGCCGAAGGTGGTCGAAACGGCCCGTGAACTCATCGGCAAGGAGCCCCACAAAGGTGTCAATCCGGATGAAGTCGTCGCCATCGGCGCCGCGATTCAAGGCGGAGTTCTCAAAGGCGACGTCAAGGATGTTCTCCTCCTTGACGTGACCCCCCTCACCCTCGCGATTGAAACCGCCGGAGGCATCGCCACCCCGATGATCCCGCGCAACACCACGATTCCGACCAAGAAATCGAACACGTTTTCAACCTACGCCGACAACCAACCGGGCGTCGAAATCAAGGTCTTGCAAGGCGAGCGTCCGCTCAGCCGCGACAACAAAAACCTTGGCACCTTCCATCTGGACGGCATTCCCCCGGCCCCGCGTGGCGTTCCGCAAATCGAGGTGGTGTTCGACATCGACGCGAATGGCATTCTGAATGTCTCCGCGAAAGATCTCGGCACCAACAAGGAGCAAAAAATCTCCATCACCGGCTCCAGCGGACTCAGCAAAGAGGAGGTCGAGAAGATGCAACGCGAAGCCGAAGCCCACGCCGAGGAGGATCGCATGGCGAAAGAGGCGATCGAAATCCGCAACAATGCGGACACCCTCGCCTACCAGTGCGAGAAGCAAATCAAGGACCTCGGTGACAAAATCGACAGCACCGCCAAAAAAGACGCCGAAGACGCGATTGAAAAACTCCGCGAAACCCTCAAGGGAAACGACGTCGAGGCCATCAAATCGGCTTACGACGCCTTGCAGGCGAAGTTCCAGGAGGTCTCTGCCGCCGCTTACAAAGCCGCCGCCGCCTCGGCCACACCGGAGCCCGGCTCCACTCCCGAGGAACCTGCCGCCAAAAAAGACGATGTCGTCGACGCGGAGTTCGAAGTCGTGGACGAAGACAAGAAGAAATAAACCCTTTAACAACCCGCTCCGGGCCACACGGTCCGAGGCCTGTTAAACACGAAACCAACAAAAACAAAACAACACATGGCACAACCCAACATCCGACCTCTGGCCGACCGCGTGCTCGTCAAGCCGCTCGACGCCGAGGAGAAATCCAAAGGTGGCATCATCATCCCTGATTCCGCCAAAGAGAAACCCCAAGAAGCCCAAGTCGTTTCGCTCGGCACCGGCAAGCGCGACGAAGACGGTAAACTCATCGAGTTCACCGTTAAAGCGGGAGACAAAGTGCTCATCTCCAAATACGGTGGCACCGAAGTCAAAGTCGAGGGTGATTCCTACCTCATCCTGCGCGAGGACGACATCCTCGGCATCATCGGTTAATCAAAACATCCAACTCAATCCTTAATAATTAAATCATACCAATATGGCAGCTAAACAACTCCTGTTCGACGAAGCCGCGCGCCACGCCCTGCTTCGCGGTGTCGAGAAACTCGCCCGCGCCGTCAAGGCCACCCTCGGGCCATCGGGCCGCAACGTCATTCTCGACAAAAAATTCGGCAGCCCGACGATCACCAAGGACGGCGTGACCGTCGCCAAGGAAATCGAACTCGAAGACTCCTACGAAAACATGGGCGCCCAGCTCATTCGTGAAGTTTCGAGCAAAACCAGCGACACCGCCGGCGACGGAACCACCACCGCCACGGTTCTCGCCGAGGCGATTTATCGCGAAGGTCTCAAAAACGTGACCGCCGGTGCCAACCCGACAAGCCTCAAGCGCGGCATCGACAAAGCCGTGGAAGCCATCACTGCGGAGCTGGCCAAAATCTCCAAAAAGGTCAAAGACAGCTCGGAGATCGCGCAAGTGGCAACCGTCTCGGCAAACTGGGACACCACCATCGGCCAAATCATCGCTGACGCGATGGACAAAGTCGGCAAAGACGGCACCATCACCGTTGAAGAAGCCAAGTCGATCGAAACCACCCTCGACGTGGTCGAAGGAATGCAGTTCGACAAAGGCTACCTCTCGCCTTACTTCGTCACGAACGCCGAGAGCCTCGAAGCTTCCCTGGACGGAGCCTATGTTCTCATCCATGAGAAGAAAATCAGCAGCCTGAAAGACCTGCTGCCAATCCTCGAGAAAATCGCCAAAACCGGCAAACCTTTCCTCATTATTGCGGAAGATGTCGAAGGCGAAGCCCTCGCGACCCTCGTGGTCAACAAGCTCCGCGGCACCCTTCAAGTCTGCGCCGTCAAGGCCCCGGGCTTCGGCGACCGCCGCAAAGCCATGCTGGAAGACATCGCCGTCCTCACCGGCGGACGTTGCATCACCGACGATCTCGGCATCAAGCTCGAGAACCTCACCCTTGAAGACCTCGGCCGCGCCAAGCGCATTGTCATCGACAAGGAAAACACCACCATCATCGAAGGCGAAGGCACCAGCGCGGACATTCAAGGCCGCGTGTCTCAAATCCGCCGCCAGATCGAGGAAACGACCAGCGACTACGACCGTGAGAAGCTCCAAGAGCGCCTCGCCAAGCTCGCCGGCGGTGTGGCCGTGATCAACGTCGGTGCCGCCACCGAAACCGAGATGAAAGAGAAGAAGGCCCGCGTCGAAGACGCTCTGCATGCCACCCGTGCTGCCGTGGAAGAAGGCATCGTCCCCGGCGGTGGCGTCGCTCTCATCCGCGCCCAGTCGGCCCTCGACACCCTCAAGCTCTCGGGCGACGAGGCGATCGGAGCCGGCATCATCCGCCGCGCGATCGAGCAACCGCTCCGCACCCTCGCCGACAATGCCGGCCAGGAAGGCGCGATCATCGTGCAAGAGGTGAAGAAACGCTCTGGCTCGGAAGGCTACAACGTGGCCACGGGCGAATACGTCGACCTCATCAAGGCCGGTGTCGTCGACCCTGCCAAAGTGACCCGCAGCGCCCTGCAAAACGCCGCGTCCATCAGCGGACTTCTCCTCACCACCGAGGCCCTCATCACCGAGGTTCCGGAAAAGGAAAAAGCCCCTGCGATGCCCGCCGGCGGCGGCATGGGTGGAATGGGCGGCATGGACTACTAAGTCCTCCGGTCAAAAGCCAAAACTCAACAATTCAGCCGGGCTCGCGAGGGCCCGGCTGTTTTTTTTGCGCCAACAACCGGATTTCCGGAACCGCTTTCTTGTAGCCCTGCGGGAAAGGCGGATTTCGGATTTACCCCGAATCCGGCGAAATTAATCCCAGAAGACACAGAGAGCACAGAGGGTGAATGAATTGCACCGAATTAAGGTCGATCGCTTCGTGCGACTCGCCACTTTCATAAACCTCTCCTGTTTATCCTGCTAATCCTGTCCTCCTGTCTAAAATCCGTTTTCGGATTCACACCACCTGGCGCGCAGTCAAGACCATCCAAACGAATCCGGCACACCATGGAAGCGCACCGAGAGAAATCGCCACGGTGGTGCGCAATGCCCCGGTGCCACACGCAATGGCCAGAAACGCCGCCGCCTGGGGACCGACCGTGACAGGAGCCAACAGTCCCAGTCCGACAACTCCAAACCGGTTCCACACGCGCTCGATCCACGCGGGCGTTTTCGCCGGGCGCTTCCGGCGCGCTGCCAACCAATCGCGCAGCGGCTTTCCTCCAAAAGCCACCACCGCCGCCCCGGCGGAATAACCGATCCAGGCCGCAACGCCAGCCGCCCACGGAGACGCCCCGGCGGCCACTCCCGCCGGAATAGCCGCGATGAAATAGACAAAGCCCAACCCGGTAGCTGTCAGCACGCCCGTCAACATGGTGAAAGAGGCAGACGGGTCAAAAAATCGGCCACCGCCGCGGGCTGCTGGAAGCACAAACACGGCTGAGCCGCCCGGAGAACCCGCTCGCTGTTGAATCCCCATGCCACTGCGGCGATGGGAATGCCGACCTCGTGCGCCGCCTCGATATCCCGCAACTCGTCACCGACAAAAAACACCCGGTCGCGCCCGAGTTTGCGTTCGCACAGCACGCGCCTCAGCACGGACGCCTTCCCCAAAAGTTTCGAAGACGATTCGATAAAATCGAAGCTCCCCAAGTCCTGCGCTTTTAGAAAAATTTGCACATTTTCCTCCGAGTTCGAGGTGACGATTCCCAAACGGAAATCCCCGGCGCGGAGCCGGAGCAACATCTCCCGAATGCCGGGAAACGGCTGAATACCGGCCATGCGGTCCCGCATTTTGGCGGCTCCACGACTCGAAATCGCGGGCAGGCGCAGGCGCGGCACCCCGAGATGCCGCATCAACTCGCGCGTCGAAAAATCCCGCGCCACCGCCACCTCTGCCTCCTCCAGCGGGCGAAAGCCAAATTCCACCGCCAGCTCATTCAGAACCTCGCGACCCGCTTCAAATGTGTCGGCCAGCGTCCCGTCAAAATCAAACAACACATGGCTGGGTCTGTGTGCCGGGGCGTCCGCAGGCCCCACCCGTCGCCGCCCGCCCCGGAGAACGAACCTCGCCAACCGGCCGACTCGGGATCGTTTTTTCATGCGATCTCTATCGAGTAAACCGGGCCACTCCGGGCACAGCGGCAAGCTGGGATCATGCGGTGATGCATACAACCATGACACTCAAGCCGAAACCCACCCGTGACAAAAGTCGTTTTTACCCTCCCCTGCCCGGCCACCGACATTCCTGTGCCGCCCCGACTTGACGGAGCGGTTCCTCCAGCCAGCAGCCGCCACATCCTCCAGAAGAAACCGCCCCGGCAAAAATCCAGGAGCCAAAGGTCGATTGGCTAAATCAGACTCGATTGACGCCCAGATTCTTGCCGAGTTTGGGCAAACCTTTCGCCCTTCTCCTCTCTCGATTCCCGATCAACTTCAGCAAGAAATTGCTGCCCTCGTGAAACTTCGCGCTCATTTCCTGACCCAAATGACACAAAACAATAATCTGACGGAAACTATTTCGTCGGCCCTGAAAAACTCTCACGCTGGAACGGGCGAGCGAAAAGTCCGACACTCTCGCGCCAAATTTTGGATTGCTGAAACAAGTGCAAAAAGAACCTGCCTCATCCAGAGGCTCAGGTTCGAGGCCGCCGCGGCCAAAAGTAGGTTGATCGCATCACCCACTTGGCCTTTGAGGAAGTTGCGGCCCAAGCGGAAGTCGCTTTTCAGATGCCCGATTCGTGGTTCAATCGCCGCCCGTCTCCGAAATCGCGCTTTCGCCTTTCGTTTCTCGTAAGCGGTGGCGTTCTTCTTGGGCCTGTTGGGAGTAACAATCTCGGTTGTGCCACAGTGCGTTTTGCCTCGAAATCCTTTGTCGCCGATGGCTACTGCTGGCCGATATCCGGACACCCTCTCAACCTGCTCAAGCGTTGGCTCCAATGCGTGCCCATCGTAATCATTCTTCGGTAGACTGTAGGCACCCAGGATCACGCCGTTGTTTTTCCCTACCACCACCGAGGCCTTTGCTCCGAACTCATACTTTTTGTGCTCCTTGCCCTTGCTCATGCAGTAAACCTCCGGCTCGTGCAGTGAGTAGATTTTATCTCCGTCGTTGCGCTTTTGATTCAAAACCCGAACGGCTGTTTCCAACCAGCGCCGGTCTTTTGTTTCCGCAGACAAGCCTGTATCGAGTTGTCGCACGACCTGTCCGGCGATTGTCTTCAAGCGTCTCGCCGCCTTTCGTGCTGCAGCCGCTCCGCCCTTGGTGCGGCGCCCGCGTTGTGCCGCCAAAAGTTTCGGCACCGTGCGCTCGAAACTCTGGCGCAATTTGACTCCATGCTTGTTCGCCAGTTTCACTCCCCCGCGCACGATCTTGGCTGCCAGTTTCGTATCCGTCGGGAAAGTGATGTTCTTCTCCTGAACTGTGGTATCGACAACGACCTCCTTTTCCTTGGCCTTCTCGCCGTGCAGATCAATCGTAGAGGCCAATATCCGCTCCGCCCCGTCTGTGCCGATGCGTTTGCGAAAATGAGTCAACTCGCTCGGATCGCATGGCAATCCCCAGTTCATCTCCTTCTCTCCGCAGAAATATTGCGCGTAGGCGCTTTCGCTCCAAAACTCCACCACCTCTTCGTCGCTGAGGTTCCTCAAACTCTTGAGCATGAGAAGCCCCACCATGCGCCGAATCGGCAGGGCTGGACGCCCTTCTGTGGAGTAGAGAGAACCAAAGGTCTTTTCAAAACCCTTCCAGTCGATGGCCTGTGCTAAGCGGTAAAGCAGACTGCGTGGATCGAGCTGTTTTTCCAAGTCGGGGAGCAAAAAGGATGTTTGAGCAGTGTCGGAAGAGGTGGGTTTCATTGACGCGGATTGCAGGGATTTTGAGTGTGCAGGCAGGTTTTGCCTGCAATCCAACACAGCAAGAATCATACCTATTACATTCCAAGAAAATTAGTTAAAAAGTTTTTCAGGGCCGACTAATTAGGAAGGTCTTCCGGGAAGATTAATAATGCATTCCCCAATTTTTTATTAGTTTTAAGAATGCCTTCTCTTGTAAGATTCAGGGCTTTTTGAGGCGTTGCTGCATTGCGATGCAGTTCGAAAGATATGTCATTAACAATATAACGCTCAAAAGCCCACTGGCGAGACCGAGGATGTTCCAACCGCAGATATTGTATGTGGCATGGAGAACTGCTGGTATCAAGATAGCCACTAGCCAAAGAGCGTGCCTTTTAGAAGGAACCAAAGCAGCAAATGCGATGAAATAAGCAGCGATTCCGGTCCAAACAGCGTGGAGGAAAGGCAACGAGGTCAAGCGTGCGATATTCAAAAAGTATGCCGTATCAATGCCCTGCTGCCTGTTGATAGTTTGCTGGTAATTAACTCCTTCATAAATCCCAAATCCCAATCCCGAAATCATACCATAGAAAACAACCGTCTGCGGCATCAGTATGCTACCAGGGCGCCTAACCAACCAAAAGATCACTGCCGCCTTGCAAATTTCTTCGTTGATTGCGCCCCCAAAAAACATGCCAAAAACGCGCGCCAGAAAATTTCCTGAATCTGTCATCGAGTAAAGAAAAGTCCATGGCGGCAAATGCTGGAGCATTAAAAGTATGGCGATTGAAACTACACCCGTAACAAAGAAGCAGGTTAAACAAAGCCAAGTTTCCACCTGGTTGGTCCGGAATAGGTAGTAAAAGAAAAGAGCCCAGAGTGAAGAAAAATAAAATGCAATTGCCCAATAAGAAAGAGACTGGCCGCCAGTTACAGCAAGTGCAACTGCAGGACCAAGACCAATGGCCGCAAGGTAGATCAGCTTGCGGTCCTTTACCCAGCTTAGGGATGCAATCTCTTTCCAAGGAAAAATCAGATTGAGGTCAAAAGATTTGAAACTTGCAATGGTTTGCGAAATCAAGCTGCTCAAAGACACCCTTGAAGGGCCATGATTTTTTGCAAGCAATGTCTTGAGTGGAACCCATTTCAGAACTCCAGAAGCGTCGTCTCTTGCCAAGTCATGTGGAAGCAAGGTGCCAGCGGCTAAATACTGTGTGGCAATTTGTTCGGTGTAGGGACCGAAAGTTTGACCGCCCCTCTGGACAAGAATTTTCACTGCTTAGGAAGAAGCTGTCCGAACGATAAGTTCGACGCGGCCGACTTTGATGCGACTTCCGTCCTTGAGATCGCTCTTTTTGCCGCTCAATTTCTCAGTGCAGACAATCTTGCCACTAATCAATTCTACTGAAATGGCATGCTCTGGGACACCAAATATATACACATGATCATCTCCACCGCCTATGAGAACTGGTTTGGCACCCAAGCTAACGGAAGTTATTTCCTTTGGACCCCAGATGACCTCCAACTTGGCATCGCGGGTGATTTGCTCTATGGCAACAACCGCTACACCCAAGGAGAGACCCAAGAAAGCAACTCCAGCTGCCCTCGCTAGCAACTCGGGCATAATGAGACAAACACCCACAAAACCTAGTCCTCCAACAAAACCCCCTATTGCACCGGCAATTAACCCCCTTTTTGATCCAAGATTTGGAATAGAAGAAGAGAGGCGCCAACCAACTACAGCTCCCATGAGCGACCAACAGAATGAGCGGAAAAGCACATCGTGAAAAAAGTCATCACCGCTTCTCACGGAGAATACGGCTTGCGCCACTGCTCCTGCTATCGCTCCAGCCACCGCACCCGCAAGAAGAGAAGCGCGATATGACGATGCAGAGAAGGGTCGGCGGTTGTATATCTCCCCTGCTGCCGTAAGCCCGATCGCAATAAACGATGCAAGAATAGCCGACCAAACTGCAACATGGCCAACAAGTCCGGGAATATTTTGACCAAAATCTGGAATTAACTCTGCAACCACGGCTCCGATTGCTCCGGACAAAAAACCGCAGAATGCAAAGAGGATTTTTTTGTTATTTCGCATTCTTCAGGTGGTTTGCATCAAAATCACAAGGCTTCTAACGGATTGCTTGGTCTGGTGCTAAAATTTCCATCGACCTGAAGAATTAACTCATAAGTTAATACATTGTTTCTTAAAACTTGAGGGTCATCTTTGCCAAAATCCTCTTTGGTTACAAACCCACCTCGAATTTCGCCATTTTTCATTTCCTTCTCAGGATTCCAGCCTTTACCATAGTAGAAGAATGGTTGATAAGTCCCGTTTGGCATGGAAAATGTATAAGAACCGCCAGCTTTTACATAACCGTGTCTAACCACCTTGCCTAGACTTTTGATTGTAACTAAAACATCGGAGTTGCTCGTCCTCACTACAATCTCTGAACAACCATAACCATTGCAAGTGGGGTTGCCTCCATAGTAATCAAAATAGGGCGTGGACCCCGTTGGCAAGGAATTGTTTATATAACGATCGTAAATTTCTTTTTCCCTGCGCTTTTTCTCTTCTTCAGCCTCGCGCCGCACTCTCACCTCTTCTGCCCTTTTTTCAGTCTCTATGCGAACTTGCTCCCTACGAGCGGCTTCAGCTTCTTTTTGTTGAGCCTCTCGGACCAAACGGTCATTTCTCTCAACTTCAGATTCACAAGCAACAAGTGCAATTGAAATAAAAAAAACGAGTAAAATGTGGCTATAATTCATTTTATCAGTATTAGGGTTTTATCCGCCGCTTTGCCGGACGCCAAATGAAACGGACTCGCCTTGAGGACCCGATTTGAGAACTGTTGCGCAACCAGGGCATGTGACATCTGAATGGTCATTCGCACTGGCGCAAAAGATTGTTCCGCAATTTCCACAATTTCCAGCGCCAGGCGTTTCACACCACGGGCAAGGCGGCGCTCCATTGAGCAGGTTGGATGCGATATCCGGCATGGCAAATTCACCAGAACCCTGCATTTCTTCTTCGCTGAGCCTGTGGGATTTGGTAGGCTGATAGCATCCAAAAACAGGATCGAATCGATAGCGCATCAAGTAGGGAAACTTTTTGGTAGCGCATCTGGCTCGAAGAAAAACTTGACGGGGTGGCCCATCGGAAAGGGGAGCGGCCTTTGCTTTCACTTCTTCGATGTTGTCGGGAAGCTTTTCCAAGTTGAATTTTCCCTCGACAGACTCGCCCACACCTTGGCTTGCGCTGGAGACAGAGGCCGTGAGCCAGACAAAGAGTTTTGCAAAAGACTCCGGCCCCATGTTTTCCATTCTCAAAACGATGTCCGTGATACTTTGAAGAATGGAAAAGTCCACATCCTCACCACAACCAATGGCATAAATATTGGCTGGCCGCGGGCGGATATCCTTGCCGAGTTTTGCGAGCGGGGCTTTCCAATCATCAAGCGGTTGTCCATCTGTTAACAAAAGAACCAACGGGCGATAATCCCCCTTTGTCTGATGCGATGTCTTTTGGACTTCTTTTTCGATTTGTTGTGAAAGTAATTTGAGTGCCTGGCCCAAAGCCGTTCCCGGCTTCGTAATCAGTTTGGGTTCTTGAAAATCAACAAGCCCAGTTAATGGAACTGCAACACGAGCCGCGGAATCAAATGTAATCACGCTCAAAAATACAGAATCGAGAGCATGGGGGTCTATCCTGAGCTTGGAAACCATCGTAGATAAGCCCTGCCGAACAGATTCAATGCCCCCCCCGATCATCGACTCGGAACAATCAATAAGCAAGTAAACCGGTAGTCTTCGATTCATTTCAGTTTAGTAAAAGATTTCATGCATGCCTTGGAGGCAATTGTGACATTTTACTGACTCTCTTTAGTTTCAGAGGTTGTATGCCACTGATAGTCACAATGTGAACAATCGTGCTGATATGTAATTAAATATTTGTTATATCTGGTTAAATTTGATTGGGAGTCCCTCTCATAAGTTGCACCCATATATTCTTTAGAAGACATGCCTGAACTTAATTTTCCTCTCGTTTTGCAAGATGGACAAGGCTTTCCAATCCAAGAAGAATGAGATAATAAATTGTAAAAGCCAGACCATGAAATCAGCAGCCCAACTATCGTAGAAATAGTTGTCCATGTTTGTTGGTTTGACTGGTTCAGATTTGGACCCGAGAAGGCATCAAATCCGAAATAGACGACGACACCCAGAATTGCTGCACATACGAGAGCTGGTATTAGTGAGAGAATGGCTCGTAGTGAAGTTTCTGAAGTTAATGCTATCGAAACCCCTAAAGACAAAACAAAGATTATTCCAAAGCGAATGATTGCGGATTGAGTCCTTAAATCAACCTGAGAATAGTATTTTGAAATGAAAGAATCCAAGGAAAAAGCTAAAATCAATGATAGCGTAATAGTAACCGGCCATTTGGCTTTACCAAAAATATGTGGTTTACTACTGAAACTCATGGTTTTTTATTAATGATAATTTTCTGAAAAATATAAAGAGTAATTAGGCATTTCTATTTAAATTAGTTTTACATTATTTTACCATGTTTTCTTATCTTTCTTCCAATTAAAAGGCAGGCTAAAACCCTCGGAAAATTGGTAACATATGTATTGTATTGAGTTACAATTTGATTATAAATTACCATACAATTCTGAAGCTCGGCATACAAAGCTGACCAGCTATTGCTTGCATTCTGAAAAATAACATCAGCCTTAAGCTGCGGATATTGAGTTGCTAATAGTTGAATATTTGATTGACCCGCTGAGATGTATTTGAGGATATCGGATTCATGGATCGAATACTTACCAAGCAGCTTGTAAAGTTCCGCGTAAACATTGTTGAGCTTTATTCTTGTGGACTCAGAGTTGGCTAATAGCTCATCTAAATGAATCTCCAGTTTTTTACAATTGTTGTAAACGCGAATTATAGCAATCAAGAGCCATAAACTCAAGACACCGCCAAGCATAGGGATGAGCCAGTCGGCATACTTGGCAAGAAGAATAAGCATGACTCTTTCTTAGCGAAATTATTCTCCCCTCACCATCTGAACTTGAACAAGCCTTCCGTTTTCCTCTGGGCTCAATAGTAACTGGAGACCATCAACAAGCTCTACTTTTGCCCCTAGTTGGATGTCTTTTTTGTTAGTGACATCCTTTAAAGATGGGAGTGTCTGATTGACAAACCACCAGATTCCTTGGTGTTGGACGAAGTAACCTACGGGCTTTTTCTGCTCCGGGGTCAAACGCTCATTGGGAGCAATGAGCCGGTTGACATGCCATGGATAGAGATATTGATCTGTGTAAACCATGATCCGGTGGTTGTCAGGCTTGAATGGATCGCTGTTACGGCGCCGGGAGTAGAGGTTCAAGACCGGCAATAGTCCAGAATAAGGTGTTCCACAAAAGGGGCACTTGGGTTTTGTGGAATTGTCGAAGACATACCACTTCTGGGAACACTTTGGGTTTTTACAAGGCTGGATGAGATCGACTGTTTTTACGAGCGCCGTTTCCCAATCGTTAGCAGTGGGACGCAAATTGGGGTTGTGCAGGCCGTCAATAAATGCTTTTTGGAAAAGCTCAGACAGATATGGACCTGTGCAGGTGTGAGGGATTTTCTGAATATCAGCAAATGGCAGGTCCGTTGGCCTTAGATTGCTAATATTTGGGCGATTTGTTTTATCTTGATGATGCTCAACGAAAAGAGCTTTTTCACCCATGTGCATTTCTTCATCTTTTGCAGGGTCCGAATCATGTATCTTGCCCCCCCTCAAGGGGTGCCTATACAGAAGATACATGTAGATCAAAACCGCCAAGGCATGTCGGTCCGTTTCAATGCAAGGAAGAGCTCGTTTTTTGTCTGTAAGTGGAAGTGAAAGCGTTCTTAATACCTCAGGAGCAATAAAATCTGGCGTCCCAATAACATCTGGAGGAAATCTTTGAGGAACAACCAAACCATCAATATCAATTACTGAGGCGCCGCCAGATAATGGATCGACAAGAACATTTCTGTATGACAAATCCGAGTGGGCAAGGCCTGCGGCATGCATTCGCTTGACGGCTCGAGCAATACGAACGCATAGACCAAGATGACTTCTCCAATCCCCCAATTCTCGTGAATCTAAAAATTTTACTCGATGATGTGCTGAAGCAAACCATCTCCCCTGTTTGTCGCGTCCCTTGATTCCGAGCATGTCATTATTCGCTGATCCAAACTGGAAGAAAAACTCCTTTCTGTAGACAGGCGCAATAAGGGCTGTTTGATTACTACCAGGAACCGTAACAATATCATTTGGCCAACAATACACAGACTCCCAGTAATCGCCTCCAGATTGATTGAAGATATTTTCCCTAAATTTCCCAACGATATTTTTCAATCGCTCCATCGAATTGTTATCTTGAGGCGATTTGAAAATCTGGACAACATAACTGCGATCTGGAGAGAAAAACACCTCCTTCATGGCACCCGTGCCAGCAGGTTTTTTTTGATCGAATTGATACTCCTTACTTGTTGTAAGGGATTTGACTTTAACGATGCTCATGAGCTGGGGCGTTGGCTTTTCTTGGAACAATAGCGACGAGCGTTCTGTCGTCGTGGTTTCCTGGGGCGAAAAAGTTCATCCATTCCAAAAGGTTTTCCGAAGAGCCCAGGCCGGATTGCAAATCCTTCCAGAAGATTCCCCACTGGGATGATTCTGAGTATGATGCATCGCTGGGAAATTTGGGATCGGTAATGCCATCTGTCATCGCAACAGCTCCAACAAATTCGGGCAGGCAGACCATGTGAAACCTCTGGGCGAGATTTGACTCTTCTTGCCGCAAGGTGGATGGGAAAGTAAGAAAAACTGTTTGGCCGGCATGTTCGCCACTGTCTTGCTGCGTCAAAGGCAGACCTGCTTCTGGAGAGATCATTGCTCCCGCTCCTCCATCGCCGATAGAAAAAGTGGCTAGCAAAGTGCCCTGTGGAATTTTCTTCAGGATAAGAAGAATAAGAGTGGTGTCGAAGTTCCGAAGGATTGGCTCAGACGCGAGTTTTTCGCTAGGGCTTTTGGATTCATCAACAAGTTTGTAATGAGCGGCAAGAGCGGCGTCATACAAAAGACCTCGAACGGCTGATTTAACTTCTGGGGCATCCCATATTTTATTGTGATCAATTAGCTTGTCGATAGAGTTCTTTGAATCACTCAAGACATTCAAGAGCCTGCTTTGCGCGGTTTCAGTGGCAAGCTGGGACCCTTTTCTTGAATATTTTGCTGATCCTGCTCCGTCGGCAACTGTTACGACCACCCAACCTGTATCTTTACAAAAGCCTGTGCTGAAATCATCATCCCGAAAATCGCCTTTGTTGGCATGTGAGCGACCCCTGCGGCTGGCGGCTATGACCTGAAAATCGCCCGCATCCAGAAATTTGTGGTCGGTATTCTTTTTTTGATATGGAGCATCTGCAGGAGTAGGGAGGTCTTTCCAGAGAGATGCTGGGTCAGGGTTTATAAGGACTTTAATTTTAGCAGGTCGGGCCTCGGAGAATTTGTCTTTGAAATATTGCAGATCAATTTCTAGCTCAAATGCAAGGGTAGGACTGCCCGAAATTGCTCCAGAATTTTCATCGAAAACAATCCCACTCCCTTCGGGAAACTTTAAATTTTGAATGAAGGCTTTTTCTGGATCGTCTCCGCACTTACTAGCGATGGCTTTAGCTATTTTACCGGCTTCGTATTCATATGGTTTTCCGACGGTTCCATTTTTTAACTGGACGGGAATCGGGGGTTTAGGAACCTCCTTCGGCGGTTCAATTTTCTTAGATGCCTGCCCTTGATCATTGCCTTCAGAGATCTCGCTTGCGGAAGCCACTGGTTCGGAATTTACGGCTTCAGGTGGTTGCTCTTTAGTCGTCTCTGAAAGTGCTAAAAGAAAATCTTTAACTTCAAAGTCTTTGTGTTTTTCAGAAGGGACTTTTGAAAATTCTTCGAGTTTATCTAGAAAAGCACTAGGCCAATTTGATGTCTTGTAGAGCGAAGCAGAAAATGGCGTTCCAGCATCAACTTTATTTCCAGTAACTTGTCGAACCGATAAATCATATAGCACCTCCACATCAGAGGTGTAGGTGTCTGGACGAATACGATCCTCATCTAGAGCATCATGATTGAAGCGATCCTTATTAAACTCACCATCCTTTGAAATCCAACTTTCGAGCAATCCAATTTGACCATGCGGTTTCTTTTCCTTATGGCGATCCTCTAATGCAGATATAAGTTCCCGAAAGAACCTAACTGGATCTTTTATTTTTCTGTATCCTTGACTAATAATCATTTCTATATTTACACAACGACTTGAATTTCGGGTGGCGGCGGCGGCAGAACAATACTGCTGGAAACTCCCATGCTCCGGTTACCAGTCGACACCGTAGAAGAAACCCATTGGAACAATCCAGAAAACGAATGGCTATCCATGGTTTCCAAATTAAAAAGTTGAGAGGTCAGTTTTTTGAGCGGCTCCACCTTGGCTTTTGCCCCTGCCGCACAAGCGATAACCGATGCGAATGGTCTCTTTTTGACTTCAGAAGTCATTCGTTCGTATAGCGCTGTATCGTTGGGGCTTCCGTCGGTCATTAAAAAAGCTATCGGGCGCCAGTCGCCTTTGTGGTCACCAGTAGTTTTTTTCACATCGCGGTCCACGCACTGGCACAGCAACTCCAAAGCGGCTCCAGTCATAGTGGGTCCGCTTTGGGGGCACTCTATAGAAGGTAATTGAAACGACTCCAAACTCTCAAGAGGGCAAACAACGCGCGCCTGGGCGTCGAAGGTTATGATGCTCAAGTGAACGGACTCCAAGGCGTGTGGATCTTGTCTCAAAGTTGAAACAAGTGATTGAAGGCCGACCTTTAAAGCCTGAATAGGCTCCCCTCTCATCGAGCCGGAAGTATCCAGAAGAATGTAAACAGGCAGTCGTCGCGACATTTCAAACAACGACTTGGATTTCTGGTGGCGGCGGGGGAAGTTGATTCAATCCTTCCACATCTTTACCAGTCTTTTGCACACTCTGGCTGGAGAAACTGATGGATGCTGTTACCCATTTGAAAAATGCTGACAGGGCCGAGCTATCCGATGTATCCAACTTCACAACAGCCTCTCCAGCTATTTTTTGCAATAACCCAGTATCGGCGCTGTCAACTGCACAAGCTACAACTGCTCCCCATTTTTCTGATTTAAACCGCGCCAAGCCTTTTTCGAAGTCATCAGTGGGAGATCCGTCCGTCATGAGAAAAACCATTGGCCGCCAGTCGGCTTTCTGGCCTGCGGTAGCTGTTTTAACATCGCGCTTTGCGCAATTTGCCACAAGCGCAAGTGCCTCACCCATTGCTGTGGTTCCAGTTGCATTAATATCAGGTGCCTGGAAAGATGGCAGATCGGTCAGAGGAACAGCTTCTCTTGCTGAAGAGTCGAAGGTGATAACGCTTAAATAAGCCGTTTCAAGGGCCTGCGGGTCTTGGCGCAATGCCGAGACAAGCATTTGGACGCCATTTTTGACTTGCTGGATTGGCTCTCCAGACATGGAGCCGGATGTATCAAGGACGAGGTATACTGGGAGACGACGCATAGTTATTTATTTGTTTTTTTGTTTTTTTGTTGGTTTACTGAACTTTAAAAACTGGGTTTATTTTAAGAGTAATCTGAAGCATATTTTTTTACAAAAGTTGAAAGCCCTCCGGATGTCCCGTTTCCAATTGCCTCAAAACGCCATGCTCCATTGCGTTTATAGAGACGACCAAATTCAACAGCAGTTTCCACGGAGAAATCTTCGTCCAATTCGTATTTACAAATCTCTTCATTTGTAAGCTCATCGTATATTCTGACAAACGAGTTTCGAACTTGGCCAAAGTTTTGTCGGCGCTCCTCAAACTCGTATATTGTAACTGCGATGATAATTTGCTCAATGCGTGAATCGATCTTACTTAGATCAATACTTAATGTTTCATCATCACCGTCGGAACTTCCGCCGGTGCGATCATCGCCAGAAGATTTAACTGCCCCATCGGGGGAAACTGGGATTCCATCTGGCCATTGGCTTCCAGGAGGAATTCTGGTCTCGCTTTGGTAAAATACAAAAAATCCCTCGCTAGGAATCCGACCTGATGCATCAATCATAAATGCCGAAGCATCAAGGTCAAACTCAACATCCGGATTGGCTTTATTGGGATCCCACCCAAGGCCGACAGCAATTTTTTGAAGGCCGATATCGATCCTTTGCCCTTTTGTTAAATTAATTGCCATGGTCTATAACTTTAATGAACATGAACCCTATCAGGGCTGTAGGCACAACCGCTCCCTCGGGAGCTTGATCCACACCATACACAACCTCTGCCGTGTCCATGCCGATGCTTGCGATCTTCGGAATAAGCGCACCCTGAGCCATATGATGTTGATCCGCACCAAACGCATTTGGAGCCATCACCCTCATGTTCATGGACACGGCGTGGTCCGTAAGCACATCCGGAACCGAAAGAAGTGGAGCCGCAATAACGACACTTTGTCATGGGGGATTTACTTAAGAATACTTTTCCACTAAAGTTTGCAGCCCACCATTAAAACCGCGGCCAATGGCTTCGAATTTCCAAGCGCCCTCGCGCCGATAGAGGCGACCAAATTCCACGGCCGTCTCTGTGGAGAAATCTTCATCCAGCTCGTATTTGCAAATCTCCTCGTTGTTCGCTTGGTTATAGATTCTAATAAACGCTTGGCGGACTTGCCCAAAGTTCTGGCGGCGTTGTTCAGCATCGTGAATCGTAACGACGAAGATGATTTCTTTCACGCGTTGGTCCACGGATCCCAAATTGACAAATAGATTCTCGTCATCTCCGTCGCCCTCGCCGTCCCGATTATCACCGCTGGTTTTGACGGCGCCATCAGGCGATTGTGGTTGGTTGTAGAAAACAAAGAATTCGCCGGAAATGAGCTTCCCGTTGTCTCCCAGCATGAACGCGCTGGCGTCTAGATCGTAAGCCTCCGATGAAGCTCCCTCATTGGGATTCCACCCCAAGCCGATACCGGCTTGCTGGAGGCCCACATCAATGCGTTGTCCTTTTGTCAGGTTAATAGCCATAAGTTTTATATCTTGTTGTAGTTTTGTGCGATTCGTAGAACTGTCTGCCCTACGAAAACATCATCGGTTGGATCGCCGATCGCCGCGAATTTCCACTCGTCTCCGCGACGATAAAGGCGTCCAAGGATCATTGCCCGCCGCCCGGCATACTGGCTTTCCGCAGAAACATTGTAGGAAGCGAAGACTTCCTTTACTTTAGTCGGAGAGCCTTCAAACATGCGAATTTTCGCATAGGGAATCTGCGAAAAGTCTTCCTTTCCGCAGTTATTTAAAAAGAAGAAGATTTGGCCGACATTCCCCGGCACCAGAGCCAGATTCACAGTAATCACTTCGTTATCAAGTCCATCGTCTCCGCCTGAATCACCGGCGCGATCATCCCCGGTATGCTTCAGGGCCCCATTGGCCGCAGTGAGTTTTCCAGGTGGCAAACCGCATTTATCAAGCAAGTCCTGTTTATATAGCGGGGAGTAGATGTGGTCGCAAAGTTGGCCATCCGTATTGAGCAACACCGCACTTAGATCCAAATCCACATCGGTTACTTTTTTGCCAAGCCCCAAAAAACCACCTTTTGCTTCGATAGCTCCCCAATTCACTCCGACGCAAAATTCGATCAGTGATGCACCGCTAGCTTTGCGCAAGTCGATTCTTTGTCCTTTGGATAGATTAATAGCCATATTGCGGGTTTATGTTGCGGAATCTTGATCGACATCAGGAGCCTGTGGTCGAGCGAGAGACCAAATAATTCCTGACGCAAGAATAACACCAACAATGGATAGGCTCATGGTATGTGGGAGATGGTATCCAAAAGCGCTGCCGATCAACTTAAAAGAAATGAAAACAAGCAGTATCATTACCGCTTTATCGAGTGCCCAGAATTGCTGCTGAGCCGCCACCAAAAGGAAATATAGACTTCTCAGCCCAGCGGCAGCCCATAAGCTGGAGGTAATCATGAGATAAGGGTCTCTTACGACTGCAATAATCACTGGCATCGAGTCGAATGCAAAAATAACATCACAGACCTCAATACAAACCAAGCAAAGGAATAGCGGTGTTACTCCGTTATCAAAAAACCGGTGCTTTTCGATAGATGGATTTACTCTGCTAAATTTTTTGACAAAATTAACCGACCAGTGCTGGGTGTAGTCGACTTCTTCATCATCGTCACTGCTCGACCACATTTTTTTGACAGTCCAGAGAACCACCAACGCAAATCCTATTAACACATAAGGACTCAGATTGACAATAAGTGCACCAATTCCCAAAAAGAATACTCTGAAAAGAATAGCCCCCAAAATTCCCCAGTAAAGAATACGGTGTTGCAAGTGTTGGTTTGCAGGGACTGTCAGGCCAAAAGATTTAAATATCAGATAAAAAGCAAATAAATTGTCAACAGCAAGTGCCTTTTCCAAGATATAACCTTGAGCATAGAGGCTTGCGGCGGTGACGCCTGAATGCAGGAAAATGTAGAATCCGAAACAACCAGCACAAATCAGCCAGATCAGAGACCACATGGCCGCATCCGCCATAGAAACCGTCTTGCCTTTTCGATGCATGCCGAGGTCAATAAAAATTGCGAGGATGAACGGAATCGCAAAGGCCAAAATGTCGGTGAGTTCGATTTTACTCATCACCATACTAGGTAGCGTGAGGTCAGCTGTGGGTGTCATAAATCTTCAGGATTGTTTGTTTTTTGCAGTGATGGCGATTGGGTGGGCGACGAGGGATGATTCCGAAACGCCTTGATTTCGCGGAGGAGGAGGAGGCGCACGTATCCGGACAGCGTCAGACCTTGGTCGCGGGCATGCCGTTTGGCATCGGCGATCAGTTCGGGAGGCAGTGAAATGCCGGCGGCGGTGGATTTTTGGAGAGGATCGATGCGAGTGCGGCTCACGGGCACATCTCTTGCCAATTGTTGAGTTCGCTGGCAAGAAGTTTTTTCTGATTTTTTTGCGGATTAAAAAAATGACAATTATTGAGCAACGGCTATTTTGTTTGACATGAACCCGAAGAAGCCGATAGCGCGCAAATCCAAGAGTGCGGGGATTTCGCTGGAACCGGAATTGACGCGGGACGCGCGGGAATTGGCCGAGCGCATGGGCTTCGGCAGTCTCTCGAACTACACAAGGTTCCTGCTCACCCAGGAACTTGCCCGCGCCCGCGGGGAGAAGAGCTACAAGCTCAACGAGGATTCCATTCCGGGCGGCTATGGCCAACATCCGCCAGCCGAAAAATCCCTGAGCGGCTACCACACCGGATATTGAATCCCACGCGTGGCGGAACTTTGAATCCGAAACCGGATTTTTGGACAGGAAGACAGCATGAGCAGGATAAACAGGAGAGGTTTATTGTGTCCTTTGGCTCGCTCGCACGCGTAGCGGAACTTTGAAAAAGTTTCGACGGGAGGACGATGTCCCCACGATGCCGGAAGATACCCCGTCGCGACGGCATGAAAAACATTTGTTGGCTACCAAGGCGCTTCGCACGCGTCGCCGGGCAAAACTTATCACACGCCCTCGAAATTCGTTTCGAATTCCGCGACGGGGAGTTGTCAAAGGTGCGGGCGGACCTTTTTTGCTCTTTTCTATAGAGTCGCGCCTGCGCGAAGATTTTTCAACCCAAACCGTGCTCCGAACGCTGCGACGAGCACGCGGTGGCGGTGCCAGCGGTCGACATCTCCTGTCGCTCGCCAGAAAGCCGAAGATTGATTGCCGGCAGTCTTGCCAAGCGGGGGCGGGGGCGCCATGGTATGCGGCCTTTGATTTTATGACGAGCATTCTTGATCCATCCCGCTATTCGGAAGTGGAGTTTTCCAATGACGAAATCGCCCGCTACTCGCGCCACCTGATCATGCCCGAGGTCACGATGGAGGGCCAGAAACGCTTGAAGGCTGCGAAGGTGCTCTGTATCGGCACCGGGGGACTCGGTTCACCGATCGCCCTTTATTTGGCGGCAGCGGGTGTGGGCACGCTGGGACTGGTGGATTTCGATGTGGTGGACTACTCGAATCTGCAGCGCCAAATTTTGCACGGCACGAAGGACGTCGGCCGCAAAAAGCTGAACAGCGCGCGTGACCGCATCAAGGAGGTGAACCCGAATGTCCAAGTGGTTCTGCACGACGCGCTCTTTCAGGCGGACAACGCCATGGAACTCGTGGCGCCCTACGATCTCGTGATCGACGGCACCGACAATTTCCCGACGCGCTACCTCTCAAACGATGTGTGCGTGTTCCTCAAGAAGCCGAATGTGTATGGCTCGATTTTTCGATTCGACGGCCAGTGCACGGTGTTCGCGCCGGTGCTTGGAGGACCATGTTACCGGTGTCTTTATCCCGAACCGCCGCCACCGGGAATGGTGCCCAGCTGCGCGGAAGGCGGTGTGCTGGGGGTTCTGCCCGGCGTGATCGGAGTGATGCAGGCGATCGAAGCCATCAAGCTGATCGTGGGAATCGGCGAGCCGCTGATCGGCCGGCTGGTGCACTTCGACGCGCTTAAAATGAAATTCCGCGAATTCAAGGTGCGCAAGGATCCGGCCTGCCCGGTGTGCTCCGCCAACCCCACGATCACCGAGTTGATCGACTACGAGGTGTTCTGCGGCATTCCCCAAGCGCGCGCGGAGGAGGAGGCCGAGCAACCCGTGCCTGAAATCACCGTGGAGGATCTGAAGGGCCGCCTCGACCGGGGTGAGAAATTCGTGCTGCTCGATGTGCGGGAACCTTATGAATGGGACATCGCCCGCATCCCCGGTGCCAAACTCCTCCCGCTCGGGGAACTTCCCTCGCGCATGAGCGAACTCGACAGCGCCGACGAAATCGTGATCCATTGCAAAGTCGGAGGGCGCAGCGCCACGGCAGTGCGGCATCTGCAAAAAGCCGGCTTTTCAAAGCTTCTGAACGTCGCCGGCGGCATTCTCGCCTGGTCCGATCGCATCGATCCCGCCGTTCCGAAATATTGACATGTCCGAACCCGGAGATTTCTTTGTGTGTCCGCTTACGCGAAAGCGTTTGCGCCCGGCCACAGAAGCCGAGTTGACGGCCATGCACAAGCGCCCCGGCTTGGAAGGCATCCTTGATGCCTGGATCCGATCCGACCGCGCCGTCGCCTACCCTGTCGAGGATGGCATCCCCCGACTTGTTCCCGAAGCCGCCATTTCCTTGCGAAAATCCCGCTCCACCACCACTTCCCGATGACCGAACTCGAACGCATCCGCCACTCCGCCGCCCACGTCCTCGCCACGGCGATCCTGCGCATTTGGCCCGAGGCCCAATTCGCCGCCGGTCCGCCGGTGGAAAACGGATTTTACTACGACGTCGATCTCCCGCACCGCATCTCACCCGACGACTTCGCCCGCATCGAGGAGGAGATGAAAAAAGAAACCAAGGCCAACCATGTGTTCGAGCGCGTGGAAATCTCCCGCACCGACGCCTTGGAAATGGCCCGCCGCGGCGAGTTGGCCGCACTGTCCGCCCGGCCGACCGCCTCGCGCTTCAAGCTGGACATTCTCGAAAACATTCCCGAGGGCGAGACGATCACACTCTACCGGAATGGTGATTTCACCGACCTGTGCGCAGGTCCCCACGTGATGCGCACCGGCAATATTGGAGCCTTCCGCCTCACACACGTCGCCAGCGCGTATTACAAGGGCGACGAGCGCAACCCCCAACTCCAGCGCATTTACGGCACCGCCTTTAAAAACAAAACCGCCCTCGAGGAGTATTTCACGATGCTCGAAGAGGCGAAAAAACGCGACCACCGCAAGATTGGAGCCGAAATGGGCCTCTACGCCATCGATTCCGAATACGTCGGCCCCGGCATGCCACTCTGGCTGCCCAAGGGAGCGGTTCTTGTGGAGGAACTCGAAAACCTCGCCAAGGAAACCGAGTTTGCCGCCGGCTATGTGCGGGTTCGCACCCCCCATCTGGCCAAGGAAAAAATGTATCTCACCTCGGGCCACTTGCCCTACTACGCGGAAAGCATGTTTCCCGCGATGCAGATGGACGAGCACCGGGAGGAGCGGGCGCGCCTCGAGAACCGGGCCCGTGTTTTAAAGGAAAAACTCTCCTCCCTCCCCACGGGGCCCGTCTAATTCCCGTGGACGGGCTCAGGCGTGTCCGCGTCTCCCAAACCCGCCTCCCCACCCCGCGATGTGGAGGCGGGTGAGGAAATGGCGCTGGGCGTCTCCTTGACAGGGCGGGGAGTGCCGCGTTTCGGAAGCTCCAGACCCTTGGTGGCGTAATCCACCACATGGCCTTGCAACAGGAGCCAGTGAAAATCGCGCAACAATGCCGGCTCCTTGAGGGACTCCTCCGCCGGCAGGGTGGGAAGCGAGAGCAAACCCTTCCACTGATCCGCCCGGCTCTGGCCCGCGTGCGACTCGAGATAATCCAAAATGGCGGCCAGACTCTCCGAAACCGGCGTGGCCTGGCGGTCGAGCGCCTTGGGCCGGGCCACCGACACGTAGGTCACATTGTCGTGCGCCTTGAAAATTTGAAGCCCCCCGGCGACGAACTGCTGGCTCATGCCATGCGTGATCGGCAGCGGAAAGCGGATCAAGCGGTCCAATTCCTGACGCACAAAAACCAGCACGGCCGGAGCGGAGTCGTTCACCGCCGCAGGCCCGGACACCGTGAAATTCCCGGGAGCCGGAATCACCGCTTCCGAGGCGTGGTGAGCCATGAAGTGGGTTTCGACCTCGGCAAGATCCTTCAGATGCGGCAAGGCAGCGACCGGTTCACCGCCCCCCTCCTCCGGCAGATCAGGCGGGACCTCGACCGGAGCGGTGACTGGATCATGGGCCGCAACCTCCGGAGAAGCCGGGGTTTCGGCGGACGCCGCCGCATCGACCGGCGAGGCCTGGGCCCCGGGCTCAGGCGCCAAAGCGGGCAAGGGACGGTAGACAAGCCGGCTGGTTTGTTGCTCCTTCCACTTCTGGATCGACTCCTCGTCCCGCAGCATGCGGATCCGGGCTTTGTAAATATCGAAGGGAACATTGGCAAAACGCTCGGCATGGACTTTCCGCAGTTGCAGCTGGTAGTCGTGGTGGTTCGGAGGTCCCAGAAAGACCCCGCTCATGCCACATTGCGCAATGACGGGATAGATGCCTTTGGGCGCTTCCACAGTGATCTTCTCGGTGGAATAAAAACGATCCAGATGGCTGGCCAGGACATGGGCCACCGCGTCGCGTTGCGAAAGCCAGAGCGTGCCGTCCTCGACACACTGGAACAAAGCCGGACCGTCCTTGTGCTCGAAGGAAACCGAGTAACGTGGTGATTTCTCAAGAACCAGACGGGCCAAATCAAAAAGACCATAGGCTTTGGCCGAGGATTTGATCTGCTTCAACAAGCCTTCGACTCCACGAGGTTCAGGAACGAATTTCACCTCCCAGCCCGCCAGCATCGGCAACCGCTCTTCGCGCGGTTCCCGCTCCCGGGGGCCTCCCCCGTCCCTGCGCGGCGGACCGTCACGACGATCGCGCGGCGCACCGCGGCGTTCCCCTTGGCGCGCTGGTTCCCGACGGTCCCCGCGTTGGGAACGGCCCTCGGCACGATCTCCGCGGGGCTTGGCGGACCGGCGGGGAGAGGAAAAACCATCCCTCCCGCGCCCCCCCTCCCGTTCGTCCCTCCGGTCGTCCGAAAAATGGCGCAGATCCGGGACCGAGGACGGGTCGTCTTTCACCCAAGATGGCTGAAGGCTTTTGAGAAGATCCATTTCCAGTCCGGAAAGATCGGTGGGGTTTTCGGAGTCGGAATTCATAAATGAGCCTGCAGGGCGTGATTGCTTGCGGATTCGCAGAGGCGCGACAAGCGAATTATTTGCACGAATCCGTCGAACATCCTGAAAAATCAAGCCATGCCTGCGTCGCGAAGCCTCTGCTCGATGTCGCTGGTTTGAAGTGCTTCCACCAGCGAACCGATCTCCCCTTCCAGAAACCGGTCGAGGGAGTAAAGCGAGAGTTTGATGCGGTGGTCGGTGACGCGGTTTTCGGCGAAGTTGTAGGTGCGGATTTTCTCCTCGCGGCCTCCGCCGCCGATCAGGCTCCGTCGATGGGCGGAATACTTCTCCTCCTCCTCGCGGCGTTTGTCTTCGAGCAACCGGGAACGCATGATTTTGAGGGCCGCCTCCTTGTTTTTTTGCTGACTGCGGCCGTCCTGACAACGGACGATCCGCCCCGTGGGAATGTGCAGCACCTGCACCGCCGAGTCCGTCGTGTTGACTCCCTGCCCCCCGGGCCCTCCGGCGCGGCACACCTCGATCCGCAAGTCCTCGGGCTTGAGTTCCAAATCCACCTCCTCCGCCTCGGGCAAAACCGCCACCGTCGCGGTGGACGTATGGATGCGCCCCTGGGCCTCGGTGGCGGGAACACGCTGCACCCGGTGCACACCGCTTTCATAGCGGAAACGTCGAAAAACAGAGGCCCCCGAAATCCGAAAAATCACTTCGCGAAGACCGCCCAGATCCGCGGGACTCGATTCCATCTCCTCAACTCGCAACCCCAGCGAATCCGCATAGCGGCCATACATGCGAAACAGATCCGCCGCGAACAACGCGGCTTCTGTTCCTCCGGTGCCGGCACGGATTTCCACAATCGCATCCCGGTCTTCATCGGGCTCGGGCGGAAGAAGCGCGACCAGAACCGCGCGCTCCAATCCGGGAATGGCGGACTCGAGTTGCGGAATCTCCTCCACCGCCATGGTTGCCAACTCGCGGTCTGCTCCGGCCGACAACTCCCTGTTTTCCTCCAGCTCCCTCCGGGCCTTGGAAAGCCGGCTCCAGAGGTCAAGCAAATCGCGCGTCGATCCGTGCTCGCGCAAAACCTCCCGGGCGCGCGGCGCATTGTCAAAAAGTCCGGGTTCCGCGATTTCCCGCTCGAGTTCCTCGAAGCGCCGCCGCTTGCGCTCGATGAGAGGTTCGAAGTCCATGTGAAAAACGGTAACCAAACCGCAGGGGCTTGGTTACCGTTGAAATCGGTTGAAGAAGGTCAGGCCTTCTTCGCGGCCCGCGCCACACGCACGGTGCCATAGCGCTGCTTGAACTTGTCGACGCGTCCGGCCGTGTCCACGAACTTCTGCTCGCCGGTGAAAAACGGATGGCAGGCTGCGCAAATGCCCAGCTTGATGTTTTGACGGGTGGAACGCGTGTGATAGGTCGTGCCGCAGGCACACACGATCTGGCTTTCTTGGTAATCGGGATGGATTTCTGGCTTCATTCTTGCAAAGAGGGTTTAAGATAGTGGCCAATCGCACCATGGCAATCCCAATTCTTCGCCCCCCGGCATTCCGCTCCCGCCTGCTGGCAACACTGCTACTCCTGTGCTCCGCCTGCGGACTCCAGGCCGAACACCCGCAGAAACCCGCCGTGGAATCCACCCCCGCCTCCAGTCCGGACTGGCAAAAACTTCTCACCACGGCCACCGAGGCGGGCTACGAGGAATTTTCCAAATCCAGCGCCGCCTCGCCCGAGGAATACCGGGAATACCTCACCCTCCTCGGAGTGATTGTGGAAATGCGCGCGGTTTCCGCCGACGCCAAAAATGCCACCGGAGTTCTTAAAACCCAACTCGCAGCCACTCAGGAGGCGATTCGCGGTTTCGAGAACCCCGACCCGACCCCGGAAAACGGATTGGAAATGCTCGACAACGCGCGATTGAACCTCTGGCAGGCGGAAAACTGGCTCGATGCCCTTAACAAAATCGGCGCCTCCCGGGCAGCCCAGGAGAGCGCCGCGTTTGACCGTCTCAAGCGCGAGCAAACCCGCCTTCAAACACTCGAATCCAACAACCCGAATCCCGCGCCGCGCGAAGCCTGGCTCATCACCCTGCAAAAAGCCCGCGTTGAAGCCGCCTTCCAAGAGCATGCCACCCGCGCCGACCGCAGCCGGTGGGAGGTCGATGTCGCCCTTCAAAAAGACCGCATCACACTCGCACGCACTTTGGTGAACAGCCTCGCGGGCCGTGTCTCGTTCCCCGCCAGCGTGCTTGACGCGGAGCTGGAATCCAACAGGCAGTCGGAGCTGGCCTTCGACTCGCAAATCGAATCGATCGAACGCCAAATCCAGAAGTTCCCCTCCTCGAATCCCGCCAAATCCGACACGGACTTGACGAAACTCCTCGCCGACAGCCTTCAAAACCAGCTTCTCCTCATGGAGTATCACCGCGTGGTAGTGATGTTTTCAAACCAGATCTGGCAGCAACGCCACGACCTCTGGAACACGGACAAGGCGCCCCTCGTCGACCAGATCGGCCGCGCCCTGGACGACCGCCAGATCGATATCCAGACCTGGCAACCGCTTGTCACGAGCCTTCGCGCCAAACTTCAGGAGCGCCGCCGCCAAGCCGGACTTATTCTCAATGCCTCCGACACTCCGCCTGCCGCGGCCCTCCGGACCTACGTCGAGAAGGCCTTCGACCAGGAGGATGCCACCCTCTCGCGCTGGGAAAACAGCTTCTCGACCCTTGTCGAGCTCGCCACTTTGGCAAAGGACGATTTCAACACGAAATTGAAGGCTCTCGGCCTCGGAAAAAACCTCGACCTCGCGGCCGCCTCCATCGGCATTCACATGGGCAGCCTTTGGAACACCGAACTCCTCACTCTCAACGACTCGGTGCTTGTCAACGGCCAGATCGTGCAGCGCCCGAGCACCGTCACGCTCGGCATGCTGGCTGTGGCCCTCGCCATTCTTGTGGCGGGCAGCCTCGCCTCCGCCGCATTCAGCCGCTGGATCCGGGGCCGCTTGAAACGCCGCTTCGGCCT
>CAMCXK010000023.1 GCA_945883435.1 Chthoniobacter flavus | reverse complement strand
GCCTTGCCACTTCGCGTTGGCGCCTGTGAGGACTTTAAGTCCACCTTCGGTGAGACCATTCGGAATAAGATTGGCTTTGGCTGCCGCCCGTGCGGAGGCTTGGAGGGCGCGCATGTCGTTGACGGCCTTGGTGGTGCGGGCGAGACGGTCTTGGGCGCGAAGATTGGCGGCTTCGGCGGCGGCGGTTCCAGCGTTGGCACGGGCGGTCGCGTTGCGCTTGGCGTTGGAAGCTCCGGAAGCCCCGCCCCGGAGGATATCGCCCGCCTGCAAGCTCCCAACCGGAGTGGACCAAACAAGGGCAAACAGGAGCAGAAGGGTGCAGAGGCAACGGGAGCGGGGCATTGACGACAAGGCGCGGTAGGCGCGCAGGGAATAACGGGTGCGGTCGGAGCGCGAAGGCATGGTCATTCAGACAATCGGCAGGAAATCACGGCGCTCAAGAGGAGGCTGTGTTACGAAATTGTCACATTCAGTTTTTTTTTGCATCGGGCTGAAGAAGGCCGGGGAGGGCGATTTCGTCGAGAACGATGGGGGACTGGGATTGCAATCGGTTGATGTAGGCCTGGCGGTTCAGCGTGGCGCGCTCGGCACGGAGGGCTTGAGCAAGGCGGTCTTTGACCTCCGCAAGCGTGGCGGTGCGAGGCTCCTGGATGTCGAGGATTTTGACGAAATACAAACCATCGCCGAGTTCGACCGGACCGGCGACCGAGCCCTTGGCGAGACCAGTGAGCGCTTTGCGAATGGCGGGTTGGATCGACTCTTCGGGCAAAAGACCGATTTCCCCTCCATTGGCAGCGCTGCGGGGTTCGTCGCTATTGGCCTTGGCCAGAGCCGCAAAGTCGCCGGATTTCACTTGCCTGGCGAGCGCTTCGGCTTTGGCCTTGGCTTGAGCGGGGTCGGTGCCATTGGCGAGGAAGATTTGGGCAAGGCGGTATTGCTTGGGCAGGGCGAGTTCGGCTTTGCGGGCTTCGTAAAGCGCCTGGATGTCTTGATCGGAGGGGAAATCGGCAGGGACTTTGGTGACGGATTCGAGATAGCTTTCCGCGATGGCGGCGTCGCGCACGCGGGCGAGCAGGGCTTCGATCTCGGGCTTGTCATCCCAATCGGCGGCGAGGGCTTCTTTCAGGAGGACTTGTTGCAAGATGAGGGTCCGAACCGCTTGGCTGAGCGCCGCCGGGTTTTGAGTCAGCGCGGCTTTTTCCGACTCCGAGAGGCTGGAGAGGTAGGGAAGCAGTTGCGAAGCTTTGATTTCGCGGTCGCCGGCACGGGCGATGACAGTATCGGCGGCGCGTGCGGAAAGGGCGAGTGATGTGGCGGCGAGCAGGGCGAGAGTGGCGTTGCGGAGCATGGGTATGGGTGATTTTGTTGGACTGATCAGGCCGGTTGGACTGATCTGAAAATGGAGTTAGTTTTTTTTGACTTCGTCGGTGGCGGAGCGGGCGGCGGCGATTTTGTCGGTCAGGTCTTGAACGAGGTTTTGGAATTTCACGCGCTGGGCGGCCGTGAAGGGTTCGCGGGCGAGCAGGGCGTCGCCGAAGCCGAATTTCTCGTAGCGTTCAAGCACTTCCATCGCGGCATGATACATTTCGATATTTTTGGCCTGTTGGTCTTCAAGCTGGCGCTGCAGTTTTTGGTTGGCCGCTTCGAGTTGGGCGCGTTGGGATTCGCGTTTGGAGGCGAGTTGGGTGACTTGGCCGTAGGAGGTTTTCCACTTCTGAAGGGCGGCGGTGAGTTCGAGGATTGAGCCGTCGCGCTCAGCAATGGTTTTGGTGAGTTCGGCGATTTTGTTGGTCGAGGTGTTGCGTTCCTCGGCGAGTTCCTTGGCAAGAGCATCGGATTTTGCGGTGAGTTCGGTCGCTTTTGCCTCGGCGGCGTATTGGGCGGCTTGAGCGTTGGCGAGTTGGCCTTGGGCGTCCCGGAGTTTGAGCATCGCATCGCGGAGGGCCTCGCGGAACTTGGCGGTGGGATCCTCGTCAGCGGCTTGAAGAACCGTCGAGGAGGCAAGCAGAACGGCAAGAAGGATGTGTTTTTTCATGACAGATTAGAATTTGGAGTCGATTTCGAGATAGAAGATGTTGGTGTCGTATTGAGGGCCGGCGATGCTTTCCGCCCCCATCCACCGGACGCCGAGGTAGACGTTTTCGGACAGCGAGAGAAATCCGCCGACTGTGAAGCCCATCATATTGGTGCCGCCGCCGCCGAAGTCGGAGTCGTTGAAGCCGTCCACCACCGAATCGGAGCCGATCCAACGGTAGCCGCCGTAGATGAGCCAGTCGCCCCGCTTTTTCAGGGCGGGCGTGCCGACCCGGAGGTCGACATACCAGCCGTAAGGATCGCCTTCAAAAGCGCCGATGGTGTCGAGTTCGTTCGTATCCACCGGACCGCGGTTGTTAACGGCGATGGCGCTGATATCGGACTCGTCAAAGGCAAGGTTTTGCACGTATTCGCCCACGAGGGAGACGCGGACGGGTTCAAAGCCGTCGTAGTCGAGCTGGGTGGTGAGGGCGAGTTCGGTGAATTTGGTGGCGAGGCCGTAATATTGCCACTGATTGATCGCTCCGAAGTCGTTGCTCGCGTCGGGAACAATGTTGCGAATCGCCATGTAAGAGTTACCTTTTTGGGCGAACGAAGGGCGGCTGTTATCCGTGTTGCTCGCATCATTGACGGTAAGCGGGGTGTAGGGATCGGAGAGTTTACCCTCGATGTTGTGAAACCAGTAGAGGGCCGCGCCGGTTTTCCAAGTCCAGTCCTCGGTGATGCGCCACTCGAAGCCGGTCTGGCCTGCGAAGAGATACTTGTCGTAGCTCGCAAACTTCTCCGGCTGGTTGGAGGAGAAGTTGAAGTCGGTGTTATAAACCACAAACGCACCGCCCGTGAGATAGGGTTGGAAATTTTCGGTCACATCGGCCTTCAGGGTCAGGGCCGTGCCATCGAATCCCAAATCGTCATCCCAAGTCAGGCGGGTCGAGAAGAACGGGTTTTCAAAACGGCCCACCCACGCGGTGGCTCCCACGATGTCTTCGTAATCGTAATCGTAGCGAATGAAGGCCCGGTCGAGCCAGATGGCGTATTTGCTGAAATCGCCGCCTTGGCCTTGGGTTGCCGAGCTGACCGCTCCGATCCCTTGGTTGGTGGAAACCGGGTTGTTGTTGCTGCCGGTCGCGATCCGGAAGCCGCTGGAGAAATTCTCACCCATATCGAAATCCAAGGCAAACCGGGCCCGGGCGAGGTATTGGTTGCGGTTTTGATCGACGTTGAGTTGCGGCGCGAATTGCGTGCCGGTCGTGTCGAAGGGCGCGCCGGTATTGATGGCATTGAAATTCGGGAAGGCACCGGATGCGTCGTTGCCAGTCGGGAAGAAAGTGCCTGCATAGCGGAATCGCAGGTCAAACGTAGGCTTGGCCTTCTCGACCCATTTCGGAAGCTTGAATGTGGCCGCCAGTTCTTGACTCACGCGACTGGTGGCGAGTTCCAATTTGATTTCCTCTTTGATCTGGTCCTTAACAGGCTGTGGAATGTGGGTCACGCGGATGTCCTCCGGGGAGGCGGCGGGCAGATCGGACTCCGGCGTGGAGGAGGCCGCCACTTGAACGGCGGCGGCCTGGGCGATTGCAACCATGTCGGTTTGCGATTGAGCACGGACGGCTTCCGCCTCCGCCTCGGCTTGCCGGATCATGTCATCCGCCTCCTCGCGGGTGAGAATGCCACGTTGGACCAGCTTGTGAATCAGGTTGATGGTCACATTTCCCGTTGGCGTGGAGGCGGCTGTGGAGGGCGGAAGAAGTGTTTCAACCGTCGCGGTGGGTGGAGGGGGCACTGGCGCGGCGATGCCTTGGGTGTCCTCGGAACCTCCCTGCGAAGCCTTGTCCCCCTCGACCACAGGCATGGGAGCTTCCGGGCGGGGCGATTCCGCGGGAGCGGGAGACTCTGGCGCCGAGGCCACAGGCGGGTTTTCGTTCGTCTGAGCCCGGGCCACGAGGGCGATGGCCAGAACTTGGCTCAGGGTGAGCAGAAGGGATTTGCGGGAGAGGATCATGGGATTAGTTGGGTCGGGTGGCTTTCAGTCTCATCACAATGGGCATCGGCATGCCCTCGGGGGGGGGAGCCTGCAATTGCAAGCCGGTGAGAATTTCCTGTTTGATGGCGGCATCGGTGGCAGGGTCTCCCGAAGAGCCGCTTAAAGTGGTTTTGGTGACACGACCGGAGGCGTCCACCCAAATGCGAGCGGTGACATTCATGGCCACCGACTTGGTTTTTTTGTGACTCCGAAGAGCTTGGACAACAGAGGATTGAACTTGCGCTGCGTAACCTCCGTATTTCGAGCCTTTGCGGCCGCCTTTTCCGAGACCACCGATGGTTCCTCCTCCGCCTCCTTTGGCCAGGCCGAAGGAATCAGGGCCATCGCCTTCGATATTCGTGCCCATGGGAGCGGGTTCGGGATCGGCGGATTGGGGCTCCGGTTCGGCCGCCTCCTCGGGTGTGAAGGTTTCCTCTTGTTGTTCCGGTTCGGGTGGCTGTTCCTTCGGAGGAGGAGGCGGGGGCGGCGGGGGTGGAGGAGGCGGCGGGGGCGGCGGCAGGGAAATCATCGCCATGGACGACTTTTTTTGGGGAGCCTCCTTGGGAGACAGAAAAACGAACGTAGCCAACCCGCCGAGCAAAAGGGCTCCGAGGATCAGCTTGACCTTGTGCTTTTGGAAAAAGCCCGGATCGTCGTCGTTGTCTTCGGGGTCCGCCATGTGGGTTGGTTATTTCGGAGCTTGGGTGGCAAGGCCGATTTCCGTGATGCCGCAACGGCCGATCACATCGAGAACGCTCATGACCATTTGATACTGGGTGGCCCCATCGCCGCGAACGACCACCGGGAATTCCGGCACTTGAGCCTTGTGGGCGTTGAGTTTCGCCTCCAGTTCCTCAAGGGAAACCGGCACGGTGTCGAGGAAGACCTTGCCTTCGTTGTTCACCGTGATCGCCTTGCTTTTCGGCCCTCCGATCGCGGGTGCCTTGCTGCCTTTCGGCAGATCCACTTTGGTGCCTTGGACACCGGCGGTGGTCATGATGATGAAAATCAACAAGAGCACGAGATACAAGTCCACCATCGGGGTGACGTTGATATCGTCGTAGGATTTGTCGTCGCCGGCGTCCATCAGGCTTTGGCGGATTTCGAGGTGACCGAGGCCAGAATGGTTTTGGCTTCGTTGCCGCCCAGTTCCTCATTGCGGGCGGCTTCCTCGGGCGTGCGGACTTGGCGGATCGGAACCGTCAGACCCGCTTCGCCCGGAGGAGGATAAAATTCAGCCACTTTGGCGACGAACTCGTCAATGAACACCTGCATCGAGCTGATGACACCTTTGATTTGGGTGTTCAGAAAACTATACATGAAGAGCGCCGGGATGGCGACGAGGAGACCGACCGTGGTCGCCAAAAGCGCACTGGCGATACCGGGGGCGATCGAGTTGACATCCACTTCACCGGATTTCGCGATGATCGCAAAGGTGATCATAACGCCGACAACCGTTCCGAGCAGTCCCACATAGGGACCCCCGGCGATACTGACGGTGAGGTAAACAATGCCATTGTTGAGGCGGTGTTGCTCGTGGACGAGGGCGGCATCGAGAGCGGCGCGAATCGCTTGGATCGACCGGGCCGAAAGCCCCTGTCCCTTGTTCTTGCCCAAGCCGAGGCGGTGGCGGATTTCCTCCGATCCCACGTGGTAAACGTGGTAAAGCGGCGAATCCGCCATGAGTTTGAGGCCCTTTTTGGTGAGCTTGCCCCCGAGGGTTTTTGCGGCTTCGGGATTGTCCAGATCGATCGCGGTCAGGTCGGCCGAAACATGGCGCCAGTGGGTTTGGAATTCCTTGTTGCCAATGGCGATTTTTTTGAGGTTGGCAAATTTCACAACCGCGACTGTCCAACCGGCGATCATCATGACCACGCAGACCGCCACCGCGATCCAGCCGTCGAACATCATGTTTTTGGCGATGTCGCCGAAGAGCATGACGTGCTCGAGGGCGCCGCTATGCCCGCCGCCGTGGCCTCCTTCGGCTTCCCCCATGGCAATCAGCTTTTTGCTCGCTTCGTTGCCGGCTTGACCGACATAGGCCAGCTGGATCCAGCCCGGCGAGCGGGCGGATTTGGCCAGCGAGAATTCGTCCATTTCGCCGACAAGGCCGTTTTTGCCATCCGCATCAGCCCCGAGGACGGCTTCGGAAACGATCGCCGGCAACGGGGCGGCGAGGGAGGTAGCTTCCTTGCCATCGACAAAAAGCTTGGTGGTGGTGCCGTCGGAAACCACGGCCAAGTGCTTCCAGACATTGAGAGGAAGGGGTTCGGAAGGCGAGGACTTCGAAGAGCCCGAGGCCGAAAGAATCGAGAGGACCGGAGCATTGTCTTGAAAGGCGATTTGAAAGCGCCCGCTGGCATCCCCCCAGTCGAACAGCACACCCTTTTCCGCCGGGGCGGTGAGCTTCAGCCAAGTGGCCAAGGTGAAGGGCTGGCCTGCGTCGGCTTTCAGAGAGTCCGAGGCGGGAATACGAATCGCCGTATTGCCCAGCAGGCGCATCCCGGGGCCGATCAGCGCGCCTTCGGAGAGGGTTCCTCCCGAGGTCGCGTTGTTGGCGTTTTGGGTCGCGTCCGAGGGAGTCGGCGCATTGAAGTGGAAGGTGAGGATCGTGTCCGCATCGTAGGCTTGTTTCGGGTTGGCGGCATTTTCTCCGGTGACCTCGGGATTGCCGCTGTAAAGCCAGAGCTTTTTGGCAACGCCGGGTTGAATATCGGGAACGTTGACCCAAACGAAGGCCTCGTTCATGAGCGAGTCCCACTTTTCCACGCGGTGGTCGTAGGGGGTTTTGTCGTCCTCCGAGAGAAATCTGAGATCGGTGCCGTCCTCCTTCGCGGTGGCGAAGTCGAAGTTTCCCGAGTGGAGGCGGATGAGCACCGAGGCGTTGCCAGCGGCGTCGGGGATGGCAACACCGTTGGATGTGGTGTCGATGGTGACCGGAACGCGGGCGGTCCAGGCTTTGTCCCACCAGGCGGAGGCCGGGATTTGGGCCGCCTGGAGCAGGAGGGCTGCAGTGGCTGTGGCGAGGAGGTGTTGGATGGTCATGAGATGTTAGAGTTCCGCGGAGATGCGGAAGGTGAAAAGCGGATCGCCCGCATTCGAGGGTGTTTGGGTGATCTGGGGGATGCCGATGATAAATTCGCCGTTGAGATACTTCACGAGACGGATGCTGGTGCCGAAACCGTAGCTCCAGAGCGTGAACTCGGAGGTTTGCTCCGGCAGCGGGTCGTTGAGCCAGGAGCGCCCGGCGTCGAGAAAGGCGAAAACGCGCCACTCGTTGCCCTCGGGCAGCCACGCGAGCAGCGAGGGGGATTGGAATTGCAGCGAACCGGCGATGGCATTGTCGCCGACGACGGCCGACTCGAGGTAGCCGCGAACGGTGTTCAAGCCGCCAAGGCTGTATTGCTCGGTGTCCACCAGCGGATTCTCGGTGGCCTGTCCCTGGATCGAGGCAAGAAGCTGAAAATCCCACGGCAGCTTTTGGGTGTGATCGATACCGCCCCGGAAGTAGAAGAAGTTGGCATTCGCGTTGTAGCGGCGGTTTTCAAAATCGATGGCCTCCTGCGTGCCGGTGCCCCGGAACGAGAACGTCACGCCGGCATTGAAGGCGGTTTCGTAATGTTTACCCAGCGAGGTGGCGTTGTAGTTGATCGAGAACGGCCAATATTGAAGCGGCGAGGAAATCGTCGAACCATCGGGTGTCACGAGGTCCTGGGCGAAATCCTTGTAGTCCACGCCGAGGCTGGCCGAGTGATAGAAACCTGTTTTGGAAGGCAGGTTGAACAGGAAGCGGCCGCCGTAGATTTCACCGTTTCCGAGAGAGTCGGTTCCACCCAGCGTCGAGACCTCGCTGTTCTGGCGCGTGGCTTGCAGCATGAGCGAGACCCAATCAACCTTCGGGACTTTGGCGATGTAATAGCCGGAGAAAATCAACGCATCGCTCGGGCGCTGGGGAGCGATTTGGAAGGCCGCGCCGATGGTGTGTCCGAGTTGCCAGAGGTTTTCGTATCGCAGGGACGCATCGAGACGGAGCGGCGTGGTATTCGCGCTGTAGCGGTTGTTGAGTTCGATGCTGCCATGCAGGGGAAACTTGTCTTGAACGGCCAGTTCGACGTCGATCGTGCCCGGAATCTCGCCGGGAGCCAGCGAGGGCGTGACCTGGAGGTTGCCGGATTGGTTCAGGGCAATGAGGTCTCGCTGCACGTCATTGAAGTTTGGAACCGTGCCTTCGGCCAGAGCCGGTGCCTGGCGCTTGATTTTTTCGATGTCGTGGAATCGGGATCCCCTCACCCGCAGCTTGCCGATCGTGGCCTCGGTGACTTGGAGCACGATGACACCCGAGGCCGTGCCCTGAGGCGGCACCGAGACAGAAACCGTTTGAAAGCCCGCCGAGTGGTAGGCTTTTTCCAAGTCGGCACGGGCGTTTTCGACATCCTCGGCCGAGCAGCCGGGGCCGAGGTGACGGTAAAGCGCCTTGTCCACCGCATCGCGCGGGAGGGTCCGCACCCCCACCACCCGGTATTCGCGGATCAAAATCGTCTGCGGAGGCTCCGGCGGCGGGACGGGCGGGGGATTCTCGTCGAGGGGGGAGGCTTGAATGACAGCACAACCCGAGGCCAACGCCGCGAAAGCGGTCAGCCTGAACCGGCGCAGCAGGGTCGGGTGGTTGGTCATTGAGGGAGGGAAGTGTGGCGGATGGGGCGGGAACAACAACAAGTCGAATGTGACGAAATCGTCACTCCGGAGAGGATTTTTCGACTTGTCACGATGGGCCGTCATTTGATAAGCGCCGCCCGCGCTGGCAGGAGTTTCCCAAATGAAAAGACCCGGACCGCTGGGCGGGCCGGGTCTTCTCGATGGCGGAGGGGAAATTTAGATGGCTCCCTTGAACGCCTTGCCGGGCACGAAGCGCACGGTCTTTGAAGCCTTGATTTTGATTTTCTGGCCGGTCTTGGGGTTGACACCGGTGCGGGCTTTGCGGTTGCTCACCTTGAAGGTGCCGAAGCCGATGAGTTGGACGGTTTTGGTTTTTTTGACGCCAAGTTTGATGGCATCGATGACAGCGGTCACGGCGCGCTCGGCGTCGGCCTTGGTGGATCCGAGGGATTTTTGGACGGCTTCGGTGAGTTGGACTTTGTTCATAGGATTTGTTGTCTGTGGTTGGGGTGACTAACAGGACCCAAGGCATCAAATGGGACGCACGCTGTCAAGCGGGGGAAGGAATTTTTTTAGTTCGACTCGTCGAGGGCGGGAGTCTCTCCGGGCGCTTCGGATGGCTGGTCCGGAGTGGCGGCGGGAGCGGCCGGGGTGGCCGGCTTTGAAAAAAACGGCTTGAAAATCTGCCCAATGATGGGAGCCGCGTGCGAGCCCCCGCCGATTGTTTTGACGCCCGGTTCGCCCTCGTGGAGCGCGGCGAAGGCGTAGCGCGGTTGCTCCGCCGGCAGGAATCCCGCAAACCAGGCGGCAATGCGCTGGCGGTCGACCGGCCCCCACTGGGCGGTGCCGGTTTTTCCCGCGACGTCGATGCCCTTCACCTTGGCGCGGTGGGCGGTGCCCTGCCCGTCGCTGGTGACCGCCACCATGGCTTTGCGGATTTCATCAAGGACAGCCGGCTGCATCGGGATTTCCGCGCGGATGCGGTCCGGGTAGGCGGCAACGACCTTGTTGTCGATCGACTGGACCTGCAGAACGAGGCGGGTCTGATGCAGGCGGCCACCATTGGCAATCGTGCCCATCGCCTGCGCCATTTGCAGGGGTGTGATGAGGATGTCGCCCTGCCCGATCGAGAGGTTGGCCACGTCACCGCCCTTGAGGGTGCGTTTGTGAACTCGCAACATGTAGTCATCGTCGGGAATATTGCCGGCGGCTTCGGCACGGAGGGGAATACCGGTGCGCCTCCCCAGGCCGAGGCGCTTGGCGCAGTCGATGATCGGCTGGGCTCCGATTTTCAAACCGGCTTGATAAAACCACGTGTTGCACGACTGGGTGAGCGCTCCTTTGAAAGTCAACTGGCCGGCATCGACCTTTTTCCAATTCCGGAAAACATGGTTTCCCACGGCGAACGAGGTCGGGCAGGAAAATGTCTCGCGCGGCGTGATGCGACCGGACTCGAGGCCGGCCAGGCCGACGAACGTCTTGAAGGTCGAACCCGGCGGGTAGGCCGAGCGGAAGGACCGCGGCAGAAGGGGGTTCGAGGGGTCGTTCGAGTAGTCGGAGAAAACCTTCGCGGGCACGGAGGGCACAAAATCGTTCGGATTGAACGAGGGATTCGAGGCCAAGGCGAGGATCTCCCCGTTGTTCGGGTCGAGGATCGCCACCGCACCCCGGCGGGTGTTTTTATCAAGGACCTTTTCCGCCTCCCGCTGCAGGTCGAGATCGAGGGTGGCAATCACATTGTAGCCGGGCACGGGCTGGCGGGACACGCGCTCGGAGACCTTGTTGCCATTGGCATCGAAGGTGAGCTGGAGCAGGCCTGGCTGTCCGCGGAGTTCGCGGTCGAAAACCTGCTCGAGCCCTTCGCGCCCCTCGCTTTCCGGGAAGATGAGGTCGTTGTTTTCGATGGGGCGCTGGGACAGCGGGGCGGCGTAGCCGGTGTAACCGATCAGGTGCGCGGCGAGCTTGCCCTCCGGGTAAAATCGCACATAGGTCTGGCGGAGGATTTGGTGCGGGGGCATGGCCCGCTGGACGGCGGCAAGTTCACGCGGCAAGAGGTCGGTTGCGAGATCCAACGGCAGAACTCCGCGGTTTTTATAATGGCTCAACACAGCGGCATCGGACAGGCGAATGTCGCGCTGGAGGAGATTCGAAGCCAGAGCGGCTTGCTGGCGCGCGAAGGAGACAATCTTGGCGTCGGGCCACTCAAGGGGTGGAGGAAAGACAAACGCGAGATTGTGGCTCACCCGGCTTTGCGCGAGAGGCTGTCCATTGCGGTCCGTGATCTGCCCGCGCGGTGCTGGAATGAGAAGCGAGAAGGTGCGTGCTTGTTTTTGGGTCTCCCAGGTGGGCTTTGGATTTTCGACCACCGCAGGCGGTTCGGCCAGCAGTGGCCGGAGCGGGGCAAACGCAACAAGAAGAAGCAGGCAGGAGGACCTCATGAAAACCGACACTACAATGTCGCCCGAATGGTCTCGACAGCAAAATACCTCCCCAATCGCCGGGGTGTCGTTCCATAATGCCGCGATGAGCATCCCCGTGCGGCGATTTGGAAAGACCGGCCTCTCAATGCCAGTGTTCAGCTGTGGCGGCATGCGCTATCAGCAATCCTGGCAGGACTTGAAGCCCTCGGAGATTCCCGAGGCGAACCAGAAAAACCTGCGGGCCACGATCGAGCGCGCCTTGGAGGTGGGAATCAACCATATCGAAACAGCCCGTGGATACGGCAGCTCCGAAATGCAACTTGGCTGGGTGCTGCCCGGATTCGAACGCGACGGTTTGATCGTTCAGACGAAAATCTCCCCCGAGGGGAGCGGGGCCGATTTTTTAAGGGATTTTGAAACTTCCATGGCCCATTTGAGGCTGGAGCATGTGGACTTGCTCTCGCTGCATGGCATCAACACACGGGAGATTCTTGAGAACGCCCTGCGCCCAGGGGGACCGCTGGATGTCGCCCGCGGCCTGCAAAAGAGCGGGCGGGCCCGATTCATCGGCTTTGCCACGCATGGTTGCCGGGAGGTGATTCTGGATGCGGTGCGAAGTGGAGGTTTCGATTATGTGAACCTGCATTGGTATTGGGTGAACCGCCGGAACGAAAAAGTCCTGGCAGAGGCCCGTGAGCGAGACATGGGGGTGTTCATCATCAGCCCGAACGACAAGGGCGGGAAACTTTACGAACCTTCTGAAAAATTGCGTTCGCTCTGTGCCCCGTTGCATCCAATGGAGTTCAACGATCTTTTTTGCCTGCTTCGTCCGGAAATCCACACCCTCTCGCTCGGAGCCGCGCGGCCCGGGGATTTTGATATCCACGTGCGCGCCGCCGCGATGCTGGGCACCGCCTCCGGAATGGTGCGGGAGATTGAAACACGCCTGCAAGACGCTCTCTGCACCTCTCTGGGAGGGGATTGGATGGCGGGGTGGGAAACCGGTATTCCCGAGTGGGAAGAGTGTCCGGGCGGAGTCAACGTGTGGGAAATTCTGCGGCTCTGGAACTATGCCACGGGGCTCGACATGGTGGATTTCGCCAAGATGCGCTACAATCTTCTGGGACAGGCCGGGCACTGGTTCCCCGGCCACAATGCAGCACAGGTGGATGCCGACGCCATGCGACAGGCGCTGGAAGCCAATCCCTTTGCCGAGCGCATCCCTGGCATTTTGCGCGAGGCCCACAAAATGCTCTTTGAGGCACCTGTGCAGCGCTTGAGTCAATCCTGACACGGCCTCTCAGCGAGACCCAGAAGCGACTGAAGACTTGCCGCCACGGGGTGGGAGGCGTCGAGCAGCGGATGATTGCCTTTCTGGAAAACATAAACAATCCGGGCGCCCCACCAGATCATCAAGAGCACCAACGAGAGCGCGAGAATGCGGCGACTCCAGCGAGGCCACCATGCGTCCGGGAGAAGACAGCGGTTCAAACCCAACTCCAGGAGCAGAAGAACAGCCCACAAGGCTATGAGAAAGGCCAACGGCGGGACCAAAGGGTTCCATGCGATGGATTGGGACCAATCACCCGCGAGCAGGGCCTTGATGGAGCGGGTGCCCCCGCACAGTGGGCAAGGAAGACCGGTCAGCGTCCAGATGCCACAGCGCTGCAAAAAAGGAAGTTGGAAAGTGCCATTCAGAAAAACCCATGCGGAGGCGCCGCCGAGAACGCCGAGGAAAAGAAGTCTGCTGCGGCGCTGAAAGGGATTGAGCGGCGGCATCATGGCACATCGGATGGAACAACCTTGTGGCGGCCACCCGCGATCACGAGGGTAATTTCACCTTTGGGCGGGTGCTTGCGGTAGTGGTCGGACAGCTCAACCGGTGTTCCCGTGCGGTATTCCTCGAACGTCTTGGTCAACTCCCGGGCGACGCACACAGAGCGTTCGGGGCAAATTTCCGCGAGCGAATCGAGGGTTTTGAGCAGGCGATGGGGAGACTCGAAAAACACGCTGGTTTCCCCGCGTGCGGCAGCCTCCTGCAACTCCGACGCACGACGACCACTTTTCACCGGCAGGAATCCTCCAAAGTAAAAACGGTCACTGGGAAATCCCGAACCGACGAGCGCGGTGATGCAAGCCGAGGGGCCCGGCAAAACCGTGACCGGCAGGCCACGCTGGCGACAAGCTTGAACAAGGCGCTGCCCGGGATCCGAGATGCCAGGCATGCCTGCATCGGTCACCAGCGCGACACGCGCGCCACCCTCGATCCTCTCCAAGACTTCATTGCAACGGACCGCTTCGTTGTGCCCGTGAAGGCTGAGAAATGGTTTTTTAATGCCCAGATGGTGGAGCAGCAGACCACTGTGGCGGGTATCCTCCGCCGCAACCAGATCAGCCTCCTTCAAAGCCTCCACCGCGCGCAACGTCACATCCGAGCGGTTGCCTATCGGAGTCGGAACAACCGTCAGCACGGGACTACCAGCCCTCGGTCAGGGTCGTGGCGAGATTCCGTGCCAAATCGGCCGCCGTGTTTGAGAGCCCCTGTCGTTGGATAGTTTGAAGATCGTTTCCGCTGAAGAACGATCCCCGGCCGGTGGCGGTGCCGGATTTTAAAACCGCCCCGGTGCCTTGGTGAACCACTTCGTAACGGCAATGCACGGTGAGCCCGTATTCGCTGGTTGCAAGAACGTTGTTTTGCACGGAGCGCAACGGACTTCGCTCGATCCGGGTGAGCGTGCAGTAAAGAACCGCGTCGGCTTGGTCGGATGGAACAATACGGTAGGTGCCATCCTGCTGAAGGGTCTTTGTGAGGGTGTCCGCAAAAAGAATTTCGATCCGGGACTCGTAAGTGTCGTTTTTGAAGTTGGGCACGGCCAGAGAGCGCACCGAGCGCATGGGAGTCGGCCGGATCTCACCCAACTTGTATCCACAACCCGTCACACCGAGAGCGACAATGACAAAAAGGACGAAGCGGCTCATGGATTGGGCAGGGCGGGTTCGACGGCAGGCAGGGGAGCCACGTCACGGGTTCCTGTTCGGAGGCGCGGGCGGCTGATAACGGGGCGCTGCTCTGCGACCACATCCGCGCGAGGCGGGCCGTTGTAGTCGGCGAGGGCGGATGTTTCGACTTGGGCTTGGAGGCGGCGGCGCAAGGCGGCGGTTTCGCCGGTCTGGGTTTGCTCGGGCCCGGTGCGGAGGGACTCGTCACCGAACTCGCTCCGGAGGATTTGCAAACGGTCGCGGGCAGTGGTGGCGTCCTCGCTGTCCGGGAGTCGACGGATCACATCGTTGTAGTAAATGGCTGCGGCGCGATGATTTTTCGAGCGATCATAAAACTGCGCGATGGCGAGGAGATCCGAGGACTCCTTGGACCCCAGGCTCTGCAGGTTGTCCCGGGCCTGCGGTGCTTTTTCGCTGTCGGGATACTGCAGGAGAAAATCCTCGAAAGTGTTTTTTGCCGTTACCAAGGCCGAGAGATCCTGGGATTTTCCCGCCTCGCCGAGACGCATGTAGATGTAGCCGATTTGATAAAGCGCGTCGTCCGCAATCGCACTGGCAGGATAGCGGTCAAGAACCGCTTGGTAGGACTTTGCCGCTTCTGGAATGCGGCCTTGGCGCTCGTATGTCAGGCCCAGGTTGAACTGGGCGATCGGGGCATTCCGGCTGTAGGGAGCATTTTGAATAATTGAAGCAAACATTTCTTCGGCCCGTTCAGTGCCCGGCAAAATTGCGAACCCCAGGAGTTTCACTTTGCGGCCGGCAAGGTAGTCATTCGCGATCGCCACTTGGCGGTTGACGGCCTTCTCGAAGTCCGGTGTGTCGGGATATTGGGTGAGCAGGGTTTGATAGGCGGAGAAAGCCTTGGAGGACTCGCCCTCGGACTCGAGAATTTCGGCAATCCGGAACTGGGCTTGCATGGCAAGAGGCGAGGCGGGGTTTTTCTTGATGAAGCGCTTGTAAGCGGACAGCGCGTCCCCTTGGGCTCCACTGGATTCCAGGGCACGGGCCGCCTGAAAACCGGCTTGTTCCTCCACGGTGGCCCGCTCGTTGACCACTTGGCGGGTCTCCGGAGTCGGTGTTGGCTCGGGTTCTTGCGCGCGTCCCGGGGCGGCGCCAGCAAGAAAAACCAGGCAAAGACTTTTGAAAATGAGATTCCGCATCGCGACGGGGTCCATGACTATTAGTCCCGCGCTTGGGCGTCAAGAAGTGGCATTCGGGATCGATCCACCGTCAAGGATCGATTCCAAGAGTGCACCACGCCCGGCGTGATCGCCATCGTTCAAGACCGGGTGCCGGACGAAGGGACCCGCGGCAGGCAAATCAATCCACGAGCGACAACCGCCAAAACTTTTTTGGTCCGGCAAAACCAGGGCCGGTTCGATCCGGTAAACTCTGAGAAAGGCGATATACAAGGCTTTGTCAGCGTCGTAGGAGAAACGTTCCCTCAAGACATTTTCGGAGAGGATGTGAAATGCGGGCAGGCGCTCCACCACGCGCCAATCGGTGATGGTGCGGGTCCACTCGAGTGTGGCGGCAATGCGGATTTCCACTTCGCCCTGTCTTTGGAAAGGAAGGAAAGCGCAGGCGGGAAGGGAGGTTTTTTCGATCTGGCCGTGAAACCAGGTGGGAAACAGAAAAAACTCATGGTGTTTGTAGGTGAAACCTTGCCTCCCCTCGGCGATGCCCCCCTTCCGCAGCAGAATGCTTTGGGCGCCGGATTCGAGTGCGGCGCACACCACGGCCCATTCCTTCAATGCTGCTAGCATAGCTTTTGAGTTCGCTTTTTCTCCCGCATCCGTCAACAAGGGACCGGCCGCATGTTGCATCGATTCGACCTTCACACGCACACGCACTATTCCTCGGACGGGTGCTGCCCGCCCGAGGCAATGATCCGGGCCGCCATCGCACGCGGGCTCACTGGCATCGCAATCACCGACCACAACACCTGTGAAGCCCACGCCTATCTGGCCCAAAAAGGGGTTCCAGAGGGGTTCTTGGTTGTGCCGGGGGTCGAAGTGAGCACCGCGGAAGGACATCTGCTCTGCATAGGCGCCACTCTTCCCCAACTCAAAGGCCAGCCTGCAAAAACCGTTCTGCAAGCCATTCGCGACGCCGGAGGAGTCGGGATTCCCGCGCATCCGTTTGACGCGTGGCGCGCCGGCATCCGCCAGAAAACCCTCGACACCCTGGATCTCGAAGCGCTCGAAGTTTTCAATGCTGCCGTGACCGCCTCGTCGCACAATGCGAGGGCGTATGCCTATGCACAATCCCGCGGGCTTGCGATGACCGCCTCCAGCGACGCCCACCACGATTGTGCCGTGGGCATCGCCACCACGGTCTTCGATTTATCCGAACCGACGCTGCCCGCACTTTTGGAGGCACTCCGGCATGGCCAGGGAAAACCGGAGGGACGCCGTTTGACGTTTCGCGAGGCCATGCAAAAAAATCTCGCCAATTGGCTCCGCTGGAAAAACCCACGTCCGCCACGACAAGACCAGCGGGCTTCCGAAAATTCATGAGCGGAGTTGTCAAACTTATGGAAATCGAGCGGGCCCGCATCTGGACCCGCGATGGACTCCCTCTCGGCGAGGCCCTTGCGGCAACCACCCACCTCGGCATTGGGGCTCATCATGATGACTTGGAGTTCATGGCCTTCGAAGGCATCGCCCTTTGCCACGGGAAGGCCAATCTCGGATTCGCCGGCATCACGTGCACCGATGGCCGGGGAAGCGCCCGAAAAGACGCCCTTAAAGAAACCACGGCGGAATCGCTTGCTGCGATGCGCATTCGGGAACAAGAGGAGGCCGCGCGGATCGGAAATTACACAGCCATGATCCAACTGGGACATTCCAGCGCCGAAACCACCGACCCTGCGATCACACGTCTCGAGCGGGAGTTGGCATCGATTCTGGAAGCTTGTCCGGGAAGCGTTCTTTACACCCACAATCCCGCCGACAAGCATCGCACCCACACCGGCGTTTTCGCCGCTGTCCTGCGTGCCGTTCGCTCGCTGCCACCCGAATCAAGGCCGGCGCGGCTTGTCGGATGCGAAGTGTGGCGGGATTTGGACTGGCTCTGCGACCATGAAAAAATCCGGATGGACGTGAGCGGGCACGACTCGCTGGCGAACCGCTTGAACGAGGTTTTTGTGTCCCAGATTGCCGGAGGCAAACGCTACGATCTGGCCGTCACAGGCCGCCGCGCGGCTAATGCGACATTTTATGAACCCCGGGATGGCGACTCGGCCACCCAAGTCATCACCGGCATGGACCTCACCCCGTTGATGAGCGATGACAACATCGATCCTGTCGACTTCACCTGCGCGATGATCCAGCGGTTCGAGGCTCAAGTGCGACTGGAACTGCGACGCTATTTCCCAAGCTGACATGGAAATCATTATCCAACCCGACGCCCGGGCTGCGGCATCGATGGCCGCCCGCTTTTTCACACAAACGATTCGGCGCCAACCATCGGCCGTTTTGGGCCTCGCCACCGGGAGCACACCACTCCCGCTATACCGCGAACTTGTCCAAAAACGGCTGGACTGGTCTTCGATAACCACATTCAACCTGGATGAATACCTTGGAATCGGCGCGGACCATCCACAATCCTACCACTGCTTCATGCAGGAAAATTTATTCCGGCACGTGAATATTGATCAGGGAAATATCCATATCCCCGACGGATTAGCGGAAAACCCCGAGGAGCACTGCGGCCAATTCGAGCGAGGCATCCAAACGGCCGGGGGAATCGATTTGCAACTCCTGGGGATTGGAAGCGACGGCCACATCGGATTCAACGAACCCTCGTCCTCCCTCGCCTCGCGAACACGGATAAAAACGCTCACGGAGCGCACGCGTCTGGACAATGCCCGCTTTTTCGGCGGTGCCGGATTGGTGCCGCGCCATGTCATCACCATGGGAATTGGGACCATTTTAGACTCCCGCAAAGTGGTGCTGCTGGCAACCGGCGACCACAAAGCCGATGCTGTGGCGGGAGCGGTCGAGGGTCCTGTGAGCGCCATGAATCCCGCATCGGCCCTTCAACTCCACCCCCATGCGGTCTTTTGTCTCGACAGCGCGGCCGCATCGAAGCTGGCGCGGGTGGACTACTACAACTGGGTATTTCAAAACAAACCCTCCTGGCAGCGTCTGGACGAGGACTGATACAGGTCTGTTCAAGGCGTTTTCTCAATTGAGGTTTTGTGCTGGTGGAAAACAAGGAAGACGCCGCGTTGCGCGGGGTAAATGTTGCTGGATGACACCCGCCCTGCGATTTATCCTGTCCGCGTGAGCTACCGAGTTTTTGCCAGAAAATACCGCCCGCAAACATTTGCCGAGGTTGTCGGCCAGGAACATATCACCCGGACGCTCCAAAACTCGGTGACATCCGGCCGACTCGCTCAAGCCTGGCTTTTTGTGGGGCCCCGCGGAATCGGCAAAACATCGACCGCGCGGATTCTTGCCAAGGCGCTGAATTGCTCTGCCGGCCCGACGCCGGAGCCATGCGGCACCTGCGATGCCTGTCTCGAAATCGCCGAGGGCCGGAGCCTTGATGTCATCGAGATCGACGGAGCCAGCAACAACGGCGTCGACCACATCCGCGACATCCGCGACAGCGCCGCCTACGCTCCAGCCCGGGGGAAATTCAAAATCTACCTCATCGACGAGGTTCACATGCTCACGACAGGGGCCTTCAACGCCTTGCTGAAAACCCTCGAAGAGCCCCCGCCCCATGTGAAATTCATCTTTGCCACGACCGAGGCCCAGAAGGTTCCGGCCACCATCACGAGCCGGTGCCAGCGCTTTGACCTGCGTCGGATCCCGGCCGACAGCATTCAAAAACACCTGCTCTACATCGCATCGCGGGAGGCAATTGTTCTGGATGCGGATGCCGCCGCGGCGATCGCCCGCGGTGCGGATGGCGGCTTGCGCGACGCCGAAAGCATGCTTGATCAAATGGTCGCCTTTTGTGGGGACAGGATTGCCCGCGCCGATGTCATGGACGTCTTTGGATTCACTCCGCTGGAGGTGGTGCAAGGCCTCGCCGGATCGATTCTTGCCGGGGATGCGCGGAAGTCCCTCGACACCGTGGCCGCCCAGTCGGAAGCGGGAAAGGATCTCACACGCCTTGTGGCGGAGTTAGTCGTCCACCTGCGTGATCTCGTCGTGGAACAAGCCACTGGAGGAGCATCCCTGGTCCCGCAAGCCAAGCTTCTCGACCTTCTCGACCACTTCGGTGCTGTGGAATCCGCGCTCCGCTGGGTGACGGATAAAAAACTCCATCTTGACGTGGCAATCATCAAGGCCCTTCACATCCTGGACGAAACGAGCCTTACCGATGTGATTCACACACTCACCGGTCTCTGCCAAGGAGACCCGCCGAAGCCGCGTCCCTTGCACACCACCCCCGATGCCCCTTTGCAGATGCCTCTCCCTGCCGCCCCCGGTGCGACGCCGGTTCCCATCGGGAAAACCGGGGATTCGCAGCCGGCCGGAATTGCAGGGCCTGAACCTGGACACGAACTCCCCGCTACGGCTTGGGAGCGCATTTGCCGGGAATTGGATGCCATCTCGGACATGCGATTCGGATGGCTGCAGGAGGGCCGCTTTGAAGCGCAGGAGGGATCGAAATTCAAGGTCCGGTTTCCTGAAGCCTGCCGCGACATGCGCGATTCACTTCTGGGAGACAAGGACCTTCGCGATCTCGAGTCGCGCCTGACAGCAGCCGTCGGCAAGCCGCTCAAGATGGATTTTATTTTTGACGCCTCGCTGGAGCGTCCTCCCGAAGCCGCCCCCGCCCCGGTGGAGGAACCTACAGAGCCCGAATCACCGGCTCCGGCACAAGAGGCGCCACCCGCACCCGCACCGCCGGCCGATCCGAATCAAGATTTTCTAAACGACCCTCTGATCGAAAAAGCCCTCGAAATTTTCCAAGGCACTTTGCAGACTACCAAATCATGAACATCGCCAAAATGTTGAAAGAGGCCCAGCGCATGCAGGAACGCATGGCCGAAACCCAAGCCTCCCTTGCCTCCCGAAAAATCGAAGTCACCACTGGCGGAGGAAAAGTCCGTGTCACGGCGACCGGGGCGGGCGATGTGACCTCGGTGAAAATCGACCCCCAAGTGGTCGATCCGAACGACGTTGAAATGCTTGAGGACCTCGTTCTCTCGGCCGTGCGGCAGGCGATCGAAGACGCCAAAAAAATCGCCGGCGACGAAATGGGCAAATTGACCGGCGGCATGAAAATCCCCGGCCTTTCGATGTAATGTCTGTTTGCTCCGACAAGTGGATCCGCCGCATGGCGGCGGAACGCGGTATGATCGAGCCATTTGTGGACGGCCAGATCAAGCAGGCCGACGATGGCCAGCGCCTGATCAGTTACGGACTCTCCAGCTACGGCTACGACCTGCGCGTCTCAAACGAGTTCAAGGTTTTCACAAATGTTTTCGGCAGCGTGGTTGATCCGAAGGCTTTTGACGACCGATCGTTCGTGGACATGCAGACCGACGTTTGCGTGGTGCCGCCCAACTCGTTCGCGCTGGCGCGCAGTGTGGAATACTTCCGGATTCCACGCGAGGTGCTCACGATCTGTGTTGGCAAATCCACCTATGCCCGCTGTGGGATCATTGTGAATGTGACGCCCTTCGAACCCGAATGGGAGGGACACGTCACACTGGAGATTTCCAACACGACGCCCCTTCCGGCGAAAATTTATGCCAACGAAGGGCTCGCCCAAGTCGTGTTTTTCCTCGCCGGCGAGGTTTGTGAAACGAGCTATGCCGACCGCGCGGGAAAATACATGCGCCAACGCGGGATCACGATTCCGCGTATCTGATACCATGTCCGCAGCCCGCAAAGGCATCATTCTGGCTGGAGGCTCCGGCACACGGCTATATCCGCTCACCATCGCGGTCAGCAAGCAACTCATGCCGGTCTATGACAAGCCCATGGTGTATTACCCGCTCTCGGTGCTGATGCTGGCGGGAATCCGCGAGATCCTGCTGATTTCCACGCCTGACGATGTGCCCCTCTTCCGGCGGCTTCTGGGAGACGGTCAGGCCTTCGGGCTGCACATCGAATACGCCTCCCAGCCGCGCCCGGACGGGCTGGCCCAGGCCTTCCACATCGGCGCGGATTTCGTGGATGGACACCCTTCGGCCCTTGTTCTCGGGGACAATATCTTCTACGGGCACAACTTCGCCGATTCGCTTGCCCGGGCCGCCGCCCGCACGGCGGAATCGACGATCTTCGGTTATCATGTCGCCGAACCCCGCGCCTATGGTGTGGTGGAATTCGGCGCCGACAACAAGGTTCTCTCACTGGAGGAAAAACCGGCCCGGCCGAAGTCAAATTTCGCCGTTCCCGGGTTGTATTTTTACGATGCCAGTGTGGTGGAATTGGCCCGCGACTTGAAACCTTCGGCGCGCGGTGAACTTGAAATCACCGACCTCAACAGGCTCTATCTCGAAGCCAATCGTCTGCATGTGGAAATCCTCGGCCGAGGCACGGCGTGGCTGGATACCGGCACCCACGAGTCGCTCATGGAAGCCGCGGAGTTCGTCAGCGTCATCGAGCGCCGCCAAGGACTCAAAATCGCGTGCTTGGAGGAAATCGCCTTTCGCAAAGGCTGGATCGACGCCGCCCTCTTGGAGGCCCGCGTTTCCGTCCTCGGAAAATCCAGCTACGGAGAATACCTCCGCCGCCTGCTTGTCTCTGGCAATCCCGCCTGAACCATTCCGATTGACACTCCCCCCGGAGGCCGGATCCTCCTTTGCCGGATTCTGGTTCAGTTGCGGAATCAAGTTGACATGCAGGCATGACTGAAGTTGAGTGCAGGCATGAAGAAGAATACCGTTCAATACACCGTGCGGGACGTGCCCGAAGAACTCGACCTTGTGTTACGCGAGAGCGCGGCCTTGGAGGAAGTCAGTCTGAATCAGGCCACCTTGCGGGCCATTCAGCGAGGACTTGGCGTCGGGAGCGAGCCTGTGCGCTACCGCTCGTTGAAAAATCTCATTCCCCGCCTGCCCAAGCCATCCGTGGGCGAATGGCGGGAAGTCTTGGACAAACAAGACAAGACACATCCCGAGGATTGGAAGTGAGGGTCTTGATCGATTCCAACCGCTTTATCGACTTTTGTGCGGGCGAGGCGGAGGTGGTTGAAACTCTGGAACAGGCCAGTCTTCTGGTGGTCCCGTTCATTGTGTTGGCGGAAATCCGGGTCGGGGCTCTCTCGGTCAAGCGGGGAGATGCCCAAGTGCGCCTTCTGGGTGAGTTGCTGCAGCAACCCGGCGTGCGCGTGGCCCACAGCACCGACACGACGGCCCACCACTACGCGGCCCTCTACAAAAAGTTGCGGAAGGCCGGAACGCCCATTCCGACAAACGACCTTTGGATTGCGGCTCTGGCCATCGAGCACTCGCTTCTGCTGTATTCACGCGATGCCCACTTTGACAGGATCCCAAGCCTGCCGCGGCTTGCTTGATCCTGTCTCCCCCTACCCGCCCCAGCGCGCCCCTTTGGAGAGACCCGGGATCCAATTCCTGAGATGTCCATTCGAGTAGTCGGTCTTGCCGATCGCACCGATCATGCGATGGCCGGATGAGCGCCGCCATTTCCTGCTCATGCTCTCGCCAGTGTGGCACCCCCAGCTTTTGATGAACGGGCGTCGAGTGAAAAGATTCCGCCGCAGGGGCGTCAACTCGCTTTCGTGAAGCCAGCTTTTCGAGCCGCTGTCGATTTCGTTGCTGTAGTCGAACATCCAACACGCGCGGTTGGAATGGCCAAAAAATTCCAGATTCGCAATTTTCACACGATCGCGAGGGTGCCCTGAAACGATGTGGTTCATCACCTCGCTCCCCTCCCGGAACCAGAGCAGGCGCACCTTGTAGCGGTCGCGCACCGACTCGATGTGAGAGATCAGATTTTCCCGGTCTTGACGCAGAGCCCGGCGTTCGTAGCTCGGCCGGTGGACCAACCAAGTGATCATCACATCCGCGCCGTGCTTTTTTTGAAGTTCCTGGATTCGCACGCGGGCGGAGCGGATGAAATTCCCCCACCAGCGGTCGTGCGGCTCGGCCTTGTAGCGCTCCCATTCCTCCAGAGAAGGGCCTCCGCTGATGATAATAAACTCCTCTGCGGCCTTCGAGCGCCCGGTGATCAGGCAAAAAAGCAATAGAAAAATCGCAGCGTGCAGTTTCAAAAGCGGTCGAAATCTATTTTTTGCGCGTCTTTTTGGCGGGCTTTTCGGCGGACTCCGTCTCCGTCGCAACCTCGGCAACCGGCTCCTGATCCGCAACCGAGGCCTCGGGGGGAGCGTCGTTGAATTTATCCGGCGAGAGAAGCGAATCGACAAACGCTTGGGTGTTGTCGAAATCCTCGGGCTTCGCGGAGTGGTCGGAGGTCTCCTCGGGAGCGGCGGTATCTTCAACAACGGAATCCGGCTCAACGGCAGCAGACTGGATCACGTTCAGCAATGGCTCAAAGGAGGGCTTGGGCGCAGGCTCGGGACGGGGAGGGGCAAACGAGTCGTCGCGCTCGGGAATGCGCGAAAGCACCCGCTCAACAAGATCAAAAATCTCCTCTTGGGCACGGGTCGGCTCCAGTTGGCGAAGGACAAAGATTTCCTGGCGCGAGCCGTCAGCGAAATCCACCCACCCTTGAATGCCAAAATCCTTTCCCTGGCCTGTGCGACGGGCGTGAAGCGACGCACGCGGGGAGTGGTTGGCGGCGCCCGTGAGTCCCAATTCCAGTGATCCGGTGCCATCCACAAAATTCACGCGCCTCTGGTATGACCACGCTCCCCCTCCTCGGGGAGGAAGGCTGAGGGCATCGCGGAGGAAGGTCTCGGCTTGCTCGATAAATCCAAAGGGGCTGAGTTTCATGGGTTGATTGCAAAAATTTCCAAAAACGCCGTCGTGTCAAGCAGGCGAAATGCAACCCGCCACGCAGGAGATCCCCTTCAACCCGTCATGGTTTGGGATTTTCTTTTTCAACAAACCGCGTCACACATTTGGCCATGTCCACCACATCTGTTTTTATCGGCACCGACAGCGGCGCCACCACCTCCAAGACCTGCGGAATCACACCGGATGGAAAGCCCATCACATTGCAACTGGCGCAAAGCTCGACGAACTCCCAACTCGGCACCAACGCTGTCGTCGAGGGCTGGGTCGAAGGGGTGGAGCGTTTTTTGCAGGAAAACGCCCTTCATTGGGATCAGATCAAAGGCGTGGGACTGGCGATGCCTGGACCTTTTCAAAGCTATGGCGTCCTCGACCGCACCGCCAACCTTCCAGCGGCATTCGCGGGGTGGGATTTTCTGACCGACTACAAATCCGCCCTCGCAAAAAAAGCAGGACGGCAGATTCCCGTTGTCACAGGCAACGACGGCAACTACGGAGGCGTGGCCGAGGCGGCTGCCGTGCGGGGCGGCAAGAAGGCGGGCGTCATCCTGCTCGCTCCCGGCTCGGGACTGGGCGGCGCTTACATCAATCCAGAGGGGCTGCCATTGGATGGCGACACACTGGCCGGAATGGAAGCCGGGCACATGCCTGCGCCGCTGCATTTGTTGAATCTTCCAGCGTTCGCGTGCGGTTGTGGACGCTCCTGGGGATGTTTCGAGGCATACACAAGCATTTCAGGCCTTGCCCAATTTTTGGCATATCTCTTGCCGAAGCACCCCGGCCATGAACTGCACAGTGATGCCATCCCAACAAAAGAAAAAGTGCTGTCTCTCCGCACCCGCGCCCAAGAGGGAGACCCGCTGGCGTTGGAAATTTTTGATTTTCAAGCCAAGGCTCTTGGCATCCATGTGGCGAATCTCACCATGGCTCTGGATGCGGAGTTTGTCGTGATCGGCGGTGGCTTGATCGATCCCCATGCCACCACCGAGACCTTCCGCGAGCGTTACCTGGGAGGCATCCGCGCAGCGGCCCATCCCTGGTTGTTCCCGGTTCAGCAGGCCCGTATTAAAATTCTGCCGGCCTCGCTCGGCGAGCTTTCCCAAGCCATCGGAGCGGCTCTTATGGCTCTTTACAACGACCACAGCTAATGCGGCGCCCCCCCCGTCCCAATCGATACAGCTCTCCGGCCTCGATCTCCCATGGGGCCAGTTTTCGAGACAAACAATAAGCACCGGGGGTAGGCGGGTCGTCTTCCGAACACAGGTAAGACCGTCAGGGGAGAGAGTGGCGCAGCCGATAGGACTCGAACCTATAACCTTCTGATCCGTAGTCAGATGCTCTATCCAATTGAGCTACGGCTGCCGATGAATGATAAAATTATCAAACTTGATCGCAGTGTCAATAAAAGCATTTGAAAAATCATGTCCTCAGGGATTCGGCAGGAAGGCGTCCGACGGGGACAAGAATTGCCCAAGAAATCAAGAACGAATGGAGAGGAGATTTTCAAGGATCACAGCAGTGCGAGTTGTCGAATCGTGGTGGCTCGCGAGCACGACTCGCCCAGCCTCCACCATGGATCTTCGGCGATCGGGGGCACCCAAAAGGGTATTGAGAGTTGATTCCAGCGAATGCTCGTCCACGACGCAAAGCGCTCCCCCCGCCGAGACAAGCGACGATGCGAGGGCGTCGAAATTTTTCATGTGAGGGCCAAACAAGACCGGGATACCGGCTTGAAGGGGTTCGGCGGGATTTTGACCGCCCTCGGCGCAAAGACTTTTCCCCACGAAAGCAATTGTCGATGCGGCATACCAACCCGGCAATTCGCCGGTTGTGTCAACGAGAAGGATCTCAACGGGACCTCTGGGCGTTTCGCTTCGGCGGCCAACCCGGAACCCCGTTAATTCCGCAAGAACGGAGTCGGCCCGTTCGGCATGGCGGGGCACCAGAATGAGGAAAAGATCAGGGTGGTGTTTTTGGAGTTTGCGGAAACAACGCACCAGGGCGGCTTCTTCACCGGGAAAGGTGCTGCCGCCGATCAAAACGGGGGCTCCAACAGGCACCCCCCAATCCTGCAGCAAGGGACGCAGGCTTTCCACAGGACGGGCGGATTGGGAATCGAACTTGATGCTCCCGGTAACGTGAAGTTTGTGACGGGCGAGGCCAAGGCCTTCCCACCGGACGAGGTCGGCGGGTTCCTGCAGGCAGAGGGCATCCAACCTGTTGAACAACGGAGCTGCCAGCCAGCGGACACGGCGGAACCGGGCTTCCGACCGGGGAGAGAGCCGGGCATTGACCAAAACAACCGGCAGGCCGCGCGACTTGGCTTCCCCGACCAGATTCGGCCAGACTTCCGCCTCAACGAGAACCACGCCGGTTGGGCGGATGGCATCGAACGCGAGCAGGGTCGCGGGCCAGAAATCCAGAGGATTGTAGATCGGCTCGAGCCATTCCGATTTTTTGGAGTCCGCCAGATGGAACCCGGTGGAAGTGGTGGTGGAAAGGACAAACGCGCAGCGGGGATTGCGGGCCCGCAGACAGTCGATGAGCTTGAGGGCGATATTCACTTCGCCGACGCTCACCGCATGAATCCAGAGACGTGGATGGCTGCGCAGTCGCTTGCGCACAGCGGGCGAGTAGAAGCCAAAGCGTTGGCCGAATTTATGACGGTATTTTCCCCGGCGCCACATGCGCAGGACGAGGCCCGGCAAAAGCGCGACGATTACAAGCGGGAATACAAGGTTGTAAAGGAGGCGCAGCATTAGGATTTTCTCCAGAAGGTGACTCGACTCCCACCGTAGGGCTTGGATCGCACCGGAACCCAGAGAGGCGTTTCCCTCGGAATTGAGCTGTCGGCGGTTTCCAAAACCAGCAAGCCTCCCGCAGCCAAAGTCGATGCAAGGGAGGCGGACTCCAAAAGCCGGGCTTCATGGTCGATGTCAACAGGGGCTTTTAAATAGGGGGGATCGGCAAAAATCAGATCAAAGGCATCCGGGACCGCGTGAAGGTCGAGAAACCTGTAGGCATCCATGGTCTGAACAATCGCATCCACTCCCGCCATGCGGAGGTTCGAGCGGATACAGCGCACACACCGGTCGTTGAAATCCACAAAAACTCCGGACAAGGCCCCCCGGCTGAGAGCCTCGATGCCCATCGCTCCGGAACCCGCAAAAAGATCCAGAACCCGGGCCTCCGGAACGAGATCGGCAAGACTCGAAAAGACGGCGGCGCGCACGCGATCCATGGTGGGTCTCAAACCATCGGGGGGGGCTTTGAGCGGACGGCCGCCCGCGGATCCAGCAATGACACGCATCGAGAGTCAGGGCCGCGAAGCCGGGGGTTGGGGCTTCTTTTTTTTGTCTTTTTTGGGAGCTTGAAACAAATTTTTCAAAAATCCCCCCACATCCTGCCCGATCCGGAGTCCAACGAGCTTCTCCACAAGATCGGCTTGAGGCCGGGCAATTGTGCCACCGATATGAAACGGCATGTGGGTGAACCCCTCCTCCTCGGATTGCTGGAACCCCGAACCCAGAATCCCGCGTGAGTCGTTGCGGAGTGTTTCGCTGACGTGAAATCGGGACCGAAGGTCGAGTCGGCCATCCCAATCCGCGGTGCCGGTCGCATCAAAGCGGAGGTTTTTGGTGGCAATACGGGCCCTCTCCACCGCGATCCGCCCGCTTTCCGCGGAGAGATCGGCTGTTGCAGATTCAAGTTCGAGGCTCTGGAGCTCCGCGACGCCCAGCATTTGGCCGAGTTGTCGGATAGACTCGACGGGAAGAATGCGGGCCTCGTCCAAGCGCAGACTCGATCCGCCGACCCAAGTCTCGCGGTTGAAAGCCGCGCCAGAAAGGTGGAAATCGGCGTTCAGCGTGCCGGATGTCCCCTCCGGACTATATCCCGAGTCCTCCAACATGCGTTCCAGCGAAACATTCGAAGCCGAGGCTTGAAAACCGAAGCGGGGCGGGGCATCGCCGACCCACTCGCATTCGGCGGAGACTTTCCCGCCGGACCAGTCGCCAGAAATGTCCTTGGACAGGAATTGCCCGCTGTTCCAGTCGAATTTTCCCGCGAGATTGGTCACCACCACTCCGGGAGCCAGACGCGCTTTGGCGATGGTGAATCCGCCGTCAGCCATGCCACTTGACCGTCTGTGAGCGTCCAGAGCGAGGCCTTCAACGGTCAGGGGCGGGAGCCCCGCAGGCCCGGGCAAGGAGAGGCTGGCATTGCGGATTTTGACCATCTCTATCTCAAGCACCCAGGGCGATTCCGTTGCCTTCGATGGTTTTGTATCAACGGCATCGGCGGGCTGTGCATCCGAAGATCCGGATGACCCTCCCTCAGGCGGCAAAGGCAGCGGGAGCCCTGGGGTGGACAACACAATCCGCGGTGAACGGATATCAATTTGCCGCACCACGACGCGACCCGCGAGAAGTGGAACGATGGCGATCCGGGCGCGGATCGATTCGATCTGCGAGTGACCTTCAGAACTCTGGACTTCAAGTCCGGCAGCCACCACTCCAGACCACGGCGTGTAGTAAATCGAACGAACCGACACCTTGCCGCCCGAAGTCCGCGCCAAGGCGTCCAAAAGACGCTTTTGAAAGGCCTCCGACTGGATGGAAATGTTCACGCCGAAAGCGCCGAGGCAGATCAGCGCGGCGATGGCCGCGGCCGCGATGAGAATTCGCTTGGCAATGGGGTGCACACGGCGAAGTTACCTGCCATCCCGCGAATGGAAAGATCGAACAAATTGCAGGTGATTTTGAATCCCGCGGCCCGTGGCGACCGGGCTGGCCGTCTCCAGGAGCGTATCGAGGGATTGGCCACCGGATGGACGGTCAAAGTCTCCTCGGAAGCCGGGGAAGCCCGCTATCTCGCGGCGGAAGCCGTTCGGGAGGGAGCGGAGACGATTGTCGCGGCAGGAGGCGATGGCACTGTCAACGAGGTGCTCAATGGTCTCGCCGGCGCCGATGTGCGATTGGGTATTCTGCCGGTCGGCACAATGAATGTTTTTGCCGCCGAGTTGGGCATTCCCCAAGGAAATGTTGAAAAAGCCTGGCGTGTCATCGATCAGGGGCTGGAAGTCAAAGTTGATTGTCCCATGGCAAACGAGGCGTGTTTTGTTCAGTTGGCCGGGGTGGGACTCGATGCCGAGGTGGTGCGCCGCACGTCGCTCGAATCGAAAAAAGCCTGGGGGCCTCTGAGTTATCTTTTGACGCTGGTGCATGTCGCGGCCGCATCCCCGCCAAGGGTGCGCATCTCCTGCGAGGGAGGCGCGGAACGCGAGGGGTCGTTCGTTTTAATTGGCAATGGACGATTTTATGGCGGGCCGTTTCCGGTGTTCAAACGGGCGTCCCTGACGGATGGACTATTGGATGTTTTGATTTTTCAGAATCAAAGCCATTGGGACGTCGTCCGGTATTTTCAGGCCATCGCCTTCGGCACACACCCCGAGCTTCCAGATGTGGAATATCTTCAAACCCCCTCGTTGCGCGTCACCAGCGACTGCGAAGTGCCAGTCGAACTCGACGGCGAGGTGGCGGGGGTGCTGCCCTGCCATTTTCGAATGGCTCCCCGCCGTCTGCGGGTGCTGTCGCCACTGGGCGCCCCATTCGAACCCGTCGGAAGTCACAATGGCTGGAACCGGTCCGTGTGAAGACGATTTGGCGGAGCCGGGATGAAACTCGATGCGGGCGGCTTTGGTCCGTTTTTGGAAGGCTGAATTCGGGAGGCCCCGGATTTACTTGCCGATGCAAAACCGGCTGAAGATTTCGCCGAGAATATCCTCTGTGCTGGTGGATCCCACAATGCGTCCGATGCTGTCCAATGCGGATCGGAGTTCCAATGCGGTGAGTTCGAGAGGCGCACTGGTGGATAAGAGGTCGGAAACCACCTGGAGATTGACGAGCGCCACCTCCAGATGCGCTTGGTGTCGGGAATTGATGGCGAGAAGCGATTCTCCGCCCGAAACCCCGGGCGACTGCGATCTGCCCACCAGACGGGCAACCAGCTCGCACATTCCCTCGCCGGTGAGGGATGAAACAGCAATCGCCCGTTCGTCCGCTTGAAAATCCGGAAGATCACATTTGTTGGCCACCTCCAGCGACTGCGGAATCCACTCCCTGCCGGCCGGGGAATCGGTGCCATCAACAAGGTGCAGAACGATGTCCGCCCCCGAGATCGCCATTTCTGCGCGGGCGACTCCCTCCCGTTCCACGGAATCCGCCGTTTCGCGCAATCCGGCAGTATCGATCAGGTGAAAGAGACGGCCCTCGAGAACGATGGATTCCTCGATGGTGTCCCGGGTTGTGCCAGCCACGGGACTGACGATGGCGCGGTTCGATCCCAGAAGGCGGTTGAGAAGGCTTGATTTTCCGGCATTGGGTTTTCCCACGATGGCCACCCGCACGCCCTCCCGCAGTATGCGGCCCTCGTGGGCGGTGTGCAGAAGCTCCCGGATGCTTGCCGAAACTTTGCAGACTCCGGCTTGGAGGCATTTGCTGTCTGCCGGGTCGATATCCTCCTCGGGAAAATCAATCCATGCCTCGAGGTGGGCCACCAGCTCGAGGAGATGGGAGCGAAGATCCAGGATTTTCGCTCCGAGTTGCCCCTCGAGTTGGCGGGAGGCCGCGCGCAAAGCCTGGTCGGTGCGCGCACGGATCAAATCCATGATCGCCTCGGCTTGTGTAAGGTCGATTTTCCCGTTTTCGAACGCCCGCCGGGTGAATTCCCCCGGCATGGCCGGGCGGCAGCCCGAGACGAACAAAAGTCGGAGGATGCGGGCCGTGACGAGCGTGCCACCGTGACAGGTGATTTCGACCGTGTCCTCGCCCGTGAAACTGGCCGGTGCGCGAAAGCGGGTGCTCAAGACTTGATCCACCATCCCGTCCGCATCGCTGAGCGTTCCGAACACCGAGCGACGGTCCTCGGTGTTTCGTTTCGAGCGTGTTGAAAAGACCCGATCCAAAACTTGGAAAGAGCCGGGCCCCGACACACGGATCAAAGCCACAGCCCCTTCCCCCGGGGGGGTTGCAATGGCGGCAATCGTGTCATTCATAAAACGAGATTCTCCGCGGCTTGTGATTTGGCAAGGCCCGGAAACGCCGATGAAAAATCCCGAGCGCCGCGCCGCCCAGGACCATGAGCGAAACCAGAAATTGCGGGGGCTCGGGAACACCTGTCACAGCCGCGACAAGATACAGCGCATCATCCGAGCCAAGTGTCCAAACACGGAATCCGCCGGGCGGCAAATGGCCGCTCCAGCCGCCGGATCCCTCAAAGGGAGCCGTGCGAACATCGAAAAGCGACGTGTAGTCGTTCCATGGAAGCAACCTGTCTCCGTTGTGGAAAACACCCCCGCCCGCCCGAGCAATCAGCCAGGTGCTACCGACCGCAGGATCGTAGGCGGCGAGGGGGCCCGGCGTATCCGGCGTGGCCGACACCAGCGATTCGAGGTGGAGGGAGAAACGCCGGGAGGGATCCGGGTTGACGAGATTCAATGACTCAGCAATGTCCCAGAGGTCCCACAAAACACCGGCCTTCGACTGGTCGCTGGAATCGGGATTGGCAACAAGGGATTGCCAATCATAGCGGCCATCGGCCGTCCATGTTGCGTTGCCTTCGGAAAACAACGCCCCGGGCGAGTTTCCCGGCGCCAGCACTCCACCGGCCTCCAAAACAAGATTGCCCACACGTCCGCCGGATCCTCCCAGCGTGCCGCCCGCACCCACAACCACGCCTTGGAGCGAGGAATAATTCCCGGACACCTCCAACCGGCCGTCCTCGACACGAAGGCTGATTCCGTTTCCGGATGAGGAACCCGTCAAGCGGGTGGTGCCATTTCCAGCAATCCCAAGAGTGGCATTGCCGGCGAGGGTGCCTGCCACCTCCAAGTCCGATGACGGCATCCAGACTTGGGAAGAGACCAGATGCAAATCAATCCCGTCGGAAAACGTCACTGACGAGTAGGCCGAAACTCCGCCACTTCCGATCGAGAGAGTGGAGGGCGCGCTCGAGGAAACACTCGTGGGCTCGGCCTCAAACCGCAAACCACCGGCCTCCCGATCGCCAGAGAGTAGAACATTCCCTCCTGAAAAAACAGCTTCGGTGGAGGAATGCGTTGCGTAGCGGGCGGTGCCATTGCCCGATGCAGAGGTGTTCCAAACCAGGGAATCCCCGTCCCAAGCAGCGCCCCCCTGCCAGAAGAGTGCGGTGTGGGCCTCTCCATTCCATGCGAGGGCGTAGGATTGCTCGAATCCAGTCCCCCCCCACACACCACCCGTGTTGTCGAAGGTGTTTCCGGCATACGAAACTCGTAGCCCGTATCGGCCTGTCTCCGGGATGCTGAAAGAAAAGTGCTCCACCGGGTTGTAGAGCGAGACCGACTCGGCAACCCGGCGTGCGAAAGAATCGTTCTCTCCAAGGGCCCAAAGCGAGAGATTCAAATCGGCCTGCGCCGCTTCGGTGACAGTCCCGTTTGCGGAGTCCCATTCCCGGGCCCGGTGCCAAACAAGGGTTGCAGTGAATGTCGAGTTCCCCGCCAATGAATCGGCGATGGGATAGTCGTTTGAACTCCCCGCACCAACTTGGCCGAAATCCCAGCCAAGCTCCTGAACCGGCGCTTGGGCTCCGGCGGACAACCCTTCGACGCCTGCTTGTCCGGTGTTTTGAATCAGAAAAGTGCGGTCCAGATTCATGCGCCCCGCACCGGTTGAAAAATCCAGCGCTTGGGAGGTGGTGGTGACATTTCCGGAGAGGGTCTGATTGTTGGACCAGCCAGCGGTTTTGTCGGCTGCCGTGAGCAACTGCGCCTTGACCACGAGGCTTCTCGAAGCCTCCGGGTTGGTGGCATGGAAAGCTTCCGCCGCACTGTGCACAAGCGCCGCCCCGCCAGCCACAATCGGCGCGGCAAAACTCGTTCCGTTCAGTCCCGAAGAGAAGAGCGAGGTCGAGGACGCTCCCGCTGTCGACCCCGGAAGCGAGGCATCGTTCCCGCCGGTTTGTCCGCCATAGTAGGCGCTGGCAAGCGATGCCCCCGGGGCCGCGATGTCCACCGCCGCACGCACCCCTGATACAACCGTCACCGTTCCATTCGAATAAAATGCGAAATCCTGCGGACCCCGGCTGCTGAAAGAGGCCGGGGCCTCAAATGTGTTTGCTCCCGCCAGCGCACCCACAGTGATCGCGTTGTAGCCCGATCCAGGCGATCCAACTGTGTTTTCCCCCGGTCCGGCATTTCCCGCCGAGGCAACGTAAGTGGTGGACGGACTTTGGAAGGCCACGGCATCCGAGAAGATCGTGAGAATGTTGGAGCCTCCAGGATCTGCGAACCCATAGCTGGAGTTGACCACGTTGCCGGAGGCGAAAGCCGATTCGAAGGCGTGCAAATAGGCTGGAATGGAAATCCCGAATCCAAGCGCATACGCCGATCCGGTCCATCCGGTGGAAAGCGCGGCACTGCGAAGATCGGTTGCGGGGGCCATTCCCGCGGTTGTCACACCCGATGCGGGCCGACCGCCAATAAGCATTCCAACCCATGTGGCATGGCGGTCGTAGAGCGAAGCAAAGTCCCCTCCGCCGAAGGTGTCTGCCGACTGCGAGAACTGCGTCACATGCGCCAAGGCGTCATGTCCATTCCAGATATGGCCGGCCTCGAGATTCCAAGTCACGGTGTTTTCACCGGCGATTCCGGCATTGTAATACCGGTCCGCTCCCAGAAAAGCGGCGACGTCAAAACCCCCTCCATCGGCGGCGGGAATCGAGGTGGCCACGTGCGCCTCCGGCACGACGTCAACACCGGACACCGGAAATTGGGCTTTCATCGATCCACAAAAAAACAGAGCCAGAATCAGCGCCCGCACGGGAGCTTTCTACGCCAGCGAGGCGGAGCAAACAAGCCGGCTGGACAATCAAAGCCGCCTGAGGATGCAGGCTTGATCGACTATTTCGTCGCGGGAAAAGGCCACTCCCTCGGAAAGGAGAATTTGCATCTTGGCGCGCCGCGCCTCGGGACCAATCGATCCTAAGAATCCGCCGACCCTTCCGCTTGATGAAATCACGCGGTGGCATGGCACGGAAGGCGCATGGGGGTTGCGACGGAGGGCGGCACCGACCGCTCGGGGAGACCGGCAGCCCACGGCTTCGGCAACAGCTTGATAAGTCGCCACACGCCCCGGGGGAATCCGCGCAACCACGCGGTAAACCCGGTTTGCGAAATCCGTGCCAGCTTTTGCAGGTTGCGCGTGCGGATTCATTCGCCCATCCTTGAACAGTGAAACAGACCGCGCACTCATTCTTTTTATTCCTCCTTGCGGGGCTTGCAACCATGACCGCGCAGGAATCCCAAGGCCCGCTTGTGCTCCCCCCGCTTCCGTATGCCGTCGAGGCCCTCGAACCACACATCGATGCGGAGACCATGCGCATCCACCACTCCAAGCACCATCAGGCCTATGTCACAAATGCCAATAAAATCCTGGCCGCCCTGCCTGAATTCGCGTCCCTGTCCGCCGAGGACATGATCCGCCGGCTCGACAAGGCCCCGGAGTCCGTCCGTGCGGGCCTCCTCAACAATGTCGGCGGCCATATCAACCACTCGGAGTTTTGGACGATGATGTCGCCCAAGGGCGGAGGAGAGCCAACCGGGGAACTCGCCGAAGCCATCAACCAGGCGTTTGGCTCCTTTGCCGAGTTCAAAAAGCAATTCAGCGAAGCTGCGATGAAGCGGTTCGGCAGTGGCTGGGCATGGCTTGTTTTCAAAAATGGAAAACTCGAAATCCTTTCGACGCCCAACCAGAACCCGCCCCTTCTGGACGGCTACACTCCACTTCTGGGAATTGATGTGTGGGAGCACGCCTACTATCTCAAGCATCAAAACCGCCGGGCCGAATATATCGAGGCCTGGTGGAATGTCGTGGATTGGAACAACGTGGGCCGGCGTTTCGACGAGGCCGATTAAGCCGTGACGGCGACCTCCGTCCCACCGCCTTCCGAAACTCCCGCGGGAACGGGCGACAGCCCGATGCGGCTCGCATGGGCCCGTTTTTTGGACAACCGGTGGGCCTTGGCGGCATCGGGAGTGGTGGCGGTTTACCTCGCGGTGGCGTTGACGGCCGCGGTTCTCACAGCGCTCGGCCTGCCGATGCCGCAAGATCCGAACGCCACCCGTCTGGAAGCCAAGTTGCAGCCCCCCTCCCCCGCACACTGGCTGGGCACGGACAATCTCGGGCGTGATGTTCTCTCGCGCCTGGTCTCGGGTTCGATGATCTCGCTCACAGTGGGATTTGTGGCGATGGGCGTCTCCCTGGGCATTGGAATCGTCGCCGGCGCGGTCAGTGGATACTTCGGCGGATGGGTCGACAATGTCATCATGCGCGTCGTGGACGCCCTGCTGTGTTTCCCGTCGTTTTTTTTGATTTTGAGCGCGATCGCCCTCACCGGGCCTAATATTTGGATCATCATCACGGTGATCGGGCTGGTGAGTTGGACCGGAACGGCGCGTCTCGTCCGTGCGGAGTTTTTAACCCTGCGGGAAAGCGAGTATGTCCGCGCGGCGAGAGCCATGGGCCAGAGTGGAAGGCGCATCGTGTTCCGCCACATCCTGCCCAACGCCGCCGCTCCGATTTTCGTCACCGCAGTGGTGAGTATTCCGGATGCGATCCTCGTCGAGTCGGGCTTGAGTTTTCTCAGTTTCGGGGTCCCCCCTCCGCAGGCCACTTGGGGCAACGTCATCGCCGATGGCAAAACCTACATTCTGGACGCTTGGTGGTTGCTTGTCTTTCCGGGATTGGCGATTTTTTCCGCATCCCTTGCTTTTTACATGGTTGGCGATGCCCTTCGGCGCGCCCTGGAATCACGTCCTTCATGAATCCGCTGCTTGACGTTCAAAACCTGTCCATCCGATTCCGGAGCCGCACCGGAACAGTGGATGCCGTCCGGAATGTGTCTTTCTCGCTCGGGGCGGGCGAGTCCCTGGCCATTGTCGGCGAGAGTGGCAGCGGAAAAAGTGTCACCGCCCTCTCTCTCGCCCGCCTGCTTCCCACCCCCCCGGCGGAGTATGCCGGCGGCTCGATCCGTTTCGAGGGGCACGAGATGCTCACCCTTCCCGACAAGCCGCTGCGAGCGCTCCGGGGCGGCGGAATCGCCTACGTGTTTCAGGAACCGGGCACTTCGCTCAACCCGGTTTTCACGATTCACAGCCAGATCGCCGAGGGAATCCGGCTCCACCGGACGGATGTCCGGGATTTGGACGCCGAGATCGTGCGCTGGCTCGATGCCGTGGGCATCGTCGATCCCGCGCGACGCATGTGGGATTATCCACACCAACTGAGCGGTGGCATGCAGCAGCGGGCCATGATTGCGATGGCCCTGGCCTGCCGTCCCCGGTTGCTGGTGGCCGATGAACCCACCACGGCCCTCGATGTCACCATTCAAAAGCAAATTCTCGACCAGCTCCGCCGCCTGCGCGCCGAGCACAACATGGCGCTGATCCTGATCACCCACAATTTCGGGATCATCCGCGGCCTTTGCGAAAATGTGGCTGTCATGCTTCGCGGCGAGATTGTCGAGCAAGGGCGCACCGAAGAGGTTCTCGGAGCCCCCCGGCACCCTTACACAAGGGCGCTGATCGCCTGTGTTCCCCGGCTTGGCGCGCGTCTCCACCGCCTTCGCACCATTGAGGATTCCTTCACATGACCTATCAAACCTCCACTCCGGAAGTCCGGCATTGACGCATGGAACAATACCACCGCCTGCTGCGCCTTGTTTTGGAAAAGGGAACTCCTGTGGACGACCGCACAGGCACCGGAACACTCTCCGTCTTTGGCGCACAGGAGCGTTTCGACCTGCGGCATTCCTTTCCCCTGCTGACGACCAAGAAACTCCACCTGCGCTCGATCATTCACGAGTTGCTGTGGTTCCTCCGCGGCGAGACAAATGTCGCCGCGCTCCGCGCCGAGAACGTCACCATCTGGGACGAATGGGCCGATGAAAACGGGAACCTGGGCCGGATTTACGGAGCGCAGTGGAGAAGTTGGCGCGGGGCCGATGGAACCGTGGTGGACCAGATCGCCCGCGTGGTATCGGATTTGCGCTCGAACCCCGCCAGCCGTCGCCATGTTGTCAGCGCCTGGAATCCCGCGGAACTCGATCAGATGGCTCTGGCGCCGTGCCATGCGCTTTTTCAATTCCACGTTCGCCAGGGAGAGCTGAGCTGCCAGCTTTACCAACGCAGCGCGGATTTGTTTCTCGGCGTTCCCTTCAACATCGCGTCCTACGCCTTGCTCACGCTCATGGTCGCGCAGGTGTGCGGGTTGCGGCCCGGCGAGTTTGTTCACACCTTCGGCGATTTGCATCTTTACACAAACCACCTTGACCAGGCCCGCCTGCAACTCTCCCGCGAATGCCGCCCCCTCCCGCAGATGAGTCTCAACCGTGATCGCCGGGCACTTGAGGAATTCGTGTTCGAGGATTTTGCGCTCACCGGCTACGATCCGCATCCCGCCATCAAGGCTCCCATTTCGGTATGACCGACCTGATTGCCATCGCCGCGCTGACCGCCCGCCGCGTGATCGGTGCCGGCGGCACCATCCCCTGGCACCTGCCCGGGGACTTGAAGTTTTTCAAACGGACCACGCTCGGGCACGTGGTGCTCATGGGCCGAAAAACCTACGACTCGATCGGGAAGCCGCTGCCGGGCCGCGAAAATTGGGTGCTGAGCCGTTCGGGGGATATTTCCGGGGTTCGGATGATCCGGACACTGGAGGAAATCCCCCCTTCCCAACCGGGGAAAACTCTTTTCCTGATCGGCGGCTCACAGCTTTACACGGCGCTTTTGCCGCGCTGCAGCTCCCTGCTGCTGACCCATGTGGACTGCGAGGTTCCGGGAGACACGTATTTTCCGGATTACGCCTCCCTCTTCGACGGCGGCACGGTGCTCGAACGGGGCGACGGGTTTGAAATCCGGCACCACCACCGGAGGGATTGAATTCCTCTGGCCCGGCCATCGGAGCTTTCACAATTCCATTGCCTCCGGGCGTGTTTTTTCTCCACTGGAGAGATGCACACTGCAATAACACCATTGGTTCAACCGGACGACGGCCCCCGCCCTGTGGAGCAATTCATCGACTTGGCGGTGGCCACTCTTTGCGTGAAACAATTCACCCTGACGCATCCGGTTTTGCTCGACGCGGTGGTCCGGGCCAAAAAACGCGGCGTCGACGTGCGGGTGATGCTCAATGAAAAGCGCTCCGGCGGATCGCGTCCGAACGACGACACCTTTGCGCTCTTGGAATCCGCCGGCGTCGACGTGCGGTGGGCAAACCCGGAGTTCCATGTCACCCATGAAAAATCGATGGTTGCCGACGGCAACCGGGTTCTCCTCGCGACATTCAATCTGTGTGAAAAATATTTCACGCACACCCGCGACTACGGATTGTTGATCGAGGACCGGCAACTCGCAAACGAGGTCGCCGCATGCTTCGAGGCCGATTGGAACCGGAAACGCTTCGATCCGCCGGACGAATCCGCACTGCTGTGGAGCAATGCCGGATCCCGCCGGCATGTGGCGGACTTCATCGATGCGGCACAAGATTCGCTCGACGTTCAGCATCCGAAATTTGTCGATGCTGCCGTGCTCGACCGCATCGTGGCCGCGGCCTCCCGGGGAGTAAAAGTGCGGGTGCTCTGCGGAGGCCGCCATGGCATCAGCGATGTTGATGTGCTCGACACCTTTTCCTCGCTGCGCGTGATGCGCCACGCCGGAGTGAAAATCCACAAGCAAAAGCACCTTCGGGCCCATGCAAAGCTCCTTTTGGCGGACGGGGAACGGATTCTTCTTGGTTCGATGAATCTGGACCGTTCTGCTTTCGACCTCCGCCGGGAACTGGGAATCCGCGTGCGCGACCGGGGCGTTGTCCAGCGCTTGCAGTCGATTTTTGAAGCCGATTGGGACGCCTCCCGCCGCTATGACATCCCGGATCCCCTGCACCCGCTGGAGGAGTCCGATTTTCCACACGACACCGACCTGCACCATGAGTGAGGAGGCCCGCCCGACCCGTCGTGAAATCGCATGGACATTCACACGCATCGCCATGGCGGCAGTGGGCGGAGGCTTGTCCGCATGGGCGCAGCGCGTGCTGGTGGAGGAAAAGCGCTGGCTCGGGGAGGAGGAGTTTTTGGAAATCCTTGCGATGAGCCGCCTCCTCCCCGGAGCCAACCAGATCAATGTGGCAGTGCTCACCGGTTCCAAGTTCCACGGACTTTCGGGTGGAGCCGCGGCGGTCTTCGGCCTGACGGCACTGCCTGCGATTTTGATCGTTTTGATGGCACTCTTGTATTTTCAGTTCAACCACCTTGAGGAAATCCAGCGGGCATTGCGTGGAGCGGCCGCGGCAGCCATCGGATTGACGATCGCGATGGGGATCGAAGCCGCCCGCAAATCCATACAGGGAGGCGTTCCCTGGCTGCTTTGCGCGGCTATGCTCGCCCTGACCGTTTTTTTCAAATGGCCGCTGGTTGCCTCCTTGGCCTTGCTGGCCCCTCTCTCAATCTGGCATGCCGGGTTCCGGAAGCATGGATAATCAGAATCTCGCGCGCCTCGCCACCCTCTTCGGGAGCCTCTCGCTGGTTTCGTTTGGCGGCTCCTCAAGCGTGATTCCCGAGATGCACACGCAGGCGGTTTCGGTGTATCATTGGATGAGCGGAGCCGAGTTTGCCGCTCTTTACGCAATCTCCCAGGCGTCCCCGGGCCCGAGCATTCTGGTTGTCACCCTTATCGGGTTGAAAGCGGCTGGAATCCCGGGCGCGCTTGTGGCCACGGTTGCAATGCTTGTTCCGGCAGGGGTCCTCACCTGGATCGCCGGCACGGTGTGGAAAAAGTCCAGCCGCTCGCCATGGCACCGGCGCATCGAGACCGGCCTTGCCCCGCTGGTGGTTGGATTGGTTTTCGCCAGTGCGTGGCTCATGAGCCGCTCGGCCGACCATGGCCCCGGAGCCGTGGGGGCGACGCTGGCGTGTGCCGCCATCAGCCTGCATCGAAAGGTTCACCCGTTGGTCGTGATTGTTCTCGCCGCGATCGCAGGTTGGGCAGGTTGGGTTTGAAGCGCGGGAGGACCCGCTGTTGCAGGCTCGGACAATCGCGCCCTCAACATTTTCTGAGGGCTGCGATCTCAGCCGCCATATCGGTGGCTCGAAAAACCGAGGTTCCCGCCACCAGCACGTTCGCCCCCGCTTGCACCGAGAGTTGGGCGGTTTCCACAGTGATGCCACCATCCACCTCAATGTGGAAATCCAGACCGGCCGCTTCCCGCCAAGCCGCCGCCTCCCGGACCTTTTGCATCATCCCGGGAAGGAAAGGCTGGCCGCCGAATCCCGGATTCACGGTCATGACCAGCAGAATATCGAAGGCTCCCAGAAACTCACGCACACGCTCCAAAGGCGTCGGCGGACTGATGGCCAGTCCGGCAAGCAAACCGGCTTCGCGGATGCGGCCCAGGGTTTGGGCCACATCGTGGTCGGCTTCGACATGCACGGACACCGATCGCGCAAGCCCGAGAAACCTGGGAAGAAAATGATCCGGACGCTGAATCATAAGATGCACATCCAGCGGGCGGGCGGTGTGGCGCGAAGCCGCCTCCACGAAAGCCGGCCCGAACGAAATATTGTCCACAAAATGGCCGTCCATGACATCGCAGTGGATCCAATCCGCACCAGCCGCTGTGGCACGCTCGACTTCCCCGCCCAACCGGCTGAAGTCACAGGCCAAAATCGAGGGGGCAACGAGGGTGGTGCGGTGGTCCATGCCAACGCCATAGCCTGCGAAACGCCGTTTTTCCAGCCATACCGGAGGCGCTACGGCGGAATTCCGGTATTCCAACCCAATCACCCGGTTCGACGGCCGTGCGGGCGCTTGGGTTTTGCGCATTGCACCACCGCCGCGATAGGGTGGAGGGCATGGAATTTTCAAGTGATGGATACTTCATGCGGGAGGCGCTGCGGCAGGCGCACAAGGCACTGGCGGCGGACGAGGTTCCGTGCGGAGCGGTGGTGGTGCGCGGGGACGAAATTATCGCGCGGGCATGGAACCAGGTGGAAATGCTGAAAGATGCCACGGCACACGCCGAGATGCTTGCCATCACGCAGGCCGAAGCGGCTGTGGGCGACTGGCGTCTTACGGACTGTGATCTTTATGTGACCAAGGAACCCTGCCCGATGTGTGCGGGGGCCTTGGTGCACGCACGGATGCGGCGGGTTGTCTTTGGATGCGCCGATCCACGGGGAGGTGCCGCCGGAGGCTTGCTGAACATTCTCCAAATGCCCTCTCTGAACCACCAATGCCTTGTGACGCCCGGGGTGCTGGCGGACGAATGCGGCTCGTTGCTGAAAAATTTTTTCAAAGAGCGGCGCAAGTCGCGGGACGAGTGAGAAGTTTGCTTCCGCCCGCTCCCTGCTATGTTCAGTGCCGTGAAATATGCCGTTTGGCCGTTGTTGATTCTGGGCGTCCTCGCCACGCTGGCGCGGGCTGATGTTTTTTTATCCAAGGAACAAGCCGACCGGATCGGGCGGCTGATTTGGCGCAATGAATGCGCAGGCACCGTGGCAGGCCTCACCAGTTGGAACGCCGGGGAGGAGTTCCCGTCCCTCGGGATTGCCCACTTCATCTGGTATCCGGCAGGTGTGCGCGGACCGTTTGTCGAGAGTTGGCCGGGGTTGGTGCGGTTTCTCGAAGCGCGGGGACATCGAATCGAACCTTGGATGAAGGGCGCGTGCCCATGGTCCACTAGAACTTCATTTCTGGCCGACCGCGACGGAGACCGCCTGCGTTCATTGCGGCAACTTTTATCCGAATCGGTCTCCGACCAGGCGATTTTCGCCGCACGGCGTTTGCAAGACGCCGTGCCGCGGATGCTTGCCGCGGCTCCTCCCGAAAAGAGGTCTCAGGTGGAAAAAAACTTCCGGCGGGTTGCCGCCGAACCGACCGGCTATTACGCCCTTGTGGACTACGTGAATTTCAAGGGTGAGGGAATCGATCCGCGGGAGCGATACAGGGGCGAGGGCTGGGGCCTGCTGCAAGTTCTGGAATCCATGCCGGCCTCCGGAAGCCCCCTGCCCGCCTTCTCCCGCGCCGCTGACAAGGTTTTGACCCGGAGGGTCGAAAACTCCCCGCCCGCCAGAGGCGAAGCCCGCTGGCTTCCGGGATGGCGCAACCGATTGAAAACCTACCTTCCATGACCAAAGACGACATCGCATCGATTTTCGAAAACATCGCCTGTCTGCTGGAGATCAAAGGCGAGAATCCTTTCAAAATCCGCGCTTACACACAGGCGGCGCGGGCTTTGGAAACACTTGCCGAACCGTTGGAAAAGCTGATTGCGGAAAACCGCCTGACCGGAATCGACGGCATCGGCAAAGCAACCGGCGAGAAGATCGCCGAACTCCATTCCACCGGACGGCTTTCTTATTACGACGAGCTTCGCGACGGGTTTCCCCCGGATATTCTCACTCTTTTCGAGGTGCAGGGACTCGGAGGGAAAAAAATCAAAATCCTCTGGGAGAAGCTGCGCGTGCACTCGGTCACCGGCTTGGAGCGCGCCTGCCAAAACGGCTCCGTGGCCGAGCTCCCGGGATTCGGAGAAAAAACCGCGGCCAACATCCTCAAGGCGATCGCCCACATGCGCAGTCACGCCGGCGAGTTCCGGTTCGGCGAGATCGCCGCACTGGCGACGTCCCTCCTGGAGGACCTGCGCTCGCATCCCGACGCCGGGCAGGCGCAAATCGCCGGCAGCTTCCGGCGCCGCAAGGAAATCGTGCGCGATCTCGATTTCATCGTTTCAACAAAGCGTCCGGAGCCTGTCATGGAATTTTTCACCGGCCACGAACTGGTCGAGCGCGTCCTGGCCCAAGGCTCCACCAAGTCGAGTGTGGTGCTCAAATCTGGAATCCAATGCGATCTCCGGGCCGTCGCTCCGGAGGAGTTTCCGTTTGCGTTGAATTATTTCACCGGAAGCAAGGAGCACAACGTGCGCATGCGCTCGCGAGCCCTCGCCCGCGGTTGGTCGCTCAATGAATACCGGTTCAGCCAGGCCGAGGGCCGCGAATCGACGGAACCGATCCCCGAGGTGCGCGAGGAGGACGATATCTACAAGGCTCTTGGCCTCGATCCTGTGCCGCCAGAACTTCGCGAGGACCGCGGCGAGATCGAGGCCGCCTCCCAACGCCGCCTTCCCCGCCTTGTTGAATGGTCAAACCTCCGCGGCACATTCCACAACCACACCACAGCCAGCGACGGGCGCTCGAGTCTGGAGGAAATGGTCGAGGCCGCGCGCGATCTCGGCTTGGAATATCTGGGTATCGCCGATCACTCCAAAGCATCGTTTCAAGCCAACGGACTGGATGAAGCCCGCCTTGCCGCCCAAATCGGCGCTATTGCGGATTGCAACGCCAGGCACCAGGACATCCGGATTTTTTCCGGAATCGAATGCGACATCCTCAAGGATGGATCGCTGGATTTCGACGAC
>CAMCXK010000022.1 GCA_945883435.1 Chthoniobacter flavus | reverse complement strand
GCTGGGAACCGCTGCGGGATTTGTGATCATGGGAGCCGCAGGCTCGCTGGCCATGCTCTTTGCAGGACGGATCATCGACGGACTTTCCGGCGGGGTTGTCGGCACCGCCCAGGCTTACGTGGCGGATATCACCTCTCCCGAGAACCGCTCCCGCGCGATGGGAATCCTCGGAGCGGCGTTCGGAATGGGATTTGTCTTCGGTCCCGCTCTGGGAGGCCTTCTGGCCGCTTATTTCGGGGAATCCGCGCCTCTGTTCGTTGCCGGGGCACTGGCACTGGCCAATGCCATTCTGATTGCGGTTTTTTTGCCCGAATCCAAATCAAAGGCCGCGCCTGCGGCAAACGAGGAGTCGTTTTTTCAAGGCTTGGCGCGGCATGTGCGACCCCGAGCGTATTTCACCATTTTGGCGACCTATTTCATTTTGATCGCGGGATTCTCGATCATGACCGGTGTGTTTGCGCTCTTTCTGGCCCGGAGACACGATTTCGACGCCACGCGGACCGCCTATCTTTTCGCGATGCTGGGCGTCATCGGCGCGGTGGTGCAAGGCGGCCTGATCGGGCGGTTGGTCAAGACAATCGGCGAAGCCCGTCTTGCATTGGCGGGATCGGTCATTCTCACAGCAAGCCTCGCCGCCACGCCGTTTGCCAGCGGCTTGCCGGGCCTGCTCGCCGCCTGCGCGGGGATCGCGCTTGGCAACAGCCTGCTCTCCCCCACCCTGACCGGCCTGGCCTCGCGAAATGTGGACGCCGACTGGCAAGGCCGCGCTCTGGGATTTCTGCAATCCGCCGGTAGTCTCGGCCGCTGGCTCGGTCCGGTCACCGGGGGATATCTTCTGCAACTCGACGCCGCCGGATTCAGCGGCCTTTATGGCCAAACACCTTTTCTGGCAGCGGCGGGCCTGATGGCTTTGACGATTTTTCTTTGCGCCAGCCTGGGCGGCGGACGCCCCGCAGCGCGTTGATTCGCCGTGGCTACTTCGAGTGGTGGTGGGGATCCTGGATTGCGAACGCAATGCGGAATCCGATGCTTGTGCCCCGGCCGTTGGGATCGTTGGCGTTCCGGGCCGACGACATGAGCCCGCTTCCGTAAAAGTCCCACGCCCCTCCACGCAAGGTGTGGTAGGTGCGCGAAGTGTTGTAGTTGTCCATGCACCACTCCCACACATTGCCGCTCAGGTCGTAAAGGCCCAGTTCGTTTGCGGGAAAGGCATCCACCGGCGAGGTGAACTCCCACTCGTCGACCTTGAGCGAAGGATGGTAGTTGCCAACGCCTTTGCGTGGCGGATAGCCCGGTCCCCAGGGGTAGCCCGGTTTCTGCTTGCTCCGCTCGGCTGGAGTTTCCTCCGCCTCCATGGGCAGCCCGATGGCGGCGCTCCATTCCAGGTCGGTCAGTAGCCGGTAAAACTGGTCGTTCCCCATGAGTCCCGCTTCCCGTTCCTTGGCAGTGAGCCACAGGCAATATTCGATGGCTTCGTGCCAGGAAACATTCACCACCGGATGTGTCGAGTCGGTCGGATTTTTCTGATCGGGAAAATCAATGCCCTTTTCGACGCAGTAAAGCCTGTAGTCCTGCACCCGGAGCGGAATTGTGCACACCAGGGTCTTGAAGCGTGGCACCGGAACAAACGATAGACCCACGCTGTTCACATGCGGTTTTTCCTTTGAAGCCTTCGGCATCGGTGAAGCCAGCACCAGACCCTGCTCCGCACCTACCTTGGCAAAGGCCGCCAGCAACCGCCGCCTGTCCCCGATCCGCTTGACGCCCAGGTTGACCAGATCGTCATCGGTGAGATATCCGAGCACGGCGTCGTCCACACCCTCGTCAATAAAATTTTTGAGAAGGTGTTCGCGGTTCTCAGCTTTGAGAATCGCCTCAAGTTGTAGAGTGATGTCGATCAATCAGAGTCCTGTCTTTATCGAACGCGCAGATGATGTCTACACCTTACCTCTTCAACCCAAAAACTCCAGACTTTTTGTAACGAACCGGGTGGGCAAGTTCATCGAACATAGAGTCTCAGAATCTCATTCTCCGATTTGATCATTGGCTCCACATCAATATTTTGGTTGGACGTATTAGAGACATCAGCATTGACTGGACCCGGACAACCTTGCAGTCTGCCCTCGTGCGGAGAGCATGGTAGTTTTCCTGAAAATTATCAAGATTCAAAGTCCTCATAGCTCAAGTGGATAGAGCGGGGCTCTCCTAAAGCTCAGATGGCAGTTCGACTCTGCCTGGGGACACAAGCCCAATTTTTTTATTTTGACACTTCAAATTCCCGACGGCGACTTCGCCGCTTTTATTTTCGACTGTGACGGCACGCTGACCGACAACATGCCCCTGCACTATCAGGCCTGGACGGAGGCGGTCAACGAGCTGGGAGGCGTTTTCCCGGAGGAACTTTTCTACTCCTGGGGAGGGCGTCCGACCGCAAACATCGTCTCCCTCTTGAATGAACGCTTTGGAACGGATCTAAACATCGAGCAGACGGTGCATCTGAAAGAACAAAACTACCTTCAGCTGGTGCCGCAAGTGCAACCCTTGGAGGCCGTCGTGGAGATCGCCCGTGCCGCAAGGGGAACCAAACCCATGGCCGTGGCTTCCGGCGGGCATCGACACATGGTGGAAGCCACTTTGCAAATGTTGGGAATCGCCACCTGGTTCGATGCGGTGGTGTGCGCCGAGGACTACAGGCACGGGAAACCGTCTCCAGAGCCGTTTCTCACGGCAGCCGGGCGGTTGGGCGTGCCCGCCGCGTCCTGTCTGGTTTTTGAAGACAGTCCCACGGGTTTGGAGGCGGCACGAGCGGCCGGAATGCAATGGGTCTACGTGCCCAATCCCTTGGAACGCCGCTCCGCCGGAGCATGAAGCCGGTCATCGGCCGCCGCCGGCTTGCGCTGGCTGTGACGGTTTTTTTGATTCTTCAGTGGTCGGTTCTCTACCTGCCGCATTTGCGAACCGCTCCCTCGTGGTATGGGGATGAGGGGCTTGCCCTCACAGCGGGTTTGAAGTTGGCACATGGCGTGGCCGCCCACGGCTCCTTCAAGAACACTTTTTGGAATCCTTATGCACCCTACCAGCCTCTTTACGAGTGGATTGTCGGGACTGCCTCCTGGATCTCAGGAGGTGACATTATCGGCGGCCGGTTGTTTAATGCCATTCTCGCCCTTGCTCTTGCTGTTTTGATCGCATTCGGCGGGCGGCGCATCATGTCAGCGATGGCGGCCTTCGGCTCGGCGGTTTTGTTTCTTGGATTCGAGCAAAGCGTGATTCATTTTCGTTGGATCTTCACACACAACCTCGTGGCATTGGGATTTTGTATCACCTTTCTCGCCTTGAGCGGGCGGCGGACAAGGCGCAGCGGGTGGATTGCAGGAATGGGATTGGCAATTGGTGCGATGGCCCTGCCTTTGGCGGTTTATGGCTTGGCAGCCGCATTGGCTGTAAGCTGGAATCGACCACGTTCCTGGCTTCCGATTGCGATACCGTTCGCGATTGCCACGGGAGCATCGATGGCCACCGGGGCCATGCTCCATGGTTGGGAGTATGTCTGGAGCGACCTGCAAGCCACAGCCGGGTTTTATAGCCACGCCAGCCGGGAGAACAGCGGTGGGTTGCTGACTCACTTTTGGCGGTTTTTCACTCAAGATGGTTTTCATTTATTGGCTCTGGGATTGACACTGTCCGCCCTGCGCGGCCGCTCGAGATGCCTTGCGGCGGGCACCTTGCTGATCGCCATCCTCCTGCTGCAGAACAGGGCGAACCTGACCGTTTTTTACTATCAGGCCATCGTGATCACTCCACTGCTTTGCCTGGGCATCGGCGCCGGTTTGTCGCGATGGATTGAGTGGGCTTCGGAACGGGAGATCCTTTCCAAGCCGGTCTGCCGTTTGCTGAAAGTGTCTCCTCTCTTGTTGGGCATCGCTTTTGCAATCGGCATGGTTCCCAAGTCACTCTCTGGAAAAATTCCGACGCGGATCGATTTTTGGACCACCCAATCGATCCCCGAGGTCGAGGCGGCAGCGACATGGGTCAACCGTCATACCGGACCGCATGACCTGGTGATATGCCACCAGAATATTGCTTGGCTGCTGCACTGCCGCACAGCCGACTACCTTCAATCCACAACATGGCAGGGCATCCCCACCTGGCCATTTCGTGTGCCACTACGGAAAGACCAGTTTTTATACGCACCGGACCTTTCCGAAGCGCGCTTTGCCGTTGTCGCCGACATCGACAAGCGCTGGACGTTCGCCCAGCCGGGGGTTGAGGAGGCGACCAAGGAGATTCTTCAAGGAAAATGGCCTCTTGTCTGGATGGGGGAGCACTATGCTGTTTTTCAAAATCCTGCATCGGTTGCGAGGACCGAATAAACCGGCTCGGGTTTGTTGGCTGAAGCCGCGCCGCACGGCACTTTCTCAAAAGCGGGCGGGGATTGCAGGGTCGGCGGCTTTGGGGCAAGAATGCACAGCATGGCCGAGACCGCCCCATTGATCCAGACCGCCGAACCACTTGACCCGTCATTCGAGATCTCCCTCCGGCCACCGATGTTCGAGGAGTTCGCGGGCCAAAAGAAGACCGTGGAGAGGCTTCAAATCATGGTTGAGGCCGCCAAGACGCGTGGCGACACGCTCCAGCACATCCTTCTCAGCGGACCACCGGGCCTCGGCAAAACCACGCTCGCCTACATCATCGGGAACGCCATGGGAGCGGAGGTCCGCACAACCAGCGGGCCGATGATTGAAAAAGCGGGCGACCTCGCGGGCCTCCTGACCAACATCGAGCGCGGAGGCGTGCTCTTCATTGATGAAATCCACCGGCTTCAACCAGCCATCGAGGAATACCTGTATCCGGCCATGGAGGATTTCAAACTCGACATCGTGATCGATCAAGGCCCCAGCGCGCGCACCGTGCGCCTGAATCTGGCCCCGTTCACCCTTGTTGGCGCGACCACCCGCTCCGGGATGATCAGCGACCCCCTGAGATCGCGCTTCGGAATGAATTGCCGCCTGGACTACTACGACACGCCCACCCTGGCCGCGATCGTCTCCCGCAGCGCGGGACTGCTTGGTAGCGAACTCGAATCGGGAGCCGATCTCGAAATCGCCCGCCGCGCCCGGGGCACACCCCGCATCGCCAACAACCTTCTCCGCTGGGTGCGCGACTACGCATTGGTTCGTGCCGGTGGCCGGATCACCGCCCAATCCGCGGCCGAGGCCCTGCAAACCCTGGATATCGATGCGGATGGCTTCGACGAAATGGACAAACGCATCCTTGACGCGATCATTTCGCTTTTCGACGGAGGACCGGTCGGTTTGAACAGCCTTGCCGTGGCGATCGGCGAGGAACCCGGCACCATCGAGGAGGTCCACGAGCCCTATCTTATCATGCAAGGATACATCAAGCGCTCCCCGCAAGGACGCGTGGCGATGCCCAAGGCCTACCGCAAAATCGGCCTTCCCGCGCCAACCACGCCGGAACAGGCGGATTTGTTCAACTCCGGATCATGAGCGGACCACAATCTTTGTTGCGGGTTTTCATGGTGCTGTCCGGGGTTCTGCTGTCCGCGGTGTTTGCCTGGGGCGAGTCCCCCTCGACGGCATCAAACCGGCTGCGGGTGGCCATTCATGAGAAACCGCCCTATGCGATCAAGAACCAGGATGGCTCCTGGGCGGGACTGGCTCCCTCGCTTTGGATGGGGGTGTCGAAGATCGCCGGGATCGACTACGAATTCGTCGAGGTGCCCTACGAGGATGTGATCCAAGGCGTGGCCGCTGGGGATTTTGATGCAGGGGCCGGGGAAAGCGAGGTCACACCCGCGGCGGAGCGGATGATTGATTTTGCCCTCCCTTATCTGAACTCCAGCATCACGGCGGCCTTCAACCGGCAGGACTGGAAATCCGCCTGGCTGGCCGTGCGAAGCGACCTTTTAAATCCCACGATTGCCAAGCTTGTGGCGGGGATTGTCGCCACCATGCTTCTCGTCAGTGTTCTTATTTGGGCTGTGGAACGGCAGCACGATGCGCGGCATTTTGCCGGTGGCCTTCGTGGTATCGGATCCGCGCTTTGGTTTTCCGCAGTCACCATGACAACGGTTGGCTACGGGGACAAAACGCCGGCGACATTTGCGGGCCGCTTCATCGCGTTTCTCTGGATGCTGGGAGGAGTGGTTTTGGTCTCGGGCTTCACGGCCAGCGTGACGTCCTCGCTTTCCGCGGCCCGACTTTCCAACTCGCTTCAGAACATCGCCGACTTTCAGGAAATCTCCTGCGGTGTTCTCAAGGATTCCGAGGCCGCCGGGGTTTTGAAGACGCTTGGCGTTGCAACGCACGAATACGAGTCGATCGACGCGGCGCTTGAGGATTTGCACGCCCGGCGGATCGAGGCGGTGATCGAGGACCGCTACGCGCTCGCCTATGCTCTGCGGAGCTTCTCCCAGCTGCGGCCACCCAAACATTTCGAACTGGCCCGGTTCAACTTCCGGGAGTCGTTTATAGCGGTGCCTTTCCGGAACGACCATCCCGACTACCGGCGTTTCAACGATGCCGTGTTGGAATTCACCCAATCCACCATGTGGGCCGATACGCAAAGGCGCTGGCTCGGAGCCGCCGCCGCGCCTTGAAGCACCGTCCACGGGACCGCGCCGCGCAAGGCACGCCGGGCATATCTTTTGATTTGCCTGCCCGGAGGGGCTGATCTTTTCTCTTTTGTTACAACTTATGGCGAGCACTCATGGCACTCTGTTTCGGATTTCAACTTGGGGGGAATCCCACGGCGGCGGCGTGGGTGTGGTCATCGACGGATGTCCACCCCGGTTGCCGCTTTCGGAGGCGGATTTGCAGCCCGACTTGGACCGGCGCCGGCCGGGACAAAGCGACATCGTCACGCCACGCAAGGAATCCGATACCTGCAAAATCCTCAGTGGCGTTTTCCGGGGCGTCACGCTCGGCACTCCCATCTCGGTTTTCGTGCCCAACACCGATGCCCGCCCGGAAGCCTATTCGGAAATGGAAACCCACTTCCGCCCGTCCCACGCCGACTTCACCTACCAATCGAAATACGGGGTGCGCAACTGGGAGGGAGGCGGAAGATCCTCGGCCCGCGAAACGATCGGACGCGTCGCCGCCGGGGCGGTGGCCAAAAAAGTCCTCCATTCCATTTATCCCGGGATCGAAATCCTCGCGTGGGTCTCGCGCATCCACGATATCGCCTCCGATGTGGATCCCGCCACGGTGAAACCCGACCAGATCGAGGCGAATGCCGTTCGCTGCCCGGATGACCGGGCGGCCGCGCTCATGACCGAGAGAATCAAGGCGGTCCGAAGCGAGGGGGACAGTATCGGAGGCCAGATCGATGCCGTGGTCCGCGGAATGCCTCCCGGGCTGGGCGAACCGGTTTTCGACCGGTTGGAGGCGGATTTGGCAAAAGCCATGCTCAGCCTGCCGGCGACCAAAGGATTTGAAATCGGCTCGGGATTTTCCGGCACTTGGCAAAAAGGCAGTGAACACAACGATGCCTATGTGATGCGCGAGGGATCCGTGCACACCGCGTCCAATCGCTCCGGAGGCGTTCAAGGCGGCATCAGCAACGGAGAACCCCTGCTCTTCCGGGTGGCCTTCAAACCCACCGCCACGATCGCCAAGATGCAATCCACCGTTACGATCGGAGGCGAGGAATCCCGCCTGGCGGCGCGGGGGCGCCACGATCCGTGTGTTCTGCCCCGGGCGGTGGTGATGGTCGAGGCCATGACAGCGCTGGTGCTGGTCGACCACGCCATGCGTCAACGGGCCCAGGACCTGCTTCCACGTTGACCGACCCCCACCCATGACGGATCTCGGAACCCCCTTTTGGCAAAACGTCCTTCTTTACGCAGGCGCTCTCTTTCTTCTCTGGGAAACCTTTGTCGGTTGGCGCCGGGGGCTTGTCCGCAGCGCGCTGCACTTCGGGGCATTTGTTCTGTCCGGCTTTCTTGGACTGCTGGCCGGACAGGCCGTGGCAGCCATGGTGGGCCTGATCTTGCCGGGATTGGCCTTTTTTTGCGGATTTGTCGTCGGCGGAGGATTGGCGCTCACCGTCCTGGGAGTCTGTCTTTTCGCCAGCGCTCTGGTTTTCAAACGGACCTCCCAGCAACCGCCCGGGCTCATGCGGTGGGTTTTCGGGATTGGTGGAGCCTTCTTTGGTGTTCTCACCGGCCTGTTCCTGCTCTGGGGAGCCATTTCGCTCATCCGCACCTCCGGCGCGATCGCCCAATCGGGACTCGCCGGCAAGCCCGCCTCCGGCGCGCCTTCCACGGTCCGCACCCTGGCAATTCTCAAGGACTCGCTGGAACTCGGTCCCGTGGGGGAGTTTGTCGAGCGTATCGATGTGCTTCCGACCGACACTTACGACCGTCTGGTGAAATTCGGCCAACTCACGAACAACACCGAGGCCATGCTGCGGTTTCTGGAGGTTCCCGATGTGCAAAAAATCCTTGCCCATCCCCGCATGCAGGCCCTTCTGAACGATCCCGGCATCGTGTCGGCCGCCGAGAACAAGGACATTCCGGCCCTGGTTAAAAACCCGCTGCTTTTCCAAGCGGCCACCGACCCTTCCCTGCAAAAACTGGTTCTTTCCACGGACCTCCAAAAAGCGCTCGATTACGCCCTGCCTGCACGCAAGAATCCGCCATCCCAATCCGCCACACCATGACCGAATTCATCGCCACCATCGGCCTCGAGGTTCACGTTCAACTCAAAACCCGCAGCAAAATGTTCTGCGCGTGCGCCGTCGAATACGGTGCCGAACCGAACACCAACGTCTGCCCGGTTTGCCTCGGGATGCCCGGCGCACTGCCGGTGATGAATGCCGAAGCTTTGCAACTGACCGCCCTCGCGGGAATCATGCTCGGCTGCGAGATCGGCCCCGTCTGCAAGTTCGACCGCAAAAACTATTTTTATCCGGACATGCCGAAGAACTACCAGATCAGCCAATACGACCAACCGTTCTGCCTCGGCGGGCATGTGCCCCTCCACGATCTCGCGTATCCCAAAGACGCTCAAAAATCCATCGCCACCCCGGACAAGAAGGTCCGCCTTGTCCGCATCCATCTGGAAGAGGATGTGGCCAAAAGTTTTCACATGGAAACAGCCACCGGCATCGATTTCAACCGCGCCGGAACGCCGCTCTTGGAAATCGTCGGCGAGCCCGATATCGCCTCGCCCGAGGAGGCGTTCGCCTACCTGACCGTGCTCCAGCAGGTCATGATCTACGGAGGCATCAGCGATGCGGACATGGAAAAAGGCCAACTGCGGTGCGATGTCAACGTCTCGGTCCGGCCGGTGGGCACGGAAAAGTTCGGCACGAAGATCGAGGTCAAGAATCTCAACTCGATCTCGGGGGTTCGCCGCGCCTTGGCCTACGAGATTCCCCGCCAGATTGAAGTTCTCCGGAGCGGCGGCACCCTCCAGCAGGAAACCCGCCGCTGGGACGATGCAAGGGGCGAGACCTCCCTCATGCGCATCAAGGAAAGCGCCCACGACTACCGGTATTTCCCCGACCCCGACCTCCTGCCCGTCAAGACCCGCGACTTGGTGGCGGCCGCCTCGTCCCGCAAGCCCGAGCTCCCCTGGGAGAAACGGGCCCGCTTTGTGTCGGACTTCGGAGTGAGCGACTATGACGCGGCTGTCCTTGCGAACGATCTGGATCTGGCCTCGTATTTTGAATCCGCCGCCCGCGCCGCCAAAAAGCCGAAAAATGTGGCGAACTGGATTCTCAACGATCTTCAAAGCGCCCTTTCCTCGACAGGTGCGTTGATCCGCGAGTGCCCGGTGCCACCCGCCGCGCTCGACGAACTCGTCAACCTGATCGACAACGGAACCATCAATTCGAAACAAGGCAAGGAGGTCTTTGCCGAGATGTTCAGCTCCGGCAAGGCCGCCGCCACCATTGTGCAGGAAAAGGGACTCAAACAGGAAAGTGACGCGGGAGCCATCGAAGCCTTCGTTGATCAAGCCATCGAAGCCCACCCCGGGCCGGTTGCCGATTACAAGGCGGGGAAAACCTCCGCCCTCAATTTTCTCAAGGGACAGGTCATGAAGCTTTCAAAAGGCAAAGCCAACCCGGCCCTCGCAGGGGAGATTCTTGAAAAAAAGCTCACCTGACCGGCGCATCACGGTCTGAAAACCACTCAGACGGGTTGCCCCGGAAGTGTCCGCAGCCGGAAATTTCAGCAGAGGGCACAGCGGAAGCGGGTGGCCAAGAACGGCCCCCCACCTCCCGGAAGGAAAAATTCCCCACCTCGCCCTTTGGGAGGGAGCGAGCGAGCGGTCAGAGCGTTTTGCAGAACTCCTCGATGCGATCCAAGCCGTTTTTGATCACATCCAAGCTGGTGGCATAGCTGAGGCGGATGGTGCGGTCATCACCGAAGGCGATTCCTGGAACAACAGCCACGCTGGCCTTGCTCAGTAGACGATCGGCAAAATTTTGGGACTTCAAACCAAGCGCCGCGATGTTTGCCAAAACATAGAATGCGCCCAATGGACGAACCGCCGAGAGGCCCTGAATCTGGGTCAGGCGCTCGAACATGTATTGGCGGCGGATGTCGAACTCCTCGCGCATGTCGACCACGCATTGTTGGTCGCCGGTGAGCGCGGCCAGACCGCCGTATTGGGCGAAGGAACAAGCGTTCGAGGTCATGTGGCTCTGCATCGAATCAATCGCGCGCGCGATGGGCTCGGGAGCGGCAAGATAACCCAAACGCCATCCCGTCATCGAGTAGGGCTTGCTGAATCCGTTGACGGTGATCGTGAGGTCGTAGGCCTCCGGGGTGATCGAAGCGACGCTGACATGCTCGGCGCCATCGTAGGTAAGTTTCTCATAAATCTCATCGGAGAGAATGAAGATATCCTCCTCGGCGGCGACTTCGATGAGCGCCTTGAGCTCTTCGCGGGTGTAGACCGAACCGGTCGGGTTGCCTGGCGAGTTCAAAATGATCATTTTCGTCTTTGGCGACATCGCATTTTCAAATTGCTCGGGCGTGATCTTCCAGTCGTTTTCCTGGGTCGTGGGCACGATGACGGGTTCGGCGCCGACAATGCGAACCATCTCGGGATAGCTGAGCCAGAAGGGAGCGGGGATGATGACCTCATCGCCCTCGTTGACCACAGCAGCAATGGCATTGAAGCAGGAGTGCTTCGCGCCGCTGCTGACAACGACTTGGCTGGGTTTGTAGTCGAGGCCGTTGTCCTTGAGAAATTTCTGGGAGATCGCTTGGCGCAGCTCCGGAATGCCCGCACTCGGGGTGTATTTGGTTTTGCCTTCCTGCAGAGCTTTGATGGCGGCGGCCTTGATGTGCTCAGGCGTGTCGAAATCGGGTTCTCCGGCGCCGAAGCCAAAAACTTCGATGCCTTCCGCCTTCATGGCTTTGGCTTTGCTGTCGACGGCGAGGGTGAGGGATGGAGTGAGTTGCTGGAGACGATTCGCGATTTCCATAGGTGTGGGATAAGTGTGGGCGCCCAACGGGGCGGAGGGCGGAAACTATCCGCCCGACGGGAAGGGCGTCAACTCGCATCTTCCCCAACCTCGCGGCAAGTCGTGAAAAATGTCGTATTCCCAGGAGCGGAATGGTTGACTTTTTTTACGCCATAAAGGCCGTTCCGCTCGTGAATTTCCTTGGAATGCCGTTTGTGCTGGTCCCGCGGTCCAAGACGCTCTTTTGTGTGTGGCAGACCCGGTCCAAGGATTTGGCCCCTATTGCCAAAAAATGCAGCACACTCCAGGAGCATCGTGGTTCAACAGCGCGCTACTCAAGCTTTGGATTCCGGGTGGTGCTGGCGTCGACCGGAACCCGACTGCCGTTCCTTATCCCAACTCCGTCTCGCCCGAGGCCAGAATTTCAATGAAGTCCGCAGGAATTGTAGCCTGAAGAAGGGAGCGATTTTTCTCGGGATTCCCGCAAACACGCGCAATCGTCCCGACAATGCGGAGATAGTCGTTGTTGAAAGAAGCAGGTATGCCCGCCACGAAAACCAAGTGGACCCGCTGGCCGGTTGCAGGGTCGTCAATTCCAGCAGGAAAGCGACCGGCGGAGAGAACAAGCGATCCCACAGCATTGGTGCGGCCATGGGCAATGAGAATGCCGCAGCATCCCTTGGCGCAAAGAGGAGCGGCGGCACGGTCGTGGACGGCTTTTTCCAGGGCGTCCCACTGAAGCACCCGCAGATCGCCGCGGAGAAGCTCCAGCACCTCGCGGGTGGCCGCCTCCAAGTCGGGAGCCTGGAGGGCCAGACGGGTCTGCGCGGGAGCAAGAATACTTCGGAGGGATGTCATAAATTGCTGCCGGTCCACTTGAGCTTTTGACGAAGAACTTCGGTGAACGGTCGCTCGGGAAGCATGGCCAGTGGCAGCACGCGACGGCTTTTTTTGATTCGCAACTCATCTGCCGATGCGAGTGAAAACCACCCTTGGGCATCCACCGAGACCTGGGCCATCTGGTCCGCCCGTGCCACCCGGATGACGACTTCGGAGGAATCACCGACAACCACCGAGCGGTTGGTCAAAACATGCGGACAGATCGGAGTGATCACAAAACATCCGGAATCGGGCATCAAAATCGGTCCGCCGGCCGAAAGCGAGTAAGCTGTGGAACCAGTGGGCGTCGCCACCACCAGGCCATCCGCATTGTAGTCGGTGAGTGGCACCCCACCAAGGGTGACACGCAACTGAACCAACTGGGAACGCTCGCCCCGGCTCACCACAGTGTCGTTCAAGGCATACATGATGCCGGAGCGCCCCTTCGCGGGGCGAAGCTCGGCGCGCAACAAAGGCCGGGGGCTGATGGCAAAGTTGCGGTCGCGCAAACATTCCACCGCACGGGGAATCTCACCCGAGCCGAGGCAAGTGAGAAATCCAAGCGTTCCCATATTGATGCCAAAAACAACCGGCAACCGGTCTCCCAGCTCCTGCACAACACGCAGGATGGTGCCATCACCACCCAGCACGACGATCACGTCGCATTCCGCCGCAAGTTGGCGGGCGGAAAATTTTGACTCCCGGCCTGCAAGGGGCGCGGTTTTTTCATGAAGAAGGGCCCGAAGACCGTGTTTGTCCAACTCGTTCACAAAGGCGCGCACGACCTGACGGGCATCGGGCTTTTCAACATGGGCGATTACTCCGATCATCGGGAAGGCCCTCCCGGTTGGAAGGTGGACGGTGTCACAACCGGTTCATTCAGCCAAAGTGCGGGGACGGATGCAACGCCAACTTGATCCGCGGGCATCAAGCGGAAGGGACATTCCAACTCCGGAGGATTTCCCGGTAGGTGGCCGAGGGATTGTCGCCCAGATGATCCACCTCGCATCTGCGCAACTGGTCAGTGAAATCGATCCGGAACAATCCAAATCGGGGTGTGAACGAACCCCACTCGTAGTTGTCGGTGAGCGACCAATGGAGGTAGCCGAGCAGCGGAACTCCGCGGCCGCGCATGGAAGCCACCTCCCCAAGGTGGGCTCGAAGATAGTCGCTGCGCGTCAGGCGATCCCGCCGAAGCTCCCCTCCCCGCTGGTCGCGGCGACTCCGGAGAGCCATGCCGTTTTCGGCGATCAAAATCCCCATGCCCGGAAAACTGCTGGCGTAGTGCTCGCAAAACACCGTCATGCCTTGAGGCAGGAAATGCCAGTCCCACCACTTGCTTGCCAACACATCAAGCACATGGGACGCGATGTTTGAACTTTTAAACTCCAAATCCGAAAAGTCGGGCGCCCGCAGCGCATGGCTGAGGAAGGGATCGTAATAATCGAGTCCCAGATAGTCCATGAAACGGGCGCGCGGAATGCGGGCCGCCTCGTCGAGAAAAAACCGGAACGCCTCGACTGTCGCCGCCCGGGAGGCAAAAAAATTTGCCAACCGGTGCAAACCGGCCGCCGCCCATGCGGCAGGATCGGAGCGGCGGTGCGCGGCCAGCGAGGTGAACTGGCGGGACAAATCCAGCGAGCGGGATTGAAGGTATTCGGGGAGCCCGTTTTCACGGATATCCGCCACTCGCAAGTGAAGCAGGTCGAGAAGCATTTTTTCCGACCAGTAAACATCGCTGCAAAATGTGTTCATTGTGACGCGGGGCGATTCCCATCCATGCTCCTCGTGCAAAGAATGGATCGCGTGGTAGGCCCTCACATGGGCCGCCAACATGCGGTTGTAGGCCCTCAGACCGACGGGAATCCCCGCCTCCGGCCCGCCCGGAAAATGCCGGTTCAAATAGGTGTTGAGAACGAGCATGTTGGGCTCGTTGAGCGTGACATACCAGCACAAGGGAGGCTGGGCATGGACGCTTGAAAGCCGCCGGTTCAATCGCCCAACCACATGACGCACGTAGTTTTCAAAAAAACCCGGCGTGTCGTCCCGCAGCCAGGCATCAACCCCAAGCCATGCCGGGTGGGTGAAATGGTGAAGCGTCACGACCGGCTCCATGCCGGCCTCCCGGCACGCGGCAAGACGGTCGGCATACGCATCGATCGCCACCTCATCGAATGCCGGCGGTGGAGACGGGTCGTTGGAAAACGAAGGTTGCACACGGCTCCACTCGATGCTGAGCCGGAAAGCATTCAATCCGATGCCGCGGGCGAGGGAGAAGTCCTCTCGGTAGCGGTTCCAAAAATCCACCGCGAGGCCCGTGCGTTCCACCCGGCCGGACTGTTCGGCCCCGCCCCAGTTGTTATGGGGCTCAGCCGTGCCGTTGAATCCTCCCTCCGATTGGTAGCCGGAGGTTGCCACTCCGATTAAAAATGAATTTCCGGCCATCTGGAATCAACCTCCGGCGGCGATGCGCTTGCGAAGGGCTTTTTCGCGAAGCTTCGATATGACAACCGGCTTGCGGTCGGGCTCCTCAAGCACAATGCGGGCGATATCCCGCGCGGCGGCGGGTCGTCCCAGGCGGCGGGCGTTCTCCGACATCCGCGGGAGCATGGCGGGATCGTCGAGAAGACGGCGGAGTTTGTGACCCAGCACCGTGACCTCCGTGCATTTCAACGCAGCCCCGGCCTCGAGAAGAACGTCGGAGTTGCGCTCCTCCTGACCGCCGATCGGATCGAGAATGACCATGGGAAGCCCGCGCGCCAAGGCCTCGGCGGTTGTGAGCCCCCCCGGTTTGCTCAAAAGCACGTCGCTGGCCCCCATGAGATCGTGCATTTCCGTGGTGTAGCCGAGAATCCGGAAATCCCGTGGACGGTCGCGCACGAGTTCGCCCACCTCGGCGAGCATTTCCTCATTGCGGCCGCAAACAACAAACGTCTGGACATCCCGGTCGAGTTGCAGAAGTTGACGGATCACAGCCGATGCCGGGCTCAAACCCAAGGCACCTCCGGCGAGAAGAAGCGTTGGCCGACCGGGCGTCCATCCAAAGCGGGCCAAGACCGCAGCGCGGTCCACGGGCGTCCCGAACTCGGGTTCCACGGGAATGCCCGTGACCTCGATGCGATCGGAAGGAAGCCCGAGCGCTTCCATGTGGATTTTGTCCTCTTCCTGGGCCACAAAATACCAATTGAACGCACGGGTGATCCAAAACGCGTGAAAATGGAAATCGGTGACCACCACGCCCAGGCGGGCTTCGAGGCGGCCCGTCGCGATCAACCAGGAAATCACACCGGCCGGCATGAAGTGGGTGCAGAGAATGACATCGGGGCGGAACTCGCGCACGAGGTTGATCAAGGGCAGGGCCTGCGGAAGATCGAGAGCGAGACGTCCCTTGTCCGCAACCCAAGGGTCGTCGCTCGTCTCATACCACCACCCCAGAAACTCGGGGAGCATGGCCGAGAGCTTGGCATAGAGCTTCGAGTAAAATTGCTTGTGGAGGACATTCGTGTGGTCGAGCGAATCGTCGGAAAGAATCTCATCCACATCGGGACGCCCCCGCATGACACGGGCCAACGCGTCGGCGGCTTTCACATGGCCCGAACCCACGGAGGCGGAGAGGATCAAAACGCGTTTTCCCACGGGCGGAAGGTGGCGGTTACCGGGTCATCCGACAAGCCCTGAGAATCCGTTGGTTTTCCTGGATAGGCTGTGCGGGGTCTTGATGCCAAGCCACACAGGATCTAGTCTGGGGGCCTCATGAAAAAGGTCACGATTTACGACACGACCCTGCGCGACGGCACACAGGGCACCGGCATTTCCTTCTCGGTGCTCGACAAAATCCGCGTCGCCCGGAAGCTCGACGAGTTTGGGGTCGATTTCATCGAGGGCGGGTGGCCGGGCTCCAATCCCCGGGACGCCGCATTTTTCGCGGAAGCTTCGAAAGTGGTCTGGAAAAACGCGCGGGTGGCCGCCTTCGGAAGCACCCGGCGGGGCGGTATCGCGGTCGAGGCCGATGCCCAGGTGCGAATCCTTCTGGATGCCCAAACACCCGTGGTGACGATTGTTGGAAAAACTTGGTTGCTCCATGTCACCGAAGTTCTGGGGGTTTCGGCGGAGGAGAACCTCTCCATGATCGCCGACACAGTGGCCCATCTCAAGTCGCACCGGCGCGAGGTGTTCTATGACGCGGAGCACTTTTTCGACAGCTACAAGGACGATCCGGACTACTCGCTGAAAACCCTTCGATCAGCGAGAAGCGCCGGGGCCGATCTGCTGGTTCTGTGCGACACCAACGGAGGATCGTTGCCCGGCGAAATCCATCGCATCACGACCGATGTCATCCGCCAATTGCAGTGCCCTGTGGGCATCCACACCCATAATGATTGCGGGTTGGGCGTGGCGAATGCGCTGGCAGCCATCGAGGCGGGAGCCTGCCAGGTGCAGGGCACCATCAACGGCTACGGAGAGCGGGTCGGCAACTGCAACCTCACCACCATCATTCCCACCTTGCAGGTGAAAATGGGCGTTTCCTGCGTTACCGACCTGACCGCTTTGCGCGAGGTCTCCCGCTTCGTGGATGAACTCGCCAATGTCCCGCACGATATCCGCGCCCCTTACGTGGGCGAGGCGGCATTCACCCACAAGGGTGGATTGCACGTCCATGCCGTGCAAAAAATCGCACGGAGCTACGAGCACATGGATCCCCGCCTGGTCGGCAATTCCCAGACGATTCTCGTCTCCGACATGTCCGGCCAGAGCAACATCCTCGCGAAGGCGGGCGAACTCGGCTTCCATCTCGAAAAAGGATCGGCCGAAGTCTCACTGATCCTTAAAACCGTCAAGGAAAGCGAATCCCAAGGCTACGAGTTCGAAGCGGCGGATGCCTCCTTCGATCTGTTGATCCGCCGCACTCTGGGACGCCACGAACCGCTGTTCCGCCTGCAGGAATACCATTGTTCATATCGCCAGTCCGCGCGCCATGGATTCGCCACCTGCGAGGCCACAGTCAAACTCGAGGCCGCCGGCGAGGCACAATACACCGTGGATCTCGGAGACGGTCCCGTGAACGCCTTGGACGCGGCCTTGCGGAAGGCTCTCGCGCCTTCCTGCGCGTGGATCGCAGACGTCCGCCTGAGCGATTACAAAGTGCGGATCATCGACGGTGGCCGTGGCACTGCGGCACGCACCCGTGTGCTGATTGTTTCCACCGACGGCCACACCTCGTGGGGCACTGTCGGCGTCTCGGACAACATCATCGAGGCCAGTTGGCTCGCGCTGGTGGACAGTTATGAATTCCACGCCGCCCGCCGGCGCGGAGCCTGACACACAGGATTCAACCCCATGGACTCCCGCAGCAACACATCCGAACCTCGCCGCATGACACCACTGGAAAGAGCGCGTTCGGTTTTTGAAATCGAATTGTCCGAAGCGGCCTCGGTCGCCGCCCGTTTGGATGAGCGATTCGACACGGCCGTGCGCCTTGTGCGGGATGCGGTGGAACGCCGCAACAAGGTGGTCGTGCTCGGCGTTGGAAAGTCCGGCCACATCGGCGAGAAGATCGCTGCAACCCTTACCAGCACGGGATCGACCGCTGTGGTTTTGAATTCGGTGAACGCCTTGCACGGGGATCTCGGCATCGTCTCCGAGGGCGACGTGGTGCTGGCCCTGAGCTACAGCGGGGAAACCCAGGAATTGCTCTCGGTTCTTCCGGCACTCGTGCGCCTCGGCTTGCCAATCATCGCTTTCACCGGCGATGCAAACTCGTCGCTGGCGAAAGTGGCCAGCGCGGTGCTCGATGTATCGGTTTCGCAGGAGGCCTGCCCCTTGAATCTTGCCCCCACGTCCAGTTCGACCGCGATGCTGGTTCTCGGAGACGCCTTGGCCATGGCATTGCTCGAAAGCCGGGGATTTCAAAAAGAGGATTTCGCCAGATTCCACCCCGGCGGATCACTCGGCCGGTCTCTGCTTCTCAAGGTCGATCAAATCATGCGGCCGGCAACCGCGCTCGCCGTGATTTCCCCGACAACGCCGGTTGTCGAGGCGATCCAGGCGATGACGGCGCAACGCACCGGAGCTGCTGTTGTTGTCCACCCCGACGGAACACTGGCGGGAATTTTCACACATGGCGACTTCGCCCGCCATTTTCCCGGCAACCCCGGTATTGGTTCCATGCCGGTCGGTGACTTGATGACCTTGAGGCCGGTATCGATCACTGGAGACCGCCTGGCCGCGGAGGTCCTGCAACTTTTGGAGCAACACCGGATCGACGACCTGGTGGTGCTCGATGGGAATCGTCATCCCATCGGAATGGTGGACTCGCAGGACCTCTCGCGTTTGAAAGTGGTGTGATCCTGGCATTCCACAAGCCCTACGGAGTGCTCTCGCAGTTCACTCCGAACGGGAGCCCCCACCGGACGCTTGCGGAATTCGGACTGCCCAAACGCGTTTACCCGATTGGCAGGCTGGATGCCGACTCCGAGGGACTCCTCCTGCTGAGCGACGAGGCCCGCTGGACCTCCCGCCTGCTCGATTCAAGCCGTCACGTCTGCAAGACATACCATGTTTTGGTCGAAAGGCGACCGACAGAGGATTCTTTGTCGAAACTCCGCACCGGAATTCCCCTTGACGGCAAGCCCACTTTGCCGGCACACGCCCGGCGATTGGCCCCCCCGCCGGAGTGGCCACCGCGCGACCCTCCCGTCAGGCTCCGCAAATCGGTCGAGGACGTGTGGATCGAATTGCGTTTGCACGAGGGGCGCAACCGGCAGGTTCGGAGAATGACCGCGGCCGTGGGACACCCCACCCTGCGATTGATCCGGACCGCCGTGGGGGACTGGACGATGGAATCTCTGCCCGCCGGCTCCTGGAGGGAACTGAGCGCCCGGGATTCCGAACGCCTGACGCTCGAATCCCGGTGCCCAAGTTTTTGACGAACGCGGTTCAGGCGAAAACGCCGGCCGACTTTTCCGCACGCTTGCGGGCGTTTGCATCGAGAATTTTTTTGCGGAGCCGAAGCGACTTGGGAGTGATTTCCACGTATTCGTCGGGGGCAATGTATTCCAGCGAACGCTCCAGGCTCATCACCAGCGGAGGGGCGAGGGAGATTCCCTTGCCATCCCCTTGGCTGCGCATGTTCGTGAGCTTTTTGGCCTTGCAGGGATTCACCGGCATGTCATCCGGGCGCGAGTTCTCGCCGATGATCATGCCCTCATAAATATCTTCTTGAGGCCCGATGAAAAGACGGCCCCGCTCCTGAATGCTTTCCAGAGCATAGGCCATGCTGGTGCCGGCCTCCATGGAAACCAAAACTCCGTTGTTGCGGCTCGGAATCTCTCCCTTGTGGGGTCCGTATTCCTTGAACAGGTGGCTCGCGATTCCATGGCCTTTTGTAAGGTTCACAAGATCGGTCTCGAATCCGATCAGACCGCGCGTCGGGATCACGGATTGCACGTAAACACTGTGGGGCTTGTGCTCCATGTTCACGATCTCCGCCTTGCGCCCGGCGAGGGATTGCAGAATATCGCCCAGATTGTCGGGCGGCACGTCCACATAGAGCGACTCCATCGGTTCGAGCACCGAACCATCCTCCGCTCGCTTGAAAATGACCTCCGGACGCGATACCAGCAACTCAAAGCCCTCACGCCGCATTTGCTCGACCAGAATGGCAATTTGCATTTCACCGCGCGCCTTCACGTCGAAATGGCCGGCGGTATCGGTATCCTGAAAGATCAGCGAGACGTTGCCGCGGGTTTCCTTCACCAAGCGGTCGCGAATCTGGCGCGCCGTAAGCAACTTTCCCTCGCGTCCGGCCAGAGGGGAGTCATTCACACAGATTTTCATCGAGATCGTTGGCGGGTCGATTTCCACAAATGGCAAGGCCTCGCGCTCCTCGTTGTCCACGAGGGTCTCCCCGATGAACACCTCCTCGAAGCCGCTGATACCGACAATGTCGCCCGCCGAGGCTTCGGAAATCTGGATTTTCTCCAAGCCCTCGTGGGAGAAGATGGCCGTTACCTTGGCCTTTTCTTTTTTTCCTCCCTCGTGAATGCAGACGATGGGTTCCCCTTGTTTGACCGTGCCGCTGATGATGCGGCCGTAGGCAATACGGCCTAGGTAATCGCTGTAGTCGAGATTCGAGACGAGCATCTGAAAATACTCCACCTCCGGCTTCGGTGGCGCAGGAATGTGGGTCACGATAGCCTCGTAGAGCGGTTCCATCGTCGAACTCTCCTGATCAAGTTCCATCTTGGCGAACCCTGCTTTGGCGCTGGCATAAATATGGGGAAAGTCCAGCTGTTGGTCATTCGCCTCCAATTCCATGAACAACTCGAAGACCATGTCGAGCACCTTGTGCGGGCGTGCATTTTCGCGATCGATTTTGTTGATGACAACGATTGGCTTGAGGCCGTTTTCCATCGCCTTCCGCAAAACAAATTTCGTCTGGGCCTGGGGACCCTCGTAGGCATCGACCACCAGCAAGACGCCATCCACCATCTTCATGATGCGCTCGACCTCTCCGCCGAAATCGGCGTGACCGGGGGTGTCGACGATATTCACGTGATAATCTTTCCAGCGGAACGCCGCATTCTTGGCGCGGATCGTGATGCCTTTTTCCTTTTCCAGATCCATCGAGTCCATCACGCGTTCATCCACTTTTTGATTCGAGCGGAAGGTGCCGGCTTGCTTGAGCAGCTGGTCGACCAGCGTGGTCTTCCCGTGGTCGACGTGGGCGATGATGGCGATATTGCGGATGTTTTGCATAAGTAGATGGGTGCCCTGTTCCAGAGCGGGCGCAGACTATGGGGAGGTGCATCCGGTGTGTCAACAAACCCCGCGCAACACTTTGCGACAGACAGGCTGGAAAGCCGGACACGCACAACCGTGCGCGAAACATTGAACGGCGGGGCTTCACTTATTGTCCAAGGCTTCATGAAGGCTCTTTTTTCCCTCCTTGTCCTTTTGACCACGTCAGCAGCCTGTCTCGCCCACGGCTCCATGGGAAACCCGATCAGCCGCGTTTATCAGGTCTTCCTCGAAAACCCCATGTCTCCCTCGAGTCCGGCAGCCAAGGCTGCTGTTGCGGCGGGTGGCACGCAGGCATTTTATGATTGGCATGAGGTCAGCCTGCTGGTGCCGCAACGCAACTACCGGGACTTGATTCCCGATGGCCAGCTTGCCAGCGCGGGACGCTCGAAATACGCAGGCCTCGACCAACCACGGGTGGATTGGCCAGCCACAAAAGTCCAGCCGGGCCGCTACGATGCCTGCTTCTCGGCAACCGTGCCCCACTCACCCAGCCGCTTCGAGGTTTATCTGTCGAAAAACTCCTATGATCCGACAAAACCCCTTCGCTGGGACGATCTTGAACCCCTTCCCATCGAGGGCGATGTCGTTTTGGATGGCAACACCTACCGGTTTGGCATGGACTTGCCGCCACGCACCGGACGCCATGTTCTCTACGTGATCTGGCAACGGAACGATCCAGCCGGAGAGGCATTTTTCTCACTGAGCGACCTCGATTTCAGCGGCTACAATTTCGATCCCGCATTGCAGCCCGTTCCTCCACCCGCTCCCCAAAAAGCCAGTATCGCCGGAGGCTGCGGCACGGGTTGCACATGCCCGGATCCCACGCCCACGCCCTCGCCCACTCCCGTTTCCTCTCCTTCCCCCTCGCCCTCCACGCCTCCATCCACAGCCAGTCTGACCGTCAGCCAAGTCTCCACGGGCGACTGGGGATCAGGAGCCCAAGGCGAGATCCGCATTAAAAACAACGGATCCACTCCCGCGACGGATTGGCGCGTGCACTTCGACGCCACAGGACAAATCACCAGCCAGTGGAATGCGAAACTCTCAACCTCCGGAGTATCGCCAAAATACACCCTTGCACCCGAGTCCTGGAACTCCACCATCGCTCCGGGGGCCACCGTGAGTATCGGCTACCTCATTCAACCGGGAGGTTCCGCCGCCAACATTCGCAACCTCTCTATCACTCCCTCCGCGACTCCGACTCCGACTCCGACTCCGACTCCGACTCCGACTCCGACTCCCACTCCCACTCCCACTCCAGCGCCAACTCCCACTCCAGCGCCAACTCCCACTCCAGCGCCAACTCCAACTCCAGCGCCAGCGTTGGGCAACTTCAACGTCTCCCATGCCATCGACAATCTTTGGAGCAGTGGAATGCAGGCCCGCATTGTGATTCGGAATGATGGCCCAGTGCCAGTTTCCGGGTGGGCCATTTCATTCAACTACCCCTCAACGATCAGTTCGCTATGGGAAGGTGATCTCATGGTTGCAAAATCCTCCCCGGCCTACCGGGTGACTCCCAAACCTTGGAACAACACCATTCAACCGGGACAATCCATCACGATTGGCTTTATCGCAAATCCGGCAAATGCCACGGCATCCCTTCAAAACCTGAGTGTGCAAACCTCCACCGGAGGGACACCCGTTGCGATCGCAACTCCAACTCCAACTCCAACTCCAACTCCAACTCCAACTCCAACTCCAACTCCCACTCCAACTCCCACTCCAACTCCCACTCCAACTCCCACTCCAACTCCCACTCCAGCGCCAACTCCCACTCCAGCGCCAACTCCACTGCCGACTCCGACCCCCTCGCCTGTCTCTGGCGCGAAGGATTTGAGCAAAGTCATCGTCGGCTATTTTCCGGAGTGGGGAATCTACGCTCGCGACTACCATGTGGAGGACATTCCGGCCGGAAACCTGAATGTCATCAACTACGCATTCGCAGATATCTCGTCCGCCGGAGAGGTGGTCCTTTACGATTCCTACGCGGCGGTTGAGAAGTCCTACCCCGGCGACACTTGGGACCAGCCCCTCAAGGGCAATTTCAACCAGCTTAAAAAGCTCAAGTCCCGCAACCCCCATCTTGTCACGATGATCTCGGTGGGCGGGTGGACGCTATCAGGCCGGTTCTCCGATATCGCCCTCACAAGCACTTCGCGCCAAAGATTCGCAGCTTCCGCGATCGCCTTCATCCGCAAATACGGTTTTGACGGAGTCGATATCGATTGGGAATACCCCGGTGGAGGCGGCCTTCCGTCCAATGTTTCACGTCCCGAGGACAAACGGAATTTCACCCTGCTACTGCAGGAACTCCGACGCCAACTGGATGCCGCCGCGCTTGCCGACGCCCGCAAGTATTATCTCACCATTGCCGCGCCGGCGGGACCCGACAAAATCGCCAATATCGAACCCTCCGCAGTGGCCGCCACACTGGATTGGATCAACGTCATGACCTACGACCTCCACGGGGCATGGGAATCCACGACCAACCATGCCGCCCCTCTCAATGGCACACCGGGGGATGCATTGACCGTTCGCGCCGCCATGAATGCTTATTTGAATGCTGGTGTGCCCCGCGAGAAGCTCGCGGTGGGACTTCCCTTCTACGGATTGAGCTGGCGTGGGGTGCCATCATTAAACAACGGACTCCGCCAACCCTCGCCAGGCGCTGCCACCGGCACCTGGGACAATACCGGCATGTTCGACTACTGGGACATCGAAAAACGGCTCGCTGCCGACCCGGCCAACTACCGCCGCCACTGGGACAGCAGCGCAAAGGTTCCTTGGATCCATGCCCCGAATCTCCAAGGGGGTCTTTTCATCACTTACGAAGACCGCGAATCCATCTCCCACAAGCTCGACTACATCAATCAGGAGGGATTCCGCGGTGCCATGTTCTGGGAACTCTCGGGAGATCTTCTCGACGGCAGCGGGCTCCTTCCTGTGGTGCGCGAAAAAATCCTGCCGACGGCAAATCGCTGAGGTGCCACCGCTGCCGATCGGCTTTGCCGCACGGAGTCTCATGCGGCAAAGCCAAGGAATCGGATTTGCCATGTCCGGTGCGGGAAAATACGATCGCCCCATGAAACGTTTGCTTTTCGCTTTGTCGGCTCAGATATCGCTGCTTCTCAGCGCCTGCTCGGTCACCGGAAGTTCGGTGGACGAAGTCGGCTCCCGCCTCGAGGAAGGACTTCAAGGCCGCGGGCAAATTGTTCCCAACGACCCGGTCTCCGACGACTTCGGCCCCGAATACCGCTAATGCCCAAGCCCAAATCCCAACCCGCGCCGCCCGCCGAAGACAGGATTCTCATCCTTGATTTCGGCTCCCAATACACCCAAGTCATCGCCCGCCGGGTGCGGGAATGCCGGGTGTTTTCCGAAATCCTGCCGTTTCACACAAAAGCTTCCGCCATTGCGAAGTTGCGCCCCTCGGGCATTGTTTTGTCGGGCGGTCCCGCCAGCGTTTATGCCAAAGGAGCCCCTCAAGTGGATCGTGCGATCTATGATCTGGGAGTGCCTGTTCTTGGAATTTGCTACGGCATGCAACTTCTCGCCCACGGACTCGGTGGCAAGGTGGAGAAGGCCGAGGCGCGGGAATACGGCCCCGGCATGCTTCGAGGCGACGCCTCCTGCGCATTGTTCAAGGGACTTCCTGCGCGTCTCGAGGTCTGGAACAGCCATGGCGACAAAATCACCAAGCTCCCGGCCGGATTCAAAGCCCTCGGAAAAACAGAAAACTCCCCCCATGCGGTGATCGGCGATCCGAAACGCCACATTTATGGCCTTCAATTCCACCCCGAGGTCGTTCACACGCCGCGCGGCGGGGAAATTCTCGCGAACTTCGTTCACCGCATTTGTGGATGCCGCTCCCAATGGACCATGGAGTCGTTCATCGAACGGACCTGCCGCGGGATTCGCGACCAGGTTGGGGACGGCCGCGTCATTCTTGGCCTGAGCGGCGGGGTGGACTCTTCAGTGGCCGCCGCACTCCTTCACAAGGCGATTGGCGACCAACTCACCTGCATCTTTGTGGACAACGGCCTTCTGCGCGCCAACGAGGTCGCTGCGGTGGAAAAACTCTTCGCCGGGGAATTCCGCATTCGCATGCAAACCGTGGACGCCTCGGACCGCTTTCTCAAAAGACTGAAGGGCGTCACCGATCCCGAGAAAAAACGCAAGATCATCGGCAACGAGTTTGTGAAGGTTTTTGAGCAAGCCGCGCGGGATTTGAAAAAATCCGACCCCGGCCATTACCGGTTCCTGGCCCAAGGCACGCTTTACCCGGACGTCATCGAAAGCGTCTCGATCTCGGGCAATCCGGCAGCCTTGATCAAAAGCCACCACAACGTGGGTGGCCTTCCGGAAAAAATGAAGTTTGAATTGGTGGAGCCCCTGCGCCAACTCTTCAAGGACGAGGTTCGCAAGGTCGGTGAGGAGCTGGGTCTCTCAAAGGAAATCGTCCACCGCCAACCGTTCCCCGGCCCTGGTCTCGCCGTGCGCATCCTGGGAGAAATCACACCCGGCCGACTGCGCATCCTGCGTGATGCGGATGCCATCGTTCTCGAGGAAATGCGCGCTTCGGACTGGTATTACAAGGTTTGGCAGTCGTTCGCCGTCCTTTTGCCGGTCCGCTCCGTGGGTGTCATGGGTGACGAGCGCACCTACGATTACACAGTGGCCCTCCGGATTGTGAACAGCCACGACGGGATGACGGCGGACTGGGTGCGCCTGCCCCACGAAATCCTGGCCCGCATTTCCACCCGCATCATCAACGAGGTCAACGGCGTCAACCGGGTGTGCTACGACATCTCAAGCAAGCCGCCCGCGACCATCGAATGGGAGTGACCCCCTTGCCGGGAATCCACCGATTGCTACCATTCGCCCGATGAAACTCCTTGCCGCCCTCTCACAATCCGGTGCCACATCTCCTGCTGGAGAAAGCGCCGGTATGACCAACCTCTGGCAAGTGGCCCAGTCGGGAGGCATCATGATGATGCCGTTGGCGGCGATCTCGGTTCTGGCGCTGGCCCTAATCCTTGTTTATCTGGGAACGCTGCGGAGAGGCCGGGTCGCATCGGCGCGCTACATGCAGTCGGCCGACACCCTGCTGCGGAAAAACGACCTGCTCGGACTCCTGGCCATTTCCCATCGCCACAGCGAGGCGGTCGCGGGCGTGATGGAACGCACCTTGGAGTTCCTGACAAAACACCCCGCCGCCACGCTTGCGGAGGCCCGGGAAATCGCCCAGGCCGAGGGCATTCGCCTCGCCGGACTCTGGAACCAGCGTATCAGCTACCTCGCCGACATCGGCTCGATCGCCCCCATGCTGGGACTTCTGGGGACTGTCCTGGGAATGATCAAATCCTTCACGGTCGTGGCCAGCGATATCGCCGCATCGCGCCCGATGATGCTGGCCGAGGGGGTTTCGGAGGCATTGATTACAACCGCCGCCGGGCTTTTTGTCGGAATCCCCGCGATGGCGGCCTATGCGTTTTTCCGTGGGCGCGTGCAGACGATGATCTCGGATTTGGAGGCCGCCACGACGATTTTGATCGCGCAACTTTCATCCGTCCGCCGGGACTGATCCATGAACTTCCGTCCGCCCGTCCAATCCGCTCCGCCGGGTTTCCAGATCGCGCCGATGGTGGACATCGTTTTTTTGCTCCTTATTTTTTTCCTGGTGACGTGGAATTTCTCACGCAGCGAAACCGAACTGGACATCAAGGTTCCAAAAGCGCGTGAGGGAAAGGAGACCCGCCGTGCGGTCGGCGAAGTCATTCTGAACATCAAGGCCGATGGCTCGACGATCATGAACCGACGCCCACTGGATGCCGCTGCCCTTGGTGAGGCGCTTCAAAAAATCGCCGCTCTCTATCCCGACCAGGCTGTGATCCTCAGGGGGGATGAAAACACCGATTACCGCCATGTGGTGGCTGTTCTGGACATCTGCCGGAAGGCCAATATTTGGAATGTGGCCTTTGCCACGAGCCGCCCGGAATGAAACGCCCGCTCATCCCAAGGCATGCGGTTTTGGCGGCCCTGGCTCTGGCGATCCAGTTCGGGAACGCCCAGGAGGTGAGAAGAGCGCTGCCAGTGGGCTCCCCCGATATCGACAACTACCGGAATCCCTCTTGGGTCGACCAGGTGGCACCGGCCCAGCCCGTGACAGTAAGGCGCGCCGAGGCGGTGCCAAAACCGCCTCCTGTTGCAACTCCGCCTCCAACGCCCGCGCTGGAGACCATGCCCGCTGCGGCGGCCTCCTCTCCGGGTGAGACGGGATTTTCCAAGGCCGATGGATTGTTTGCGCGCAAGCTTTACGAATTGGCGATTCCCGAATACGAGCGCTTTCTGGTCTCTTCGCCCGGAGCGACCGGGCGGGATGTGGCTCTTTTCCGGTTGGCGGAATGCCATCGACTGACAGGCAACCCGGGCGCCTCGCGTGCGGCCTGTGAAAAGCTGGTCTCCGAGTTTCAAAACGGTCCTTCGGTGGCGGCCGCCGCTTTCCGCCTGGGGGAAGCCCTGTCCGGCGAAAAACGATACGAACCCGCCGCATTGCAATTCGAACTTGCCGCCCGCGAGACGAATGAGAACAACGTTCGCCTCGCGGCTCTTTACTCGGCTGCCCGCAACCACGAATTCGCCGGCCATCAAGCGGCGGCCGAAGCTGGATACCGGGCGCTGATGAACGATTTCGGCACCCATGCCCACCGTCAAAATGCCGCGCTGGCGCTTGCCGCCTTGCAGATGAAATCCGGAAAAAAGCAGGGGGCCCTCGAGACATCCCGTTTTTTGGCAATCCACGGCGAGACATCCGAAATCTCAGCCCGTGCCGCATTGCAAGGAGCCCGTCTGGCACGGGAACTCGGCCAATCCAAGGTTGCCCTTCCCCTTCTTGATCAGGCTGCCTCGCAATCCCCGGACCCTCAAGTGCGTGCCGAGGCGGTCTCAACCACTTTGCGAATGCTCTTCGAATCCAAGGACTTCAACGGCGTGACATCCCGCTCGGCATTGGCCGAGTCGACTTTGACCGGAGAGGCCCGTGCAGAGGCCTTGCGCTGGATCGCCGCGGCATGGCGAGAGTCCGGCCAGGACAACCGCGCCCGCGAAATCTACGACAAGATTCTGGCGGAGCATCCTGCGGAGGCCGGTTCGGACACCCGCTTCCAGCGCCTTCTCAGCCTGCATGCGACCCGCGATCCCTCGATTCCGGCCGAAGTGGATGCTTTTTTGCAAACCCGCCCCCCGGCCGCACAAGCCGCATCGGCGATGCTTTTGAAAGCCGAGTTTCTCTTCCAAGAGGGGCGCTATGCCGAAGCCGCCGCCGCCTACATGCCGCTGCCCGCGAATCCCTCGCTGCGCCCCGAGCAGGCATCGGCGGCACTTTACAAACTGGCCTGGAGCCAGGCTGCCAGCGGTCAAAACGAAGCGGCCATCCAGTCCTTCGGCGCATTTCTTGCCAAGCACCCTTCCGACAAATTGGCAGCTTCGGCGCTTCTTCAAAGGGGGCTGTGCAAGCTTCGACTCAAGGACACCAACGGCGCGGTCGGGGATTTTGAAACCGTGATCCAATCCCACCCTTACAGCAAGGAGGTGGAACTCGCCCTTCTTCAAAAGGCCCTCGCGCTGGGCCAAAAAGAGCGCCATGCCGAAATGGCTGCCGCATTCCGTCAGTTGCTTGAAAGATTCCCCAACACCTCCGCCTCCGCACAAGCCCATTTCTGGCTGGGCTGGGCCGCTTTCGAGGAAAAAAAATATGCCGAGGCGATCCCCCTTTTTGACAAGGCGAGACTCCTCGATTCCACCAACTACGGCGACCGGGCGGCTCTCCGTTTGGTGCTGGCCCATTACCAACTGCAGGACCGACAAGCTGCCGCCCGCGAAGCGGCCTCGCTCCGCCAGGCCCTGCCTCCGGAAATCGTCTTGTGGCTTGCCCAGGGTGCCTTGAACGATCAAAAACCGGCTCTGGCCGAAAAGTGGCTCGATCCCCTGGCGGCCTCCCCGGGCAATGTGCCTGCCGAGGCTTGGATTCTTCTGGCAGAAGCCAAAAACCAATCCCGCAAGGCGCCGGAGGCCGTCGTTGCGGCGGAAAAGTTTTTGTCGCTCGCCACCGAACCGGCCGCCCAAGCCCGGGGCTTGATCGCGAAATCCCGCGCGCTACTGGCTCAAGGACGCTCCGCCGAATCGCGCACCGCCGTTGATCAGGCGCTTTACCATCAGCCAGAGGGCCGCTGGAATGCCGAGGCTCGGCTTCTCTCGGGCGACATCCATCTTGCCGCCCACGATCCCGCCTCCGCCGCGCGCGCCTACATGGCCGTTGCCGTTCTCACAGACGACCCCGTTTTGACGCCCGATGCCCTGCGCCGGGCGATTGCCGCCTACCAGGCCGCAGGCAACACGGCGGAAGCCGCCAAAGCGACGGACGAACTCGCCGAGCGCTTCCCCTCCGCCGCGCGTTGAGCGGCGGATCTCCTCAGGACAAGTCCGCGTCCACCCTCACCAAACGTTCGTAAAGGGGCATCAAGCCCTCCGGAATGATGCGTGTGCCGCCAATCACCGCGATGAAGTTCGAATCACCGATCCAGCGTGGCACAATATGGACATGCAAGTGTGTCTCCACACCGGCCCCCGAAACCCGTCCGGTATTCCAGCCGATGTTGAATCCCTGGGCGCGCACCGCCACAGCCAGGATTTGTTGGGCCCGCGCGCACAAGCGCCACAGATCGAGGATTTCCGCATCTTCAAGATCTCCCGTGGCCGCCACCTTGCGATTCGGCACCGCCATCAAGTGACCCGCGGAATACGGGTATTTGTTCATGATCAAAAAGGCGGTCGCCCGCCGCGCCACCACCAAGTGGGCACGGTCGTCCGAAGTCTCGGACGCCTCGGTCAGGAAATCGACACCCGTGCGATGCTCGGCCTCGAAATACTCCACTCGCCAAGGTGCCCACAGCGCCTCGACCTCCGCCCGGGGAAAGGATTCGTCAGCTTTTGGCATGGCAAAAAAGCTGCGTTTGCATGGGATTCAGGCTTCCCACCGGCACGAATTTCAAAGCGGCGGAATTGATGCAATACCGCAATCCACCGGGGGCGGGACCATCGGGAAAGACGTGGCCCAGGTGCGAAGCGCCCGGAATCGACCGCACTTCAACCCGCTCCATCCCATGCGAGCAATCCACCACCTCGGCGACCACGCCGGCTTGAACAGGCCTGGTGAAACTGGGCCAACCGGTTCCGGAATCGAATTTGTCGCGCGAGGAAAACAACGCCTCCCCGGAAATCACACACACGTAAAGCCCCTCTTCCTTGTGATTCCAATACGGGTTTTGAAAAGGCGGCTCCGTGCCATTCCGGCGGGTCACGTGTTCTTGGATCGGCGTCAGCATGCCATCAATACGAAGCAAGCCCCCGCGGCGGCCCAAGAATCTCCCGCGCCAGCACGGCTTGACGGAGCGCGACGGAACTTTTGAGATCCGGTAAGAGAGCGGATCCGCCCGGAACAGGGGCTTTTGCAGGGCGCACCCGCGGCCCCGGACGCAACTGAACCGCCGGCAACGGGTCTCGAACGGGAACGGGGAAAACCACCGGTGCGACCGCAGCCGGTGGAAGAGGCGGGGGAGGGGCAGGCTCCGCAGTGTCCGAAAGGGTTCTCCATTCCTCAAGAAAAGGGGGAGGAACCGCCTCGCGAGGTTGATGCGTCAACGGCTCGGGATCGACCTCCGGAGCGGGCCCACGCTGCTTTTCCAGGCGGCGCCGTTCCCTCATTTTTCCGGATTGCTCGATCAGCCAGTTGATGAGGCTGATCGCCGCAATCAGGAGGACGAGGACAAGTTGTTCCATGTGCGATTAAATAGTCGGTGTGGTCCCCGGGGAGGCGATCGACTCCCGCATCGCCGTGTCGGATTGCAGATTTTTCATACGCACGTAATCCATGATTCCCAAATTGCCGGAGCGGAAGGCCTCAGCCATGGCCTCGGGCACCTGGGCCTCGGCTTCCACAACCTTGGCCTGCATTTCCTGGGTTCGGGCCTTCATTTCCTGCTCGGTGGCGACAGCCGCCGCCCGGCGCATTTCCGCCTTGGCTTGGGCAACAACCTTGTCGGCCTCGGCCTGCTCGGCTTGCAACTTGGCGCCGATGTTGTCGCCGATATCCACATCGGCGATATCCACCGACAAAATTTCAAATGCCGTCCCCGTGTCCAATCCCTTGGCAAGAACGGTGCGCGAAATCGTGTCGGGATTTTCCAGCACATCCTTGTAGGAGGCGGCGGATCCGATTGAGGTGATGATGCCCTCGCCCACGCGGGCGATGATCGTCTCCTCGGTGGCACCGCCAACGAAGCGGTTCAGGTTGGATCGCACCGTCACGCGCGCCCGCACCTTGACGCCGATTCCATCCCGGGCCACCGCGTCAATGGTGGTTTTTCCCGTGGCCGGATTGGGACAGTCGATGACTTTGGGGTTGATGCTCGTGCGCACCGCTTCCAAGACAGTTTTGCTGGTGCCTTTGATAGCCAGATCGATCGCGCAGGCCCGGTTGAAATCCAAAACAATCTTCGCCTTGTCTGCGGCGATGAGGGCGAGAACAACATGAGACACGTTGCCGCCTGCAAGGTAGTGGGCCTCCAAAGGATCGGTGTCGAGTGCCAAGCCGGCTTTCACAGCCGTGATCCGGCTGTCCACAATCAAACCCATCGGAACCCGGCGCAGGCGCATCCCGATGAGCTTCGCGAATGATACCGGCGCATCCGCCAACTTCGCGCGGAGCCAGGTGCCGAAGAAATTCAGCAACAGGAAAACAACCACCAACGCTCCGAGGAGCACAATTGCAAACAGGAAGTAAAAGAGAAAGGCACCAGTCATAGAAAGCCAACCTTGCACACGTCGGCAAGCATTTCACCAAAATATCGCCAAGGGGTGCGCCCCTGCCGATTGCCTTGGAAGCCGCCAGATGCAGGAACTCCTGCACACCTTGGACGAAATCAAGGCCTCGGTTGAAAAACTCTCGAACGCCGTTCGGGACACCCAAACCGCCGGCGGGGAAATGGTCAAAATCGTTCGCACCATCGACGAAATCGCCTTTCAAACCAATATTCTGGCCCTCAATGCCGCCGTGGAGGCCGCCCGGGCCGGCGAGGCGGGAGCCGGATTTGCTGTGGTGGCAGAAGAGGTCCGCAACCTCGCTTAACGAAGCGCAAGCGCGGCCCGCGAGACCACGGAGAAAATCGAGGCCACCATCCGCCGCAGCGAACAAGGCGCCCACTTGAGTGAGCGCTTGGTCTCAAGTCTTGCCGAAAAGAAAATACCGCTCCTCAGCCATCGCGAGAGCGACCAGTTCACCGACATGTAAGATTCGACCTTGCCGCTGGCCACTGGCACGGGAAGTCTGGTTTTTGTGTAACGGGATCGTCACTTCGCGGGCGTTGATCCTTCGTCGCCGCCGGGAAGGATGACGCAATGAGGAAGTTCTTCCCTGTGGCAATTCTCATCGGTGCGTTGTTTGCACTTGTTCTCTGGATTGCAAAGCCGCTGCCTCACGCATCCCACTCTCCGGCAGGCTCGGCTGAAACATCACCATCATCACAAGATGCTGGAACCCCGCCCGGCAAAGGGGAGCAAACCTCGGGGGAATCAGCGAACCATTCCACTCCACCACCTCATACTCAGCCCGACCCGGCACTCACCACCTCCACAAAAATCACAACGCCCGACGAAGCGGCTGCCGCATTTTCTTCCGCAAAAACACCGGATGAACTCTTTGCCACGGCGGATCTCTCCAATCCGGTGGAGCGGGACTTCGTCGCGGCACGTTTATCAGAAATGGAAGAGGCCCGATACGAGTCCGTGCTCGAAAAGGCCGCCCGGCTGGGAGTTCCCCTCCGAATTGATGGGCCCGGTCACAAGGTTTCGATCCTGTATTCCTTCCGCGGCGAAGTCCCGCTCTACCGAACCACCCAAAATACCAATGCCGCGGTCAGCAGCGGCGCGGCCGCCATCCGGCAATCAGCCCCCTACAATCTGGATGGATCCGGCGTGAAAGTCGGGATTTGGGATGCCGGCTCCGTCCGCAACACCCACCGGGAATTCAACACCGCCCGCGTCGTCAAACGAAACAGCTCCGTCGCCGTCGACGACCACGCCACCCATGTCGCCGGAACAATCGGAGCCAATGGCACCACCGCGAGCGCCAAGGGAATGGCTCCGCTCGTCTCGATCGACTCCTACGACTGGAACAGCGACTACCCGGAAATGACATCCGCCGGAGCCGCAACAGCCAGTGACATTGCCCGGATTCCCCTTTCGAACCATTCCTACGGCTACAGTGCGGCCTCGGCCGACATGGGGCGCTATGAATCGGAATGCGTGACCACCGACAACCTCGCCAACAGCCTCCCCTACTACCTCATCTGCTGGGCGGCGGGAAATGAACAAGACCTCCTGACCTCCAAGGGCGGTTATCAATCCATCACATTCAACGGCCTTGCAAAAAACATCCTGACCGTCGGCGCGGTGAACGATGCCGTGACCTCGGGCAACCGCGACACCTCAAAAGCCGCCATGTCCTCCTTTTCAAGCTGGGGCCCCTGCGACGACGGGCGCATCAAGCCGGACCTTGTGGCAAACGGTGTCACTGTTTACTCGTCCATCTCGACGGGCGACGCCAGCTACGACACCTACGACGGCACCAGCATGGCCACTCCTTCGGCCGCGGGTTCGGCCGCCCTTCTCGTCCAACTTTACGCCCGGGAGTTCTCAAACCAGCGCCTGCGCGCAAGCATGCTGAAAGCCCTCCTTATTCACACGGCGGACGACCTCGGCACCACAGGACCCGATTACAAAAACGGCTGGGGGCTCCTCAACGTGAAAGCCGCCGCCGATGTCATCCTCGCCCACAAGGCCAGCCTCGCCGCCCCCAAAATGATCGAGGGAGCCCTCAACAACTCGACCAAAACCACCACCCATTCGTTCCAGTGGGATGGCGTCTCGCCGATCCGCGCCACTCTTTGCTGGACAGAGCCGGCCGGCGCGGCCCAGACCGCCTCCGACTCCCGCACCCCGAACCTCCGCCACAACCTCGACCTCCAGATCACCTCCCCGAACGGCAACGCCACTTTGCCGTTCGTCATGCCCTATGTTGGCAACTGGACCGACTCCGCCTTGTCTCTCGCGTCCATACGCGGAAAAAACAATGTCGACACCGTTGAGCAAGTCCTCATCTCTTCGCCAGGGCAGGCCGGCACTTTTACCGCCACCGTCTCGCTCTCGGGAAATCTCACAACCGCCTCGCAAGCCTACTCGCTGATCATCACAGGTGGCGCGAATATCGAGACCAACCCTCCGCCCACGGTGACATTCGACTCGCCCTCCAGCGGCACCACCGTTCTCCCGAACTCTCCCCTCACCCTCGCCGCCAGCGCCACGGACAAGACCCTTGGCGAAGCCAGTGGCACCGTCCAGAGCGTTCAATTCTTCAGCGGCAACACCTCGCTCGGTATCGACACCACGGCTCCGTATTCGGCCTCCTGGACCCCGACCAACGCTGGCACTTTCAGCCTCACGGCCGTGGCCACCGACACCGAGGGCGCCTCGGCGACTTCCACTGCCGCCACCGTTTTCGTCCTCTCCGGAAACGGGTCGCCAGCCATCACCTCGTTCAGCCCCGCCAATGGCCGCGCCGGGGATGTCGTCACCATCAATGGCACGAATTTCGCCGGCGTCACATCCGTCGCCTTCAACGGCATCGAAGCCCAATTCACCGCGACATCCACCACCCTCCTCTCCGCGACAGTCCCCGCTGGAGCCTCCAGCGGCACGATCACTGTCACGAACACCTTCGGAAACGTCACCAGCACCTCGAGCTTCTCCATCATCCAGAATCCCGTTTTGATCAGCCAGGCCTACGGCGCGGGCGGAAACTCCGGCGCCGTCTACAACGCCGACTTCGTCGAACTTTACAACCGCGGCAACTCCACCGTCAGCCTCTCCGGTTGGTCCATCCAATACGCGTCCGCCTCCGGCACCACATGGTCCGCCGCACCGCTCACCGGCTCGATCGCCCCCGGGAAATACCATCTCGTCAAACTTGCCGGCGGCAACACCGGCGCCGCCCTCCCTACCGCCGACTCCACCGGAACCAGCAACATGAGCGGCACGAATGGCAAAATCGCCCTGCGCGATTCCACCAACACCTTCACGGGAGCATCCCCTGCCGGCCAAGCGGGTCTTCAGGACTTCGTCGGCTACGGCACCGCCACAGCCTACGAAGGGTCCGGAGCCGCCTCATCGCCCTCCTCCACCACCTCCCTCTTCCGCACCGGCGGAGGTGCCACCGATTCGGGTGACAACAAGGCCGACTTCACCATCGGCGCTCCGAATCCCCGCAACTCGTCCTTCGGCTCCGCCTCCCCGCCCGCCATTACGAGCCCCGGCACAGCCAACGGCACCGTCGGCCAATCCTTCTCCTACCAAATCACCGCTTCGAATTCCCCCACCTCCTTCAACGCCACCGACCTCCCCGCCGGCCTCGCCGTCAACTCCTCCACCGGCCTCATCTCCGGCACCCCATCCCTCGCCGGAACCACCACCCACACCCTCTCCGCCACCAACCCCACAGGCACCGGTAATAAAACACTCGCCCTCACCATCACCGCAGGCGGTGGAGGCGACGGAGGCGGAGGACAAACAAACTTTTTCGCCGATTTCGAGGATGGAACAAAAAGCGCCTATGCCTCAGCGAATGTGAGCCTCAATGGCATCTCCTGGAATTTCACCGAGGCCCTGATCGGATCGGATGCCAGCGACTTCAAAAACGGAACCAAATCGGTTCGCCTTCGCGGCCACTCCACATCCGCCATCACCATGCTCGCCGACAAAGCCGGCGGCATTGGAACGATCAGCTTTCAGAACCGCCGCTATGGCTCCGACACCCAAATCGAGTGGATCGTGGAATACAGCCTGAACTCGGGATCCACATGGACAGAGGCCGGACGCTTCACCGCCGGAGCCGGCGCCGCCACCTTTTCCGCCACCATCAATCAAAGTGGAAATGTCCGCGCCCGCATACGCACCGAGGCCACAGGCGCCTCGAACCGCCGCACAAACATCGATGATTTCCTGATCACCGATGCCCCCTCCGCCACCGCGCCCGTCCTCACCGCAAACAGCTCCCTTACCGCAGTCTCCGCCACATACGGCAACGCCTCTGCCAGCTCCACCTTCACCGTGTCCGGCACCCACATCAACTCCGGCATCCTCGTCACCGCGCCTCCCGGATTCGAAATCTCCCAAACCGCCAACGGCACCACCGGCTACGCCGCCACCCAAACCCTCGCCGGCAACGGCACCCTGGGCCCCGTCACCCTCCACCTCCGCCTCGCCGCAGGCATCGCCGCCGATTCCTACGCCGGCACCATCCTCTGCTCGAGCGCGAATGCCACCCGCGTCACCCTCCCCGTTCCATCCTCCACCGTCCGCCAAAAACTCCTCACCGTCACGGCGTCGAACCGCTCCAAACCCTTTGGCCAATCCCTCGCGCTCGGCACCTCCGCCTTCACCTCCAGCGGACTCGTCGGCAATGAAACCATCGGCTCCGTCACCCTCACTGCCAACGGCGGCACGCTGGCCAACGACGCCGCTGGCACCTACGAAATCATCCCCTCAGACGCCACCGGCGGCACTTTCAGCCCCTTCAACTACGATCTCGTTTACCAACCAGGCATGCTCTCCGTGACTGCTCCCACATTTGCCGATTGGGCGACCAGCCTCACCGACCCATCCGCCAACGGCGATCCCGATGGCGACGGTCTCTCAAACCTCCTTGAATATTTCCTCGGACTGGATGCAGCTGGACCGTCAACTGCCGGAATCGTCTTCCACACAGGCGATGGTCTTCTTGTGCTCGACTACCCTCGCAGCAAGGCCCTGAGCGGATCCAGCGGCCGCGTGGAGTGGACGTCCCAACTCACGACCGACGCGGTCTGGTCGACTTCCAGCGTCACCGACTCGCTCCTTACCGATGCTGGGATCTATGAAATCCGGCGCGCCACGGTGCCGGTGGAACCAGGGGAAAACCGGAAGTTTCTCCGCCTTAAGGTGACCATCCCATGATCGTCCAGACCGTGCGAGCATCTCGACCATTTCCCCGGGTGGCGAAAAATTCTTGTCCCCGCGTCGCAACATGGATACCTTTACCGACTCGCAAATCGCGACGTCTTTGTTACCAGCCAGGGTAGCTCAGCGGTAGAGCAGGGGACTCATAAGCCCTTGGTCGGGAGTTCGATTCTCCCCTCTGGCACCAACATTTCCTTATGGCCAACACCAAATCATCCGAGAAAAGCGCCCGCCAAAGTGTGAAGCGCCACGCCCGCAACACCGCCGTGATCACCGGCATCAAATCCCGTCAGAAAAAACTTCGCGCCTCACTGGTCTCCGGTGACGCGGCCGTCGCCAAGACCGAGTTCGACGCCCTTTCGTCGGCCCTCGACAAGGCTGCCAAACGCGGCATCATCCACCGCAATGTTGCGAACCGCCGCAAGGCGCGTTTGAACAAGGCGCTGACCGCGGCGAAGGCTCCCAAAGCCTGACCCCTTCTTCCCCGCTGATGCCGCCGCGCGAGGACCGGCGGCATCCGGTGTGATTCCCCTCACTTCCGGGCATTGTCATGGGATCATCGCGACGCCTCCGCCCATCCCGCCGTTCCTTGCATGCGGAGATCGCCACATTCACCGGGCGCCCGGTTCCCAAAAAATTCGTCAAACTCCCGGCGGCGGTTTTTCTTCTTTTTCCCGCCCTGGCCCTGACGCTGGCCACCCTCCGGACGGTTGAAAAGTCCGCCTTGTCGGCATTTTGGGCCTCTCCCGAGGGACTGTGGCTCTTGGCTGGATCGGCGGCGGGGACCGTGTGGTTCTTTGCCTTTCCCCCGCTGCGGGTTCTTTATGTGATGGGCCATGAACTCACCCACGCGCTCTGGGTTTGGCTCCACCGGGGAAGGGTGCTGGATTTCGAGTCCGGCTGGTCCGGTGGCAAAATCGAAACCGACCGCACCAACACCGCGATTGTCCTCGCGCCATATTTTTTCCCGATTTTCACATCGCTGTGGATCGTTTCCTACGGGGTGGCGCGCCTCATTCCGGGCGTGCCGGCGAATGCCAGCCTGCTTCTGGCGGGCATCGGGTTCACTTGGGCCCTGCATCTTGCATTTACGATCTGGATGATCCTTCGCGGCCAACCGGACCTCGAATACGGCGGCCACTTTTTTTCACTGGTGGTGATCTACATCGGCAATCTGGCGTTCATCGCGAGTCTCCTCGTGCTGACCTCGCCGGGTGTCACGTGGCGCGGATTCGCGTCGGATTTTCTCGCCGCCTGCATCGGCATCTCGAGCCTCTTGCGGGATGCGGTCGAGTCGCTGCTCCACTGGACCGTGACCTGACGGACCTGCTCCGGAGGCTTGTCAAAGGCCACCCGGTCGGGATTTGTTGGATACCCGCACTTGCACAGCGGCACAACCTGTGTTTAGTGGCGATCGTGTGAAGACACCCTCTCCCGACCTTCTGCCCACTGAATCGGTCCTCAAGGAAATCGAGGATTTCCGCGCCTCCTATCGTGATTTGATGGAGTGCCGGGCGAGAGAGATGGACCAGCGGCTTGAGGAACTCACCACCCGCGTGACAGCCTTGTCCGGTCTGCGAAAACCCACCGATGCCCACCGGCGGGGTCTGCGGGACATGCTCACGCTTCTGCGTGGCCACAATGTCGACCCCGCCAAAGCACGCCGCAAAGACATCAAAAAAATGGATTCGCTCGCCGAGGACCTGGCCGATCTGGCAAAAGCGTGGTCATGAGAGCAATTGCGATTGTCTTTTTACTCCCGGCGCTCGTAGCGATGGGTATGGAAAATCCCACGGAAAAAGCGGTTCTTGGCGGCGGGTGCTTCTGGTGCGTCGAAGCGGTCTATGAAAACCTGCCGGGCGTCGTCTCGGTCTCCAGCGGCTACGCGGCCGGCGCCAAGCCCTACCCGACCTACGACGAGGTCTGCTCCGGAAACAGCGGCCATGCGGAAGTCGTCGAAATCACCTTCGATCCGTCCATCCTCTCCTATGAAAAAATTCTCGAGGTGTTCTGGAGCGCACACGACCCCACCACGCTGAATCGTCAAGGGGCCGATCGCGGCACCCAATACCGCTCGATCATCGTGGCCCGGAATCCCGGCCAGAAAGCCGCCGCCGAACAATCCAAAGCCGCGGCCCAACCCCGCTTCCGCAACCCGATCGTCACCGAGATCATCGACCCGGTGCCGTTCTACCCTGCGGAAAACTACCATCAGGAATTCGCCGCACGGAATCCAGACCATCCCTATGTGCGGGCGGTGATCGCTCCGAAGCTCAAAAAGCTCCAATCGCCCTGAAAAAATCCCCTTCCCGCGGGAAGGCTTGAACACAATGGCCGTGCCGGGTGTCTCACCTTTCAGAACAGCCTCGGGAGACCCTCCCGGCCGTTTCCCGATATGACCCCTTAGATCAACCCCGCTTTCAACCAGGAGATTTCCCCCATGATCACCAGCGCGCTCAAAACCCTTGCCGTGGCGGGCTTGGGAATGACCCTCACCTCACCTCCTCCGCCGGCGGTCGAGCGCCACCCCATGGCGGTTGCCCGCCCCGCCGAACCCGCCTCGGGCTATTTCCGTCTCGGCGCGGCGAAGAATCCCGAAGGCGTCGAAATATCCATCAACAGCCGCCACCTTCTTCTCGGCGGACAGCCCTGGTTTCCCGTGATCGGCGAATTCCACTTCTCACGCCATCCCCGCGCCGAGTGGGCGGAGTCCCTTCGGAAAATGCGCCTGGGCGGCATCCGCATCGTTTCGACCTATGTCTTTTGGAACCACCATGAGGAGGTGGAGGGCGAGTGGGACTGGAGCGGACAGCGGGACTTGAGGGCGTTTCTGGAAGCCTGCCGCAACGAGGGACTGCTGGCCATCGTGCGCTGCGGCCCCTGGTGCAACGGTGAGGCCCGCTACGGAGGATTCCCCGATTGGATCGAGAAAAGCCCCCATTGGCCGCGCCCTCCACAGTGGGGCATGCGCCCCGCCGACCCCCGTTTTTTCCAGGCGGTGGAGCGCCTTTACTCGCAAATCGGTTCGCACATGCAGGGACTGCTCTGGAAGGACGGGGGCCCGGTCGTGGGCATCCAGCTCGACAATGAATATTCGGGCCCCTCCCGCTATCTGCTCGACTTGAAGAGCCTCGCCCTCCGCAGCGGGATGGATGTCCCGCTTTACACCAAAACCGGATGGCCCCGCATGATCGATCCCCTCCCCGCCGGGGAAATCATTCCTTTTTACGGAGCGTATGCGGAGGCCGCCTGGGAGGGAACCACCGCGCCCCTCGACTCCATGGGCTACAATTATGAATTCCGCGCTCAACGCATCGACGAGTCGATCGCCAGCGATGTGAATCCCGTTGCCGGAGGCGAGGATGCCGAGAGCCGCGCGCGCTATCCCTTTCTCACGGCCGAGACCGGCTCCGGCATGTTTGTGTCCTACCACCGCCGCAACCGGCTGGATCCCCGGGATATCGTGGCGCTCGCGCTGTGCCAGATCGGGAGCGGCTGCGCGGGGATCGGCTACTACATGTATCACGGCGGGGAAAACCCCGAGGGCCGCCTCGCTCCGCTTCACAAGTCCACCACGCTGGGCGATGTCTTCGACATCACGGAAAAATCCTACGATTTCCAGGCTCCCGTCGGGACCTTCGGGCAGCTCCGCCCGCACTACCACGGCTTGCGCAGGCTGAACTTGTTCCTCGAGGACTTTGGCCCGGATCTTGCCCGCATGCCGGCCACCCTCCCGCCACCGCGGCCCGACGACTCCGGACGCGCCCCCCTGCGCTGGAGCGTGCGTTCGGATGGCGAAGCCGGCTTCCTCTTCGTGAACAACTACGAGCGCCTGCGCCCGATGCCCGCCCGCCACCACGTGCAATTCGATCTGGACCTGCCCGGCAACCGCCGCCTGTCGATCCCCGCGGGACCCGTCACCATTCCCGCCGACGCATCGTTCATTTGGCCGTTCCGCCTTCCCTTGAATGGCATCACATTGGCCTATGCCACCGCCCAACCATTGATGAAACGGAGCGACCCCGATGGTGGCTGGACGGTCTTTTTCGCCGAGACAGCGGGCGTTCCGGCGGAATTCGCGTTCGACACGGCCACGCTCGAGGGATTTCACGGCTTCGATCCGCTGCTGGTGGTGCGGGCGGATTGCTATCCCCAAGCCCCCTTGCGTCTTCGCTCGCGGGATGGCCGCGAGTTGCGCGTGGTGCTTCTCAACGAGGGCGACTCGCTGGCACTGGCACGCGATCCGGCGACCGGACAACCATTCCTCGAAGCCCCCGCTCAAACCCGCACCCTCGCTGTCGAATCCGAGCCCTTGAAACCCGCGGGCCCCCTTCGCAACTGGAGCTCCCCCGATCCTTCGTTTCCGCTGCCGGTGGCCCCCGGCGCGGCCGATTTCGCAGCGGCGGCGGTCTGGAAAATCCAGCTTCCGCCGGGCCTCGACCTCGCCGCCAACCCGATTTTACGCATCCACTACAGCGGCGACGTGGCACGGCTCACCCACCGCGGCCGCCTGCTCAGCGATGATTTCCACAACGGCTCGGTGTTCGAAATCGGCCTCCGCCGGCACGGGCCGGACATTCTCACCGGCGACCTTCATTTGGAGATTCTCCCCCTGCAGGAATCCATGCCGGTCTATTTTGAAAAGGGCTCGCGCCCGGCCTTCGGCCCCGGCGGAACAGCTCTGGCACTCCACCGCGTCGAACTCGTCCAACCGGAGAAATCCACCCCCGCGCTCGCCTTCAGCCCGCCTCGCCCCGAACCCTAAAGGCAAACCCGGCGGACTTTTTTCAAGGCGCAAAACTCCCCAACCCACTCGGGGGCTTAGCCATTTTTATGAAGCAAAGATGAATTCTCGACATCTGCGGATGTCGGTGATGTATAGGTTTTCCGAAACTTCGATTAGAGGAATACCCCATGACTCTCTGGAAAAACAAACTTCGCGCGTTCCTGCACGACCCTCCTGATAAGGCCTACGATTATTCACCGGAGCACGAAAAACGCGCTGCATCAATCTCCCAAGCGTTCGGCCTATCCGCCGAGAATACAACGAAAGAATCCGATTGGTCGGCCTCGGCAGCGGATCGCTTCATTGCACCAAAAGGCGGACCCGGAATCTCACTCGGTGGAGGAGTGGGATTTAATCATCCTCTGGCGGGCAGAAGTTGCTCGCTTCAGGCGGCTGATTTTCCAGGCCACGCGGATGCCTCAAAAATTATTTCAGATTCGATCCCATCGTTTCAAGGAGTGGAAGATTTTCAAACGAAATTCTGGCATGCATGGCGTCTGTGGCTTCATTACGCGGGCACGCACAAGTCGGGGCAGACCCAAAACGCGGACCGCATTACCTACCTGCCTGCAGACACCCGCATTCCAGACACATCGATTTGGAATCATTGTTCGGTGACGAGTGCGCTCGAGGCCTCGCGCGATGCAAATGGAAGGCTTGCCCCGGCTTTCCTGCTGTTTCAAATAGGCCCTGTCCAAGACTTCATCGCCCAAGCCCAAAGCACACGCGACCTTTGGAGCGGCAGTTTTCTTCTCTCGTGGCTCATGGCCCACGCCATGAAAGCCTGCGCTGGGCACCTCGGCCCCGATACAATCATTTTCCCCTCGCTGCGCGGCCAACCGCTCTACGACTGGCTCGAGCGCCATCATCTTGAAGCCGCGAAATTCACGGCTGCGGATGGCACGGAATCCAAGAGCTTTTGGGAGGATTTGCACCTCCAAGGCAACCAATCCCTGCCCCTCACACCGGGATTTCCGAATCGTTTCCTTGCTGTTGTTCCAGCGGATTTTGATGTGGAAAAAAACATCTGCGCCGCCTTCGAAGCCGAGTGGCAATCCATCGCCACCAACTGCCTTGCATGGCTGAAGGAAAAAAACCTGCCGCTTCCTGAAGCAAGCGAGAAACTTTGGGATTTTCAAATTTCAAACCACTGGAAAATCCACTGGCAGGTTCTTCCGTGGTCCGATGCCAACGCGGCACTCGAAGCGCTTTCGCAAATTCCCGGCGTCAAAGACGCCGCGATCTTCAAGGCCAAAAATGTTGCGGATGTGCTCAAGGAAAGAAATGACAAGGATGGGCGCTGTTTCCGCGATGGCCAACTTAACTCCGGTTGGGCATGGAGCGCCCACTATCAACTCTGCCAATACCAACTCGACGCCCGCCGCCAGACCCGCGAGTTCGGAGCTTGGGAGGGTCGCAACACTAATGTGAAAGACGCCTTTAGCGGCAAGGAGGAGGCAGTGGTATTTGACGATTGGTTTAAAAAGGCCAGCAAGCACACGGAAGCAGGTCACCTCTTCCGGCACTCGCATCCGCTGGGCGCGCCGAATCTCATCAAGCGCGTCTGGCACCTTGTCCATCTGGCCGCCAAACACGGGTTCGACAAAAAGGCGTTTTCCTATCCCTCCGTTCCCGCGGTAGCCGCAGCGCCTTGGTTGGAAAAATGTCGCGAGCAAATTGCCAGTTCTCACGAACCCTTGGCGAATTTTCTCGATTTCAAAAAAGCCATCGCGGCCGCTCGGCATCTTCTGGACTTTGATCTCCCTGATGCCGACGGCGAGTCCCGTTGGCTTGAAAAAATTGATGCCTCGGTCTTCCACGCCAGCACCTGGGAATCCATGCCCGAATCGCCGGAGCGCGATACCGCCATCACCACCTTGCGGTCCCTTCTGAAATCCGTCGGCTCAGCCCCCGGAAAATACTACGCCGTGCTTGCCCTCGATGGCGATGAGATCGGCAAATGGCTCTCGGGCGAGAAAACTCCGGCCATGCGCGATCTCGTCACGGGTAAAACTGTCGAATGGTTCGAGGCCAACCTTCCCAAGGAAGCTATGCCGTGGCTCGACGGACACCGTCCGCTCTCCCCCGGCTACCACCTTCAGTTCAGCGAGGCCCTCGCGAATTTCGGTCTCCACTGCACCCGCCGCATTGTGGAGCACCACGGCGGCCATCTCATCTACTCCGGGGGTGACGATGTGCTTGCCATCCTGCCAGCGGATGCGGCCATCGACTGCGCGAACGGCCTCCGCAAAGCCTTCCAAGGCGATCCCTCGCTTTCACACGACTATCCAAACTCTTTCCAGCATGCGCGGGAGGGTTTCATTCGCTTGAAAAATGCAAAACCCTCCGAGCCAAGTTGGACGCTGCTTGTTCCCGGACCCACCGCCACCGTGTCGGTCGGAATTTCGATCGGCCACATCAAGGAACCGCTTCAAGACATGATCCAGGAAGCCCAATCCGCCGAAAAACACGCCAAGCGCGAACTCGGCCGCGACGCGGTCTCTGTCCGCCTCTACAAGCGCAGCGGCGAGCAAGTCCGCTGGGGTGCCAAATTCGGTTCAGCATCTTTCGCCCTGCTGGATTACTTTTCGGAGCACTACCGACCGCCTGCCAACGAACCTAAAAAAGAGATGCCGATCAGCGGCAAGTTTCCCTATCGCGTGTGCTCGATGCTTTCCGTTTACGAAGCGAATGGAAAGCCAACGGCACTCACCCCCGCACTCCGCGAGATCGCCGAAAAAGAACTCGCTTGGATCGCCAAACAAAATTCCGACGAAGAACCACAAAGCAACTACTCCCAAGCCAATCTCCTCGAGCTCTGCTCGCAATACTTGGCCGAACTTGAGAAAACCCAACGCCCGCTCGGCGACTTCTGCTCCCTCTTCGCGATGGAAGCCTTCCTCGCCCGCCAAGGAGACGAACGATGAACACCTACACCTTCGAACCCTCCGACCTCCTCTTCATCCGCGA